>JAEWOQ010000298.1 GCA_023460875.1 Pseudomonadota bacterium
GGGGACCGGGGGGACGGGGACCGGGGGGACGGGGACCGGGGGGACGGGGACTCGATCCTGCGCCGGGCCACTCGACCATTGGCGTCGGCGCCCCGCGAGGCGCCCCGGCGTGCCCAGGCCGGGCGCCCGATCCTCTGGGCGAACTGCCGCGAGCAGAGCCGGAGGAACCTCCCTCGCGGCCACCGGCGCGGGCGCGGCGACGAGCACGGACGGCGTCGAGTCGTGGACGTGCACCGTCGCTGCTCTGCCCGCCATCGCGGCTCGGGCTGCGTCGTCGTCCTGCTCCGTGGGCAGCCCGCTGTCGAAGGCGAGCGCTGCTTGAGATGGGCTCAAGAAGACGGTCACACCGCCTCGTGGCTCGAACGACCGGGTCGGCGCGCCCCCGGCCAGATCTCGCCGAGGGGACTCGTCGCCGCACTCGGCGACGACGCGGACGCGGTACGCGCGGAGCAGCGCCAGCACCCGCTTCGCGGAGTCGGGGCGCTGCGCCGGATCCTTCGCGACGAGGGTCTTCGCGACCCGGGCGATGTAGTCGGGGGTGGTGGGGACGAGCCAATCCAGCCGCGGCGGCACGACCTCGACCAGCCTGCGGACGAGCTCCTGCTTGCTCGGGCGCTCGCCGGGCCACTGGAGCAGCGGGTGCACCCCCGTCACCATCTCGTAGATGATCAACCCGAGGGCGTGCAGGTCGCTCCTCGGCGTCGCCTTCCTGCCGAGCAGCTGCTCCGGGCTCATGTACCCGGGGGTGCCCGGCACGCAGTTGAGGCGTGTCTGCCACTTCGCGCCCACGGCCTTCGCGATGCCGAAGTCGAGGATCTTCGGTGCGCACTCCGACGAGACGAAGACGTTCTCGGGCTTGAGGTCGCGGTGGATGATGTCCCGTTCGTGAGCGGCCACGAGGCCCGCGGCCACCGCCTCGGCGACGTCCAGCACCTCGAGCATGTGCAGCGGCCCGAACGTGCGCAGCACCTGCCGGAGCGTCCGACCGCGGAGGAGCTCCATGACCAGATAGAGGTATCCTCCGTCCGTGCCCGCGTCGTGGACCTTCACGATGTTCGGATGATCGAACTGTCCGAGGAGCGAGGCCTCCTGCTGACCGCGCAGCTGCATCTCCTCCGTCAGGCCCCCGCGTCGATACAGGATCTTGATGGCGAGGTGGCGGTGCAGGTGGTTGTGGACGGCGTGGTACACGACCGCGTGCCCGCCCCGACCGATCTCGGCGCGCACCTCGTACTTGCCAAGGAAGGTCTCTCCGATCCGCAAGGGCCCGTCCATGTACGTTACCCGATCTTGCGCGCCCGGAGGCGGAAGGAGAGCAGGGTGATCGCCCGGGTGTGCAGGCGGCTCACCCACGACTTGCTCACGTTCATGTCCGCGGCGATCCGGCCCAGGCCGTGCTCGTCGAAATAGTATCGACGGATGACCGTCGCTTGCTCGGGCGCGAGGTGCTCGACCTCCGCTCGGATGTCCGCAGCGAGCTCCTCTCGCTCGTAGGCCTCCTCGGGGTCGAGGATCCCGTCCTCCATGTCGGCCAGGCTCCCGACGCTCACGAGGCGCATCGCCTCCGCCGTCAGCATCGCCAGCAGGTGCTCGCGGATCGCTTCCTCAGCCACGTCTCCGGACAGCGTCGACTCCGAGGGGGAGCGCTCCGCCTGCCCCTCGCTCACGAGGTGGGCGGCCTCCATGACGACCAGTCGTTGGTAGGCGCGGCGCGGGATCGGCGCCATCCGCCGCAGGTGGTCGAGCATGGCCCCTCGCACGCGACAGATCGCGAACATCCTGAAGGGGACGTCACACTCGGCATCGTAGCGCAGGGCCGCGTCCCAGAGCCCCTCGCGCCCTGCCCCGCGCAGCTCGTCGAAATCCAGCCGCGCGCGCAGGCTGCGCGCCAGCTGCCTGGCGATCTCATCGACGAGGCCGAGCTCGGCGTGAAAGCGATCGAGCACCTCGGGCTGCTCCCCTCCCTCGACGTGCTTCATCACTCGATCTCGGAGGTGAAGGCGCGCCCGGTGGCGCGGCGTAGATACCGATGGATCGTCGGATCGAGCAGGGCCTGCTCCCGGAGCACCTCCCTCAGCAGCGCTCGGCGCGGGCCGGCGGCGAAGCGCGGGTCCAACCGGCGTAGCGCGTCGTCGACGCGATCATCGATGTATTGCTCTAGCGTGATCTCCCCCCGCTTCAGCTGCTGCAAGGCCTCGCTGCCCTCGGAGCCCTCGGAACCGAGCCGATCGGAGCTCCTCCCCCTCGACGGATCGAGCGACATGGGCGGCTACCTTACTGGAAACGCGGGGCCGAGGGCAGAGGCAGTCGTCAGATCGAGTCGCGTCCACGGTGCCCCGAGCGCTCGCGAAAAAATCCGCGCCTTCCGGTCGATTTCACGCAACGCCGCCGCTCATTGACCGAGAGATGAGTACGAGGACAAGCTCACCTCGGCTCTCCGCGAGCCGGAGGGGGGCGTTTGTCTAGCAAATCAACTGGACGCGAGCAGCGCGGAGAATGGCAATGAAGGCATATCGAATGGGGGCCGCCCTCTGGGCGGCTGGGGCGCTCTTTGCGCTGGGGTGTGGGACCTCCGAGAAGGACGCGGTCCCCGAAGAGACGAGCACCGCGCGGCAGCGGGTCACCGCCGCGGCGACGGAGACCTTGACGCTCACCCTCGATCCGGGGGTGCCCCTGCAGGAGATCGCCTTCTCCGGCACCGAGGAGGTTCGCGTCGGGGGGCGCACCCAAATGTCGGTGGCGGGAGACGGAGCCGGGTACCTCGTCAACACCGGGACGGGCTCGGTCCACGTGCAGTCTGACGCGCAGATCTTCGGTCTCCGGGGGCAAGGGGACGTGCGCCTCGACGACCGCGGCCGCGTCGAGGGAGACGTCGTCGCGAGCGGCTCGGTCACTCAAGGCAATCAGGTGGTGGTCACCGGGGCCATCGAGGCGAACGCCTCGCTGCCCAGGCCGGCCCTGGCCGAGAGGACGGTGGAGTTCCTGGGAGGCGATGACGTCCTGAGGGGACCGGACGCCCCTGCCCTCACCCTCCCGCCGGGGGCCCATGGGCACGTCTCTCTCCAGTCCCGATCGACCCTCGTCCTCGGCGCGCCCGCCGAAGGGGCCTCGAGCTGGTACCTGGAGAGCCTCGCCGTCGAGCCCGAGGCCGTCTTGCGGGTCGAGACGACCCCCGGCCGCCCCACGCTCCTCTTCGTGCGGCAGCGCTTCGACTTCAAGGGGACCTTCGAGCTGGTCGGCTCTCCCGAGGACCTCTTCGTCGTCTTGACGACGAGCGAGCGGGTGTCCATCGAGCGGCAGATCGATGGGACGATCTTCGCTCCGAAGGCCGCGGTCCGGCTCGCCCCGGCCCACCGCACCTTCACCGGCGCGATCTGGGCGAAGTCCCTGGAGATCGAGCCAGATCTGACGCTGCAGTTCGTGCCCTTCGCGCACTGGGAGCGGGTCTATCCGCAGCTGTTCATGATCCCGGGGGACCGGCCGAGCCTGCCGAACGCGCTCGCCCAGGCGCGGGTGCCAGCTCCGGGCACCGCCCCGGTGGGGGCGCCCGCCGGACAGTCCAAGTTCCGCATGCTCGACCCCTCGGGCTACGTGCCGGCGGCGCCCCCTGCGGCCCTCACCGCCCCGGACCCGGACTTCCGCGTGCACTTCACGAGGATCAGGGTGGGCGAGGATGGCTGGGCTTGCGGGAGCTCCGTGGAGCCCTCCCTGGTCGATCTCGAGATCAACGGCGTCCGTTTGCCCAGGAGGGACCTCGCTGACTGTCATCAGCACTCCTGGTGCGACATCGACGTGGAGCTGTCCACGCCCGTGCCCGCCGACCAGCAGCTGGTCAAGGTCTCCGCCGCGATCCTTGAGCGAGATCGGATTGGTTGCGGCGGCAGCGACAAAGAGTGGAGCGTCAGCTTCGACGTCGACAACTGGGATGGGAGCACGGTCCGGGGCGAGGCGACGCGCCACCGCGACAACCCAGGGCGCGATCTCTTCGGTCCCGTCGGCCCCGGTGAGGTCTGCCACACCTTCAGAGGCTGGGGCCTGTGCTGGGAGGCGGAGATCACCGGGCCGCCGGAGCCGGAGGTGGAGGACGTGGAGGTCCCCGTCTGCGCCAGCTTCGTCGCGGAGTACCTCGACACCGGCCTCGGAGAAGACCGGCTCGTCCCCGACGTCGTCGAGCCCGCGCGCTACGCCTGGGGCAAGCTCCTGATCGACGGCAAGGTGCGCTACGAGGGCTTCCTCGACGAGAACGGCTGCGTGCCGGACGGGCATCGCCCGCGGCGGCCGGAGCTGGTGCACGACGCGGCGAGGACGGACTACGTCGTCCTCGAGTATTCCCCCGTGTTTTGCTTGAACTCGACCACCGCGACCACCAAGGACGAGTGTATGGCCGAAGCCACCGCGGCCGCAGCCGGGACCATCGCAGAGCGCGCCGGCGGGACGGCCAGCTGGAGGGTCATCTACGTCGATCCCGCCTACCTCTCCGCGAAGGTCGAGGGCGGCGTCCGGGCCCCGCACGTGATCGACGTGAAGGCCAAGCAGGCGCACCTGTTCCACCATCGCTTCCAAGGAGTCGTCCATCCAAATGGGTTCTGGCTCGAGCAGCACGGCTACCGCTACCCCGACCCGAACGCCACGGTCGTCGGGCTGTGGGATGACCCAAGCGACGAGCAGCAGCGCATCTCGTCGCGAGTCGCCGCCGCCGTGAGCACCCTGGTAGGCACGCCGGACAACGGCATCCTCGGCGGAAACTACCTCCTGATGGCGAACGACTCCTGCCCGAGGTCGAGCTTCGACATCATCGGGGATGCGTGCGTGGCCGACGGCTACCTCTGGCTCGGCCCGGGGCGGGACATGCTCGAGGGACGCACCACCTACGACCAGACCTTCTGGAAGGGCGTCATCCTCCACGAGGCAGGGCACCTCGTACAAGCGAAGGCGGTCGGCAGGATGGGCAAAACCGTGACCGGCTTCGACGGCATGTACGCCTTCACGAAAGAGGGGGGCGCACCGAGCTCGAGCACGGATCTCGACGTCGTCCACGCAGACCCTCCGGGCACGCCCGACATGTGCGGCTGCAGCCAGGTGGAAGCGGCGAACAAGCTGCACTGCATGCAGTCCCTCGAGCGCTACGGCGAGGCCCACGGGGAGGGCTTCGCTCAGTTCTATGCGGCCCGCACCCTGAACAACCATGGCGAGAACGACTGCATCTTCCCCTATTACAAGGAGACCGTGCTCGAGACCTGCACCTCCGGAGATTGCGACCCGTGGGCCGGCGGCCTCCAGAAGAACAAGCCACCGGTTCCATTCGATTGCATCGAGCCTGTACAATGGCGCAACCGGCACTGCCCGGAGCTGGCCGGCGGGCGCACGAACGAAGACCGCTCCACGGAGGTCGACTGGATGAAGTTCCTCTACTCCCTGAACACCCAGGCAGACCACAAGTGGTCGATGATCGACCTGTGGAGGCTCTACGACGTGATGCCGAGCCACTCCGCCGCCTGCGCAGGACACGAGAGCAGCCAGTTTTGTTGGGGGAGTGTCAGGGATGCTGCGACCGAGGTCGGAGGCGACAACCAAGCAGCAGAGGTTCGCGATCGGGGCCTCGCATACGGCATCGACGAAAACCTGAGCATGAGTGATGCGCCATGAGGCACTCCGTTGCCCTGCTAGCGTTGGCCGGGAGCGTCGGAAGCGCCTGCGTGCCTCGGGACGAAGGCCTTCCGAAGGAAAACTCCGCTACAGGCGGAGTCCCAGCAACCGGCGGGAACGACGCAGGCCTTGGTGGAACGAGCGGTTCGCCCCCCGTGTCTTCGGATACGGGGGGCCTCCGCGAAGGCCATGAGCCGACGTCTCTCTCCCCCGACTGCGCCGACTCTGCTCATGTCTCCGTCGTCGCGGATTGCCAGGACGGCATGTGCCGGATCCCGGCGGGCTGCTTCCTGATGGGGCGCAATCCCGAAGAGTATCCTCCCGGCGTCTACGCCAACGAGGCGCTCGTCGAGGTGACGCTCACGCGCTCCTTCTTCATCGGGCAGTACGAGGTGACCATCGAAGATTGGCAGAAGGCAGGACACCCGGTGCCAAAGGGCCTTCCCGACAGCGGAACCAACGGTTGCTACGAGCCGAGCTGTCCGGTCGGACACCTCAGCTGGTACGAGTCTCTCGCCTACGCCAACTGGCGCTCGGAGCAGGAGGGGCTCGCCCCCTGCTTCGAGCTCCAGGGGTGCAGCGGGACGATGGGCGTCGACTTCACCTGCGAGGGCTCCACCCCTCGTGCAGAGAACGTTTACGCTTGCGAAGGCTACCGACTCCCGACGGAGGCCGAGTGGGAGTATGCCACACGCGCAGGGACGCGGACGACGTTCTACTCGGGAGAGATCACGCCACACGATCGGCTTGGCAAATGCCTTGAGGATGAGGCTCTGGACCCGATCGCCTGGTACTGCGCCAACTCGGACCGTAAGGCACACCCGGTAGGCCTAAAACAACCGAACTCCTGGGGATTGTATGACACCCTTGGGAACATCGCCGAATGGATTTACGATGGCGGTTACTCCAGCCGACCATCTGCCCCCTTCGTCGACCCTGTCCTCCGCGTACAGCGCCTAGGAGGACAACCTCTCGCGGGGCGGGGCGGAGGCTATTATTCCGTAAGGGCCTCGTTCCACCGCGCGGCGAACCGCATGGACGGCAACCTCGACAACGCCCGCCGTTTCCCTAGCTACGGCTTCCGGCTCGCCCGGACGGACGACAGCTCCGCAGGCGCTGGCGGAGCGAACGGAGGGGAGCCGTAGGGCGGCGAGCACCAACCTCGCGGTGCCTGCGGGCCCCTCGGCTGCGCGCAGCCCCCGCAGGCACGCGAGGTTTCGGATGGGGAGCGAGGGGAGCGTGGAGGAGCAACGTGGACGATTGTGGCGGGCCGAGGAGGCGAGCACAGACAAGAGGGCCCGCGCCGCGCGCAGCGGAGCGAGCACGGCGCGCCTCACGGCGCCCGCTCACGAGCGGGGGAGCCCCCCAACCATTTGATTGCATCGAGCCTGTACAATGGCGCAACCGGCACTGCCCGGAGCTGGCCGGCGGGCGCACGAACGAAGACCGCTCCACGGAGGTCGACTGGATGAAATTCCTCTACTCCCTGAACACCCAGGCAGACCACAAGTGGTCGATGATCGACCTGTGGAGGCTCTACGACGTGATGCCGAACCACTCCGCCGCCTGCGCAGGACACGAGAGCAGCCAGTTTTGTTGGGGGAGCGTGGTTGCGGCAGCCGACAACGCTGGAGACGACAACCAGGCAGCAGAAGTTCGTGATCAGGGGCTCGCCTACGGTATCGACGAGAACCTGAGCGTAGGTGGCGCGCCATGAGATGCCTCCTCGTCCCGCTCCTCCTCATGGGCTGTGCTGGGAGCGCCTGCGTACCTCGCGATGAGGCGTCTCCGACGGAGAGCCTGTCTACCGGCGGGGAGGCTCAGGTCTCCGCCGGTGGTGGGGGACACGGCGGCATCGATGGAACGAGCGGTTCGCCCCCGGTGTCGTCGGATACCGGAGGCCTCCGCGAAGGCCATGAACCGACGTCTCTCTCCCCAGACTGCGCCGACTCTGCTCATGTCTCCGTCGTCGCGGATTGCCAGGACCGCATGTGCCGGATCCCGGCGGGCTGCTTCCTGATGGGGCGCAATCCCGAAGAGTATCCTCCCGGCGTCTACGCCAACGAGGCGCTCGTCGAGGTGACCCTGACGCGCCCCTTCTTCATCGGGCAGTACGAGGTCACCATCGAAGATTGGCAGAAGGCAGGACACCCGGTGCCAAAGGGCCTTCCCGACAGCGGACCCACCGGCTGCTACGAGCCGAGCTGTCCGGTCGGACACCTCAGCTGGTACGAATCTCTCGCCTACGCCAACTGGCGCTCGGAGCAAGAGGGGCTCGCCCCCTGCTTCGAGCTGCAGGGGTGCAGCGGGACGATGGGTGTCGACTTCACCTGCGAGAGCTCGACCCCTCGCGCGGAGAACGTTTACGCTTGCGAAGGCTACCGACTCCCGACGGAGGCGGAATGGGAATATGCCGCGCGGGCCGGGACTAGGACGACGTTCTATTCGGGGGAAATCACGCCTTACGAAGACCGAGGCAAGTGCCTGGAGGACGAGGTTTTGGACCCGATCTCCTGGTACTGCGCCAACTCGGGCAACAAGGCCCACCCTGTGGGGCTGAAGGTACCGAACGGATGGGGCTTGTATGACGCCTCGGGGAACATTGCCGAGTGGTTTTACGATGGCGGTTATTCGAGCAGACCACCGGGGACGCACGTCGACCCGGTGTTCAGGGTTTCGAATCCTTCGGGTGTAAGCAAGTACGCCCAAGCTGGACGCGGTGGCGGTTATTACGCCGGGAGGGCGTCATTTCACCGGGCTGCTAACCGCATGAGTGGCTTCCTCGACAACTCCCGCCGTTTCCCCTGCTATGGCTTCCGGCTCGCCCGCACCGATCACAGCTCCGCAGGCGCTGGCGGAGCGAACGGAGGGGGGCCGTGATGGGCGGGTGGGGTGCGGCGGGCGGCACATCGCCGGGACGTGTCGGTCGTCGTGGTCGCTGGGGGATGAGCCTCTCCCTCGTCTTCCTCGCCGGTTGGTGGTCGGCATGCGCGCGCCACGATTCTGGAGACGTCACGCGGAGCGCCCCCACGGGAGGAGCGGAGGGCAGCGGTGGTGATGCGCCCGTCGAACCCTCGGAGCCTGCCGTCGAGGCCTCGTGTCCTTCAACGGAGCCCGTGCCGAGCTCGGCGTGCGACCGAGCCGGGATGCGCTGCAGCTACGGGGCCTCTTCGGAGGACTTCTTGTGCACACGTGACGGCCGGTGGAAGCGTCGGACCTTCGTGCCGGGCGAAGGGGGCGGTCCAGCCATACTGACGGACCAGCCCGAGTTCGTGGATTGCTCCGAGCTCGACGTCGCCGAATGCGCATCGTATCCGCAGTGCTCGTCCGTCTTGGCAGAGGTGAAAGTGTTCTGCGACCGGGCGTTCTGCGCATCGATCCCCGTAGCGGACTGCCCCGCGGAGCGTTGTCAGGTGATACCTGACTGCGCCGGCGAGCCGCGGTGTTCGACGCTGCCCGAACCGTTGCCCTGCGCGAGCGTAGGGATGCAACGAGACGTACGGTGTTGCGTCGGACTGGTCGAGACGTGCGGTATTCCTACTTCGGAGATCCTCGTCGGGTTGCAGACGAACGAGTGCAAACCTCACGGTTTGCACGGCTTCGACTTCCCGGTGTGCCGCGCCTGCGGCGACGGCACCTGTGAGGATGGCGAGAACCACTGCAACTGCCCGGAGGACTGCGAGGTGCCGGAGTAACGCACGGAGGGGTTCTTCGCAGTGCTTGCGGGCCCCTCGGCTGCGCGCAGCCCCCGCAGGCGCGCGAGGTTTCGGATGGGGAGCGAGGGGAGCGTGGAGGAGCAACGTGGACGATTGTGGCGGGCCGAGGAGGCGAGCTCAGACAAGAGGGCCCGCGACGCGCGCAGCGGAGCGAGCACGGCGCGCCTCACGCCGCCCGCTCACGAGCGGGGGAGCCCCCCAACACTTCGACTGCATCGAGCCTGTACAATGGCGCAACCGGCACT
>JAEWOQ010000299.1 GCA_023460875.1 Pseudomonadota bacterium
CCCGGGGCAAGGGCTCCGCGGCGCTCCAAGCACGAGCCGCCCTCGCGGCGCACGGTGACGGCGAGGTCGTCCCGCTCCTGAGAGCGCAGCTCGAAGACGCGCGCTCGTCGCACCGAAAGATGGCCGCTTTGAGCCTGCTCCGCCTCGAGCGCTTCGGCGACGTCGCGCCCGTCCTGGCCGACGAGAGCCCCTCGACGCGCACCGAGCTCGCGTGCCGGGTGGTCGCCACGGATCCTCCGAGCCGCTGAGCCACCGAGCCGCTGGAGCCACCGAGCCGCGGATCCTCCGAGCCGCTGAGCCACCGAGCCGCCGCGGGCCCGCGCGGGGATCGTCCGCAGCGCCCCGAGAGCGGGCCGTTCAGATCCGGATGTGCTGCCAGCCACCGCCGGCAAACTTCACGATCATCACGATCATGAGCAGCAGGGCGTAGACGCAGGCGGCGCTCCAGATCCCCACCAACCCGAAGCCGAGGGTGATCCCTAGGATGAAGGCGAGGGGCACGAGACAGGTGAAGTGGAGGATGAGCTCCACCACCATGACGAAGAAGCTGTTCCCCGCTCCGAACAGGGCCTGGGTGAGGATCATCCCCACCGCGATGCAGGGCGTGCAGATGCCCATCATACGCATCGGCACGAGCGCGGCCTGTTGCACCGCTGGGCTGTTGGAGACGAAGGACAGGATCTGCTCCGGGAAGACCACCCCCTCGAGGAACCCGACCACCCCGAAGATGGCGAGCCCGAGGCGCACCGAGACCCAGCCGAACCGCGTCGCCTTCGCCCCGTCCCCCTCCCCCAATGACTGACTCACCAAGGTCGCCGTCGAGGTACCGAAGGCGAGGCACGCCGTGAACGTGAGCTTGAGGATACCCACGATCACCGTCGTGGCGGCGCTGTTCACCGCCTCGTCCGCCACTCCCCCGGGCGCCACGGCGCTGGCGTTGGCGTCGAGCTGGCTCACGATCTTCGAGAACAACGCGAACCCGCTCATCACCGCGAGGGTGGCCACCGCGCTCGGCACCGAGAGCTTCAAGATCTCCCGCACCAGCCCCGGCTCGAACTTCCTCAAGGAGAACGGGCGGTAGCGAGCCCGATACTTCTGCCGCCCGGCCCAAGCCAGCATGATCCCCAGGCCGACCCAGGTGGAGATGAAGCCCGCGAAGCCGGCCCCGGCGATGCCCATGCGAGGCGCGCCGAGCTTGCCGAAGATGAAGATCAAGCACAGCACTACGTTCAGCACGTTCATGATGACCGCGCTCACCAGGTGCACGTGCGTCTTGCCGATACCGTCGAAGAACGCCTTGAAGGAGAACGTGATCACCATCGAGGCGATGCCGAGGAGTCGCCAGTTCAGGTAAGCGCGGGCTGCGTCCCTCACCTCGGGGACGTCGATGAGCCCGTTGAGGAGGTGCGGCAGCACCAGGTAGCCGAGCACCGTGAAGGCGATGCTTGCCAGCAGGGCGAAGACCCACGAGTTCACGACGACGCCGCCGGAGCGCTCGTGGTTGCCCTCGGCGAAGCGGCGAGCCGCGAGGGCCTGGGTCCCCACGGAGACGGCGCTCAGGGAGCCGCCGAAGGCCCACAGGATGATCAGGGACGGGAGGAGGGCGGCCTGCGCGTTCGAGGACTCCGGCTGGGGCAGCCAGGAGAAGAAGACGATGTCGATCTCGTTGACGATGCTCTGGGTGAGCATGGCCAGCACCGTCGGCATCGCCAGGCGCAGGACGACCTGATACGGGTTGCCTACGGTGACGACGTTCTGAGCGGAGATGGGGGGCGCTGCCATGCTGCGTGGACAAGGGCCGGAGCGAGCCCAGACCGGAGCGAGCTCGAGCCGGAGCGAGCCCAGACCGGAGCGAGCCCAGCTCCACCGGGGAGCCCTCGCGGTCCGGGAGACTTAGAAGCGACGGGCCCCCTGGGCAAGTCATCGCGCTCGGATCGATCGCTTGGCTGCGAAAGGCCGCGCTCCTCGACCGTGCCAACGCCGCAGGCGCCCTGCGGACTGCGAACTGCTCTGCGCAGATGCCTCGGCATCGTCAGCGCTGGGCGACGCGCTCGCGGCGATACTCGTCGAGCAAGGCCTGCGCCTCTGCGTAGGAGGGGTGCTCGTCGAGCAGCTCTTCGAGCGTCTTGATCGCGTCTCCCCGCACCGTGGCCCTCTCCATCTTCGCGAGGTGCAGGCGCGCCTCCGCAGAGGGCTCCAGCTCAGCCCAGCTCCGAGCCGCTCGGAGGGCCTCACCCCAGGCCTTCACCTGGATCGCCCCGAGGGACCAGCCCCGTTGGGCGCCCGCGTGTTGGGGATGCTTCAAAGCGATCGCCTTGAGCGCGTTGTAGCCCTCGATCCGCTGCCCGCGCCTCACCCGCTCCAGGCCAGCCTCGATCCGCTCCAGCAGCTCGTCAGCCACGGTCGTCTGCGCGGCCTCGCGGGGCTCTTCGGAGCCGACGTCGTCGGAGGCGGAGTCTTCGGGGGCGCCGTCGGAGGAGGCGACGCCAGCGTCAGAGGAGACGCCCGTGGTGACCGCGGCCGTGATGGACGGAGCGCGCTCCTCCGCCGCGGACTCTGCAGGCGCGGGGATCTCTAGCCCCGCCGGCTCCTTCGGTCCGTCGCTCACGTCCCGGGGGAGGTGCGCCTCGTCGACGACGCTCCAGGGCGCGGCGCTGGGCGTCGGCAGAGCCTCACCCCCGCCGAGGGCCATGAGGGCAGAGAAGGCGGCCACGGCGCTCGCCGCGCCGGCACCGACGTACGCGAAGCGTCGTCGGCGCTGGCGCCCGGGCTCGTACAATGACGCCATCAAGGCCTGCTTGAGCGCCGTGGCTCCCGGGAAGCGCCGTTGGGGCTCACGGGAGAGCGCCTGCACGATGATCCGGTCGAGGGAGGGGGGGATGTCGCGGTCCGGGGCGCAGATGCGCGGCGGCGGCGGCGTGGCGGAGATCTTCGCGGTCAGCAGCGCCGGCACGTTCAGCGTCTCCCGGGGCCCGAGCAGGTGTGGGGGGAGCCCCGTGACCATTTCGTAGAGCACGGCCCCGATGGCGTAGATGTCCGCCCGTTCGTCCGCGTCCGCGCCCGCGGCCTGTTCGGGGGCGAGGTACTCGGGGGTGCCGATCACCGCGGGCTGGGCGTCGTCCCCGGCGCGCGGCTCCGTGGCGAAGCGCGCCACCCCGAAATCGAGCAGCTTGACCGCGCCCTGCGCCGTGAGGAACAGGTTGGCGGGCGTGATGTCTCTGTGAATGACGCCGGCGCCGTGGGCCGCCTCCAGCGCGGCGCACGCCTGGAGCGCGAGCTCCACGGCGTGACGCCACTCGAGGGGACCGCGGCGGAGGCGCGCCTCGAGGGACTCCCCCTCCAGCAGCTCCATCGCGTAATAGAAGCGGCCATCGGCGGCGATGCCGAAGTCATGGAGGGTGACCAGGTTGTCGTGAGCGAGGCGCGCGATGGCCCGCGCCTCCGTGCGGAACCGCTGCCGCCGCTCCGCGCTCCCGGAGGCTGCGCGGGGGAGCACCTTGAGCGCGACAGGGCGCCCGAGGTCCACGTGGCAGGCCTCGAACACCTCGCCCATCGCCCCCACCGCCAGCGGCTTCACGAGGCGATAACGCGTGCCGGGGAGGAGCCCCTCGGCGCTCTCGAGCTCGCTGCGCGGCGTAACCGGGGAAGGCGCAGGGAGGCCGTGCTCCTTGGGCGTCAGCCGGCGCGCCTGGGCCGCCCGGCGCGCGAAGTCGGCGCGAGAGCGGGCGGGCTCGGCGGGATAGAGGCGCTGCATCGTGAGGGCGATGCGCCCCCGCACGCTCCGGTCCCCGTTGGCCAGGGAGGCGCCCCGCTTGAGCAGCAGCACGAGCTCCGCGACCGCGGCGTGGGCAGACGGATAGCGATCCACGATCCTGGGGGCGGTCAGGCGGGCGATGATGCCGTCGAGCTCCGCCGGCGCGCCGACCTCCCCCGCCAGGGCCGACGGGTGCAGCTCTCCACGAGCCACCGCCGCCTGATGTTCGATGGGGCTGCCCTGGAGGAAGCGCCGGCCCGCCACTGTCTCCCAGAGCATCACGCCGAAGGCGTACAGGTCCGCGGGCGCCCCGCCGGGGGTCTGGTTGGCGACCTCCGGGGCCACGTAGCCCGGTTTGGCGTAGACGACCCCCGAGACCGTCCGGCAGCGGCGGTTCTCGCCGCGCGCGGTGCCGAAATCGATCAGCTTCAGATCGCCGGCGTACCCCACCATCACGTTCTGGGGGCTGAGGTCTCGATGCGCGATCTCCAGCGGGCGCCCCGCTGCGTCCGTACGCTCGTGTACGTGAGCCAGGGCGTCGCCGAGGGAGATCGCGATGGCCACGGCGTCCTCCCAAGCCAACCGCACCCCTAGCTGCGCGCAGCGGGTGAGCACCTCCCCCAGGTGCCGCCCCTCCACGTACTCCACGACCGCGTAGGGGCAGTCGTCTTCGGTGGTCGAGGCCTCCAGGATTTGGGCCACCCCCGGATGCTGGAGTTGGGCTTGAATCCGGGTCTCGTCGAGGAAGCGGGCGCGAAAGGAAGCGTCGCTGGCGTGCTCGCGACGGATGATCTTCACCACGCAGGCGCGCTCGGCCCCCTCGATGCCCCCGGTGCTCGCCAGGTAGACCTCCCCCATCCCTCCACGGGCCAGGCGCCTGAGCAAGGTCAAGCGTCCGAAGCGCCGGGGCAGCTGTTCTTCCGTCGCGTCCACGGCTGCCGCTGCGCTGGGAGCCGGGCCGGGGCTCGCGCTGGGGGCCGGAGCGGCGGCCGAAGCGGCGGCCGACGCGAGAGGAGCGCCAAGACCTGTGGGGGGCGACGACATGGGGCCATGGTGCCAATGTAGGACAACGTAGGCAAGTAAAGGGGCGCTCGGATGACTTAGTGAAATGGTCCCCCGCGGGAGGGTCCCCTGGAATGACTCAGCCTTTCAGCGGTTTCCCCGTTGTGCCGCCACCCTCTGCGGATATCCTTCCGGCGCAGAGCCTCATGGGAGACTGGAGCCGGAGCCGAGGGATCTCGAAGATCCTCCAGGGACGTCGCGTCCTGCGCGAGGCCTTGCGGCGGCTGATCCTCCTGACGCTCGTGCTCGCGGCGCCCTCCGTGGCCCTAGCAGAGACCGTGCCGATGTGCGGCGAGCTGGCGCAGTCCATCGAAGCTCCCCCTCCGATCTACCCCGGTCGGGAGGACACCCTGGGACAAGGACACTGCGCGCGGCAGGGGAGCACGACCTCCTGGGAGGACCAGGTCTCCCTGCCACCCCAGGCAGACGACACCCGCACCCTCGACAAACAGTCGGGCTATCTCTCCGATCAGGTGCTCCCCCGAGCGAGTCACATTCGCGTGCCCGTGCCACGCGCGGACAGCTCGGAGCCACCCACTGGTGTGCGCCGTCCCCTCGATCGACCGCCACGGGGCGCCCTCGCCCCCTTGCGTTGATCGAGAGCAGTGGTAGGCGCCGCCCCGGTGGGGCGCGCCCCGGAAGCGGGCCGGCGCGGCGCGCCGCACCCGATTGGCGCGCCCCGCC
>JAEWOQ010000300.1 GCA_023460875.1 Pseudomonadota bacterium
GCGCTGGCGCTTCGAGCCGGCGCGGCGGGGCGCCGAGCCCGTCGCCACGCGCATCCTCTTCCAGCTGCGCTTCGAGCAGACCACCGCGCCGGACGAGCCGAGCGCGGAGCCCGGCGCGTCGGGGTCAGGCACGGGAGGGGGCGCCGGAGACGCCACGAGCGAGCCCGTCACGGAGATCGTCGTGTGGGGCCAGGTGGAGGAGCCCGGCGCCCGCACCTTCAGTCGCGCGGAGGTCCGCAACCTGCCTGGCGCCTTCGATGACCCCCTGCGCTCCATCGAAGTGCTGCCGGGGGTCACGCCCATCGCCACCTTCGTGCCGATGTTCTTCATCCGAGGAGCCCCCCCCGGGAACGTCGGCTTCTTCATCGACGAGATCCGGGTACCGCTCCTCTACCACGCGTTCCTGGGGCCCTCGGTGATTCACCCCGCGCTCATCAAGCGGGTCGACATGCACGGCGGCCCCATGCCGGCCCGCATCGGCCGCTACGCGGGCGCGGCCGTCGAGGCGACGCTGGTCGAGCCGGACCCGGAGCGAGGCGAGCTCCCCTATCAGGGGGAGGCCTCTGTGCGCTTGCTCGACGCGGGCGCCTACGTCGAAGCGCCTTGGGCGGATGGGCGGGGCTACGCGATCCTCGCGGGCCGCTACTCTTACACGGCCCTGCTGCTCAGCATGCTGAGCCAGGACCAGCGCCTCGACTACTGGGACTACCAAGGGTTGGTCGGTTATCGCCTGGGCAAGCGCGACACCCTCAGCATCTTTGGCTTCGGCGCCTTCGACTTCGCGGGCGACAGCGCCTCCGGGCAGCTCGGCGGGACGGAGTTCCACCGCGTGGATCTGCGCTGGGACCGCGAGTTTTCGGCGCGGACCCGCTCGCGCGCCGCCTTCACCTGGGGTCGCGATCGTACGCGGAGCAACTCGGGCTACATCTCCGACGACGTCCTCGCCGGGCGCGCCCGCATCGAGCACCGCGCGTCCAACGCCGTGTACCGCGGAGGAGGCGATTTCTCCGTCGACCGGTACGGCTTGGAGGTGGATCCGGCCGTCAGCGATCCGCTGCTCTTCCCGACGCTCTTCCCCGAGCGCACGGATCTCACCGTCGGCGCTTGGGCGGACGCGGTGCTGTGGCCCGAGGGGCGCGTCAGCGTGACGCCAGGTATCCGCGCGGACGTGTTTCAATCCATGGGCCGCACCGCGTTCGCCGTCGACCCGCGCCTCACCGCTACCTATCGACTCACGGACTCCGTGCGCACGGTCCACGGCGTGGGCGTCGCCCATCAGACGCCGAACTTCGTGCCTCAGGTCCCGGGCGCGCAGATCGGGGGACTCCCGGGTGGCCTCCAGCGGAGCGTGCACGCGTCCGCGGCTGTCGAGGTCGATCTGCCGGGGAAGATCTCGAGCTCCTTCGGCGGCTTCATCAACGCCACGGACCGGATGAGCGATCCGATCGGGCTGAGCCAGACGTTCGACATCGACGAGCGCAGCGGGGAGCGGCGGGCCTTCGGCAGATCCGCGGGCCTCGAGCTCTACCTGAAGAAGCCTTTGACGGATCGCATGGGCGGCCTGATCTCTTACACCTTCTCTCGGGCGAGCCGGACCTTCGGCCCCATCCACACGATCCCGGGCTACGAGCGACCCCACGTGCTGAACGCGGCGCTCTCCTACGACCTCGGCCATCAGCTGCGGCTGTCCACGAAGTTCGTCTACGCATCCGGGATCCCAGGTCGACGTGCCACGGAGCGCGGCGAGTTCGTGTTCTTGGGGGAGGATCGGAGTCGTCCCTACGTGCGCTTGGACCTGAAGGTCTCCAAGCGCTGGGTGGCGAGCCCGAACTTCTGGTGGGGGCTCTACGGTGAGGTCGTGAACGCCACCCACGGCGTGCAGGTGGTGCGTCGCGTGTGCGGCGCGAACGCGTGCCGCGACGAGGGACCGGGTGCGATCACCGTGCCGAGCATCGGCGTCGAAGCGGCCTGGCGCTGAAGTCGTGCGCCGTGCGTCGTCGGATGGGTGGCGCCCCGATGGAGCCGCCCTCCGTCGTCAAAGCGCGGCCCCGAGAGCGCGACGGGCGACCACCAGTCCGACGAACAGGGCGGCTATCGACAACATCACCGACAGGACCACATAGCCGGCTGCCATGGCGAGCTGGCGGCGCTCGAGGAGCAGCATCGTCTCCAGCGAGAACGCCGAGAAGGTGGTGAACCCGCCCAGCACACCGACGGCCGCGAACAGGCGCACCGACTCCGCCTGCGACCCTCCGCGGAAGGTGAGCCAGCCGGAGAGCAGCCCCATCAGCAAGCCTCCGATGACGTTGACCGTCAGCGTGCCCCAGGGCCAGTCCGCGGCCGGATGAAGTCGAGCGGCGAGGCGCCCGACACCGTAGCGGGCGACGGCCCCGAGCGCGCCGCCGGCCGCGACGAAGAGGAGACGGATCATGGCGCCCCCTCCATACCTCGGCAGGCCCCGACTTGCTGGGCGGACGCGTTGCGGGCCGGTTACTTCTCGAATTTGGGGGCCGCGGTGGGCTCGGGGGTGCGCCCCGTGGCCTGATCGACACGCTCCGCGAACGGTTTGCGCCCCAGCAGGCGGTCGGCGCAATCCTGCAGGCGGATCACGGCGAGATCGAGGATTTCGGCGCTGGTCCAGAAGAGTTGCATCGCAGGTTCCTTTCTCGAAGCGGTCAGCTCGCCTGACGCAGCTTGCTCTCGGCTCGTCCCTTGAGCGGCAAGACCTCCGCCAGCTTCGTCCGGTCGAGGGTGGCCCGGGCCTGCTCGACCCCGGTCCGCACGGCCTTCTCCACCAAAGCGGGGCCGTGATCCTTGGCGATCTCCGCGAGCTCTACCGCGAGCTGCTGGCCCGCCGCGAGGGTCTGCTTCGTGGTCGTGGGGGCGCCCAGTACGGCGTCCCGCGCCCAGGTCCTCGCGCCCTGCGCCGCCGTGCGCGCCTTCTGCCAGAGCCGCTGCGCGGAGGTCGTGTGGACATACTCCGCCACCTCGTAGACGAGATCGGCGGGGGTGCTGCCGGCGCCGTGCGGCGGGCGGTGCAGCGCGTTGGCGAAGCGCGGATGTGCAGCGAGGAACTCTCGCACCTGCTCGATGGTGAGGTTCGTCTTGTCGAGGGCCTCCTCGAGCTCTTGCTGCGCCACCTGCTTGGCCTTGAACAGGTACATCTGCACGCGACTCTGGAAGTTCACGGCGCCGTCGCCGCTCGTCTCCACGGCGCAGTAGATGGAGCCGGGGTACTTCTCCGTGATGAGCGACTGCACGCCGTCAGAGACGCTGGAGCTCGGCATGCAGCCGAAGGGCTTGACGCTCAAGGTCATGCTGGCCTTGTTCTTGACCACGTTGAGGATCAGCTTGCCGACCTCCATGTGGCCTTCGCCGCCCCGCAGGTTGTTGTCGTAGTAGGGCGCCGCGACCTCGCCGATCTCGAACATGTTGGGCAGGTGGTAGTCGTAGAAGCCGCCCGCGTAGGCGAAGGTGTGGAACGCCGTCCGCAGCGCCTTGTCCGCGGCCCATAGGGACACCTTGCGGGTGAACGCGCCATACTCGCCGAGGCCCGCGAGCCCCAGCGTGCCGGAGTCCTCGCCGCGGAGCGCCTTGCGGTCGTTCGTGTCGTAGGCGAGCTCCCAGATGTTGTAGAGCAGCCACGCCGTCACGAACTGGATGTCCGCCTCGGCGCCCTCCTCCTCCAGGAACCGTTGTAGGCGGTAGTTGCCATCCCCCTCCGTGGTCATGGCCCAAAACTCGCCGATGATCGCCACGCGCGGCTTGGCCACGGTGCGGTCCACCTCGATGCCCGCGAAGAGGCGCTTCGTCTTCATCAGGGCCAACAGCACGCTGTTGCCGTGGAGGAGCGCGTCGTAGCAGACCTTCTTCGCCTGCTCGATGGCCCGGTCGGTCGCCCCGGGGGTCGTCTCGTAGGGACGAATACGGTAGCCGAGGCCGTTGATCACATCGCCAGCGACGAGGCCCTTCAACATGTTGATGAAGAACTTCGGGTTCATCTCGAGCCCGCTGTCCTCGCCCGTGGCCTGGCTGAGGCCGCCCTGCTGCTGGAACAGCATGACTCGGAACCCGTCGAAGCCCGCGTCGCGCAGCGCCTTACGGTACTCCGTCACGTACATGCCGAAGCGGCACGGACCGCAGGCGCCCGCGGTGAGGAAGACGAACTTGTCGATGATGTCCTGGGTGCTCATGCCCTTCTGATCCCGCAGGTGGATCAGGAACTTCACCAGGTTGCCGACGGTGAAATACGTCGGATTGCACTGAGCGCGGTTGCCGAACTCCTTGCCTACCCGGAGCGAGTCGTAGTCCGGGCAGTCCATCGACACGACCTCGTAGCCGCAGTTCCGGAGCCCGCCAGCCACCAGGTAGTCGTGGGCGACGGTGAGCCCCCCGATGAGCATGGTGATCTTCGACTTCTCCGCCTTGGTGAAGGTGAGGTTCGCCATGTCCTCTACCCACTGCTCGGGGCGCTCGAGGCCGAGGCGCGCGCGCTCCTCCGCTTCGAACTTGCGCAGCTCGGCGTCGATGTCGAGAGCCGCGGTTGCGGGCGCTTGGCCGGCGATGGGGAGGCTGCGGCGCAGCTCGTCGGAGGCGAGCGGCGGGGTGGATGCGCTGCTGGCTCGCGGGTCTGTGGCTCGAGGGGCGATCACGGTGCTCTGGGTCATGGTCGGGTACTCGCGGTTGCGTGCTGATTTCTGGGACGAAAGGGCTGCGGAGCGGGGCCGAGATCACTCGGCGGGCATGGCGGCGTGCGCGGGCTCCAGTGAGGGTGCTTCGGCAGCCTCGGGGGCTGCGGGCTCGGCCGTTGAGACCGGCACGACGCGGCCATCGGCGGTCTTGCGCCCGAGGCGGACGACCCCTCGGGGCAGCTCCACGTCTGCGGCGCGGCGGGCCTCGTAGGTGCTCACCCGAGCGCGCGTCGCTTCGAGCTGCCGCTCGATCTCGGGGTCGATCTGGCGCAGCCCCGCGAGCTGCCGCTGCTTGAGCTCGAGGAGCTCCAGGCGCTTGCGCTCGACCGCGAGCTCGAGGTCTCGGCGCTTTTGCCCCAGATCTTCGAGCCGCTCCTGCTGTAGGCGCAGGGAGTGGGCGTACGTCTTCACCCGGATCTTGATGGAGCCGCCCGGCTTGTTGGCGTCCAGATCGTGGAGGGCCGCCGCGGGGGTCTTCGACGTCTGCAGGATGGAGTCGATCATCCCGTAGGTGGGCGCGTCGTGGCCGCACTTGAAGCTCGACAGATCGAGCACGGCGACGTTCGGGTGGTGCGCCGCGAAATTCGCGGCCCACACCTTCTGGGCGCTGTTGGCCGAGTAGTTCTCCGGCCAGACGTGGTTCAGCTCGAGGGGGTTCTTGATGAGGCCGCTCTCGAGCTCCTCCTTGAAGTAGCGATCGAGGTACTCACGATCTCGCGGGACCGAGCGGATGCTCAGGATCGGGTAGCCGAGCACCTGAAACTCCTCGGGGATCCCGTGGTTCAGCCCGGGATCGGCGTGGTAGGGCCGGTTGAGGACCAGGATGGCGATGCGATCTTCCGCCTCCACCGTCTCCAGGATGGCCCGCCCTTTGTGCTGCAGGTCGTGATCGAAGGCCTGCAGCGCCAGGAAGCCCTGCTCGCAGGCGAAGTCGCTCTCGTCCTCCGTGAGCCCCAAGCGCTCGCCCCAGGTCAAGAACATGCGCCGCTTGAGCAGCGTCGCCTCGGCGAAGGAGAGCGCCGGCGCCAGGTACTCGATGCCGCGCGTGGCGAAGAAGTCGACCTCCTTGGTGAACGCGGCCTTGATGACGTCCGGGGTGCCCGCGACGATGGGACAAGACGTGTTGTCCATCGTGTCCTCCACGAAGGACGGCACGTGGGTGAGGATCGGGAAGAAGATGTAATCGAGCGGGCGCCTGCGATCGGGGTTGTGCTTGTGGAACAGCAGGTTGTGCACGTGCGCCTGCACGACCTTGCTCGGGAAGCACGGGTCGATGGACCCATAGCGAGCGCCCTCCGTGAACATCTCCTCGCTGGTCTCGTCGCTGAACACGACGTTGGACCGCCCGATGCCGGCGCTCTCCAGGTACGTCCGAAAGAAGGGCGCGGTCGAGTACATGTTCAGCACCCGCGGCATGCCGACCCGGATTTTCTTGCGGCGCGCGACGGCGTCGGCGCTCGAGCGCTGGAACGGGCGCGTGACCCGCGTGCGCTTGATGCGGAACAGGCCTTGCTGCACCTGCACGTCCTCGATCGGAGTACCGGCGGCGGGCATCTGCTCCGGATCGAAGAAGCGCTTGAAGGCGAGCTCCGCCTCGTAGCTGACGAGGTTCGGGTAGGCAGCGGCGGTCGCCTTACGCTCGTCCATGAGCGAGAGCATCGCCTCCTTGCTCTCGACGGTGCCCTTCTCGCAGGAGAACCCTGAAATGTAGCGGGTCGTGGAGCCGTCGGGGCGCGCCGTGTCGATGAACGTGCGCTTGCACTCGTTCGGGCAGAAATGGCAGACGGTGCTCTCGTCGTTCTTGGTCGTGTACTCGAGGTCGAGGGTCGCCTGCACCCCGATGAAGCGGGTCGTGCGGCTGCGCTTGTAGCGGCGCAACGTCTCGATGGCGGCGCCGATCGCGCCGGCCTCGCCCGTGTGCGGGTGCACGTAGACCTCGGCGCCGGGCACCCGTTGCTTGATGTAATCGACCTGCGCCTTGACCGCGGCGAGGTTGTACTGGGTGCCTCCCTGCAACACGAACTTGCGTCCGAGCGACGCGAGGCGCGGGATCTGCACCACGTACTGCCACACGTTCTTGGGGAGGACCTGGGCCAGCCCCGCGAGGAGCTCCTCCTTCTGGTAGCCCTCCTTCTGGAAGTTCACCCGATCCGTGTCGAGGAACACAGCGCAGCCGTAGGAGAACTTCGGCGCCAGATCGGCCTTGAAGGCGTTCTCGGCATACTCGGTGACCGGCAGCCCGAACTGATCGGCCATCGCCTGGAGCAGCATGCCGTTGCCCGCCGAGCAGGAGTTCGACAGCTTGAAGTTCTGGATGTCGCCGTTCTTCATGAACAGGACCTTGATGTCCTGCCCGCCGATGTCGCAGATGACGTCGATGTCCCCGAAGAAGTGGACCGCGCTCATCATGTGCGCGACGGTCTCCACGATGTTGACGTCCGCCAGCACGCACTCCTCGAGCACGTCCGCGGCGTAGCCCGTCGCACCGAACCCGATGCACTCGAGCACGGCGCCCTGGCCCGTGACGTGGTCGTGCAGGTTCTGCAGGAGCTCCTTCGTATCCTGGATCGGGTTGCCCTTCGAGAGCTGGTAAGCCTTCGCCAGGATGTCGCCCTCCTCGCTGATGAGCACCGCCTTGGAGGAGGTCGAGCCTCCGTCCAGGCCGATCACCCCGCGGACGGTCTGACCTGGCTCGAAGCGCGCCGGCTCGAACCGAGGGATGCGGTAGGTCTCGACGAAGCTCGCGGTCTCGTCTTCATCGGCCGAGAGGGGAGGCCCTGCCTGCTCGCCGAGCCGCGCCCGGCGGCCGTGTTGGATGAAGTGACGGAGCTCTTCAGTACCCCGGAAGCGCCCCGCCTCACCGCCTTCGGCGAGCCCGAACACCGCGGCGCCGAAGGCCGCGTAGAGCTCGGCGTTCTCGGGCACGAAGATGAGCTCTTCGACCGGGACGTCCTTCGGGTAGTCGTAACCGCGGCTCTCCCAGGTCTCGGGGATGCGCTGCCGCCAGCAGTCCTGCAGGAAGGGGAGGTAGGTGTTCGGTCCACCGAGGAGCAAGACCCGCGGCTTGAGGGTGTTGCCCCGGGTGAGGACGCTGAGGTTCTGCATCACGATGGCGTCCGCCAGCGAGTTGAGCACCTCGTCCTTGGGGATGCCGGTCTTCACCAGGTTGACGATGTCCGTCTCGGCGAAGACGCCGCATTTCGCGGCCACGTGGTGGAGCTTGGAGTCGTCGAAGCGCAGCGCGGTGGCGAAGCCCGGCTCCGCCCCCACCTTGATCATGCATTTGTCGATGGTCGCGCCGGTGCCGCTGGCGCACTTGTCGTTCATCGACGTGGTGGCGGTCTTCTGCCCCGTCCCCTCGTCGTGCTTGAACATGATGATCTTGGCGTCCTGGCCGCCGAGCTCGATCACGCTGAGCACGTCCGGGTGTTTGTGCTCCACGGCCAAGGTGACGGCGTTCACCTCCTGCACGAACTTCGCGCCCGTCGGCGCGCACAGGGGGCCGGAGCCCGAGCCCGTCGCGAACAAACGCCAGCTCTCTTGGGGCTGGTCGGGGAACGCCGCGAGGATGCTCTCGAGCAGCTCGAGGCACTTCTCGGGCTGCTTCGTGTGATGGCGTTGATAGTTGTGCCAGAGGATTTCCCGGGAGTCGGGATCGATCACCACCGCCTTCACGGTGGTCGAACCCACGTCCATACCGATGACAAGTTCCCGCTCGTTCATGCCGCTACCGCCATCTCCCTGTCCCGGCCAGCCGGGCTGACGCTGGTGTCACTGACGCTGACGTCAGTGCATAGGGTGCATGAAGCTGGGGTGCTGGCAAAGGGTTTTTTTCTAGGTCGGGGACGGACGGCGTGTGCTAACGGACCAGCCGTGGTCGAGGCGAAGCGGCGCTCGGGGCGAGATGAGCGAAGGACGCGGACGGCGAGCAAGCGCGCGGCCCTCCCGCCCGCGGAGCGCCGCCAGCAGATCCTGAACGCCGCTCGGGACGTCTTCGCCAAGCGGGGCTACGCCCGGACCACGGTCGACGACATCACGGCGGAGGCCGGGGTCGCCCGCGGCACGTTCTATCTCTACTTCGACGACAAGAGGCAGGCCTTCGCGGAGCTCGTGGATCGGTTCGCCGCGCAGATCACCGGGGTGATCCAGCGGATCGCGACCGACGACCCCGCGCGCCCGGTGTCCTCGCAGGTCCTCGAGAACACCCGCGCCATCCTGCGCCTGTGCCTGGCGGAGCGCTCCATGACCAAGATCCTCTTCACGGACGCGGTGGGGGTGGATCCCGAGTTCGAGCGCAAGCTGGCCACGTTCTACGACGCCGTCGTCCAGCTCCTCACCGAGAGCTTGCGGGACGGGCAGGCGCTCGGCATCGTCGCGGACGGGGAGCCCCGGGTGCTCGCGTATCTGACCATCGGTGCCCTCAAGGAGCTGCTTTACCAGGCGGTAACCCTCGGGCTCGCGGAGGAGAGCGCCGAGGCCTTGACCCAGCAACTCTACACCTTTCTCAGCCACGGCTACCTGCGGACGGGGCCCCGCCCGAAGGAGCGCCCGCGCGCCCGCCCCAAGCGCTGACGTCGTGCAGGGCCGCAGCGGGTGTGTCATGAAAGGGCTTACATCCCGTTTTCTGACGGGTCTGCTTGACCCAACCCGCGGACACGGGCAGAGAATTCGGCCGGCACACGTGGCTCCGTGGTTTGGCTCACCCCCGGGGCGCCGACGGGATCCTTTCGGGGGTCCCGCTGCCTTCGATCAGGATCCCTCCACCCATGGAGCGGGCCGATGGGCTCGCTCACCTTCCTACACCTCTGCGACCATCCCATGGCCGACCTTGCGAACCCAAGCACGATGAGTGTGGCGTTCATCGAAGGGCTCTACGCCGACTACCTGAAGGATCCGAGCTCGGTCCCGCCCGACTGGCGGGAGTATTTCCGACGGACCTTCGAGCAGGACGCTTTCGCCAAGCGCCCGCAGCTGGGACCATCCTTCAAGCCGCGCTCCGTGTTCGACGCGGGGCGCGTGACGTTGGTGCGCAGCCCAGGGCGGGAGCACGCGAAGGGGAACGGCGCGCCAGGATCGAACGGCGGCGGAGCGCTGTCTGCCCCGCCAGACGCGGCGGTGCTCCAGGATCGGGTGGACGCCCTCGTCCGCGCCTACCGGGTGCGTGGTCACATGGTGGCGAAGATCGACCCGCTCGGCCTGCCGCGGCCGACGCAGCCGGAGCTCGACCCCGCCTTCTACGACCTCACCCCCGAGGACATGGATCGCGTGTTCTCGAGCCGAACCATCTTCGGCGCGGAGTCGCTGCGCCTGCGGGACATCATCCGCCGTCTCAGCAACACCTACTGTCGGTCCATCGGCGTGCAGTTCATGCACATCGACGACCTGGAGGTGAAGAACTGGCTGCAAGATCGGATGGAGGGGACGGAGAACCGCGTCAAGTTGAGCCGCGAGGAGCAGACCCGCATCCTCGTCAAGCTGACGGACGCGGTCATCTTCGAGGAGTTCATCCAGAAGAAGTACCTCGGCGCCAAGAGCTTCTCGCTGGAGGGCTCCGAGAGCCTGGTCCCGCTGCTCTCCTTCGCCATCGAGCGGGCGGCGGTGCACGGGGTGAACGAGATCGTCCTCGGCATGGCGCACCGCGGGCGCCTGAACGTGCTCGCCAACATCTTGGGCAAGAGCCCCCGCAACATCTTCCGTGAGTTCGAGGACGTGGACCCCGAGCTGTACTTCGGCAGCGGGGACGTGAAGTACCACCTCGGTCACAGCTCGGACTACATCACGTCGAGCGCCAAGCGCGTGCACCTGTCGCTGTGCTTCAACCCGAGCCACCTGGAGTACGTGAACCCCGTCGTGCTGGGGCGCTGTCGGGCGAAGCAGGATCGGGCGGGGGACACGTCGCGTACCCGCAAGATGAGCATCCTCATCCACGGCGACGCGGCCTTCGCCGGTGAGGGGATCGCCCAGGAGACCCTCAACCTGTCGCAGCTCCAGGCGTACGCGACGGGCGGTACGATCCACGTCATCGTCAACAACCAGATCGGCTTCACGACACCGCCGTCTCAGGGGCGCTCCAGCACCTACGCCACCGACGTGGCCAAGATGCTGCAGATCCCGATCTTCCACGTGAACGGCGAAGATCCGGAGGCGGTCGCCCAGGTGGTGCGCCTCGCCATGGATTTTCGGCGCACGTTCTTCCGCGACGTCGTGATCGACATGTACGGTTACCGCCGTCACGGCCACAACGAGGGTGACGAGCCCGCCTTCACCCAGCCGCTCCTGTACAAGGCGATCGCCGAGCGCAGCAGCGTGCGTGACGGCTACTTGGAGCACCTGCTCGAGCTCGGCGAGGTGACCCGAGAGGAGGCGGATCAGATCGCGATCGAGCGGCGTCAGCACCTGGAGTCGGAGCTCAGCGAGGCCCGGCGCGCCGACTACGTCAGGGTGCACGACTGGCTGGGCGGCGTGTGGCAAGGTTACCAGGGCGGCCCGGAGATCGACGTCCCCGAGGTGGACACCACCGTGAAGGTCGAGACGCTCGCGGACCTGATGACGCGCGCGTCGACCGTGCCGGGCGACTTCAACCCGCACAAGAAGATCCAGCGCCTGCTCGCGCAGCGTCGTGAGATGGCCGCTGGCACGCGTCCCTTCGACTGGGGCGCAGGGGAGACGCTGGCCTTCGCGTCCCTGGTGACCCAGAACGTCCGCGTGCGCATGACGGGCCAGGACGTCGGGCGCGGCACCTTCAGTCAGCGTCACGCGGTGCTCCACGACGTGGTCACGGGCCGGGCCTACATGCCCCTCGTCCACCTCGACTCGAGCCAGGCGCCGATCGAGATATACAACAGCCCCCTGAGCGAGGCGGGCGTGATGGGGTTCGAGTACGGCTACAGCCTCGACTGGCCGGACGCGCTGGTGCTCTGGGAGGCACAGTTCGGCGACTTCATGAACGCCGCGCAGGTGATCATCGACCAGTTCATCTCGAGCGCAGAGGACAAGTGGAAGCGCCTGAGCGGGCTCACGCTGCTCCTGCCCCACGGCTTCGAGGGGCAGGGCCCAGAGCACTCGAGCGCGCGCGTCGAGCGGTTCCTGATGCAGGCGGCCGAGGAGAACATGCAGATCGTGCAGCCCACGACGCCTGCGCAGTACTTCCACGTGCTACGGCGTCAGGTGTTGCGTACCTGGCGCAAGCCCCTCATCGTGTTCACCCCCAAGAGCCTCCTGCGCCACCCGGCGGCGGTGAGCTCCCTGCAGGAGTTCTCGGAGACGGGCTTCCAGCGCGTGCTGCCCGACACCCGGCTGGACCAGGCGAACACGAAGAAGATCTTCCTGTGCAGCGGCAAGATCTACTACGAGCTCGAGCGCCAGCGCGCGGAGCGGAAGCGGGACGACGTGGCGATCCTCCGGGTCGAGCAGCTGTACCCGCTCTCTCACGCCCAGCTGGCCGCGGCGCTGGAGCCCTACGCGGAGGGGACCCCGGTGGTGTGGGTGCAGGACGAGCCCGAGAACATGGGCGCGTGGCGGTACATCCGCATCCGCTTCGGTGAGCAGTTCCTGGGCAAGTATCCGCTCTCAGTGGTGTCTCGCCCCGAGTCCGCGTCGCCTGCGACGGGCTCCGCCCACACTCACAAACTCGAAGAACAGCGCCTCATGGAGGCCGCGTTCTCGTGAGCCAGTCCAAGCATCACTCACAACCAAAGCATTCGAGCAGAATAGGGAGCCAGCGGGATGGCCGTTGAATTGAAGGTGCCGCCAGTCGGTGAGTCGATCACCGAGGTCCAAATCGGCGAGTGGTTGAAGGGGGAAGGCGAGTCGGTCAAGCGCGATGAAATCATCGTCATGATCGAGACGGACAAGGTGACGGTGGAGTTCCCGGCCCCTGTCGACGGGGTCATCAAGCAGATCCTCGTAGGCGCCGGGCAGGAAGCGAACGTCGGCGACGTGATCGGCTACATGGAGGAGGGCGCTGTCGCAGAGACGAGCGCTCCCGCCCCGGCGCGAGCGTCGAGCGGCTCCTCCCGTGAGGAGCGAGACCGCGCGCCGGCATCTCCGCCGAGCCAAGCGGCCCCCGTCGCCGCGGCGCCCACGCCGCGCGAGGTGGAGAAGGAAGACGAAGACGAGAACGTCCGCGCGTCACTGCCTCCAGAGGCCTTCGCTCGGGTCATGCCCGCCGCCCGCCGCGCCCTCGCCGAGGCGGGCTTGGAGGCGGAGGAGGTCATCCCCACGGGGCCAGGGGGACGTGTGCTCAAGGAGGACGTCGAGCGCACCGTCCAGGGGCAGAAATCGTCGCAAGGGCGGGCAGCTTCCGCCGCGGTGACAGACGCCGCCGGTGATCGCACCGAGGAAGAGGTGCCGATGAGCCCGATGCGACGCAGGATCGCTGAGCGGCTCGTGCAGTCGCAGCAGTCGATGGCCCTGCTCACGACCTTCAACGAGGTCGACATGAGCAACATCATGGAGCTGCGTAAGCAGTTCCAGCCCCAGTTCACGGAGAAGTACGGCATCAAGCTCGGCTTCATGTCCTTCTTCGTGAAGGCCGCGGTCGAGGCGCTGAAGCAGATCCCGCAGGTGAACGCGGAGATCCGCGGCAAGTCGATCGTCTACAAGAACTACTACGACATCGGCGTCGCCGTCGGTGGGGGCAAGGGGCTCGTCGTCCCGGTCATCCGCAGCGCTGAGCGGCTCAGCTTCGCGCAGGTCGAGCAGACGATCAGCGACCTCGCGGGCCGCGCCAAGAACAACCAGCTGAAGCTCGAGGAGCTCCAGGGCGGGACCTTCACGATCTCCAACGGGGGCGTCTACGGCTCCATGCTGTCCACGCCGATCATCAACCCGCCCCAGAGCGGCATCCTCGGCCTGCACGCCATCCAAGAGCGGCCCGTGGCGGTGAACGGCAAGGTGGAGATCCGGCCGATGATGTACATCGCCCTCACGTACGATCACCGCATCGTCGATGGCCGCGAAGCCGTTACCTTCCTCAAGCGGATCAAGGAGTGCATCGAGCAGCCCAGCCGCGTTCTCCTGGAGGTGTGAGGGTCATGAGTAAGAAACAGCACGACCTCGTCGTCATCGGCGCCGGGCCTGGGGGCTACGTCGCGGCCATCCGCGCCGCGCAGCTGGGCCTGGACACCGCCTGCGTCGAGCTGGAGAAGCCCTTGGGTGGCACCTGCCTGCGGGTGGGCTGCATCCCGAGCAAGGCGCTCCTCGAGGCGAGTGAACGCTACGAGGAGGCCCGGCATGCGCTCGGGAAGTTCGGGGTCAAGGTCGGGTCCGTGGAGCTGGACCTCCCGACGATGTTGCAGCGCAAGGACGACATCGTCGCGGGCCTGACCGATGGCGTCGACTTCCTCTTCCGCAAGAACAAGGTGACCCGTTACTTCGGGCGCGGGCGCCTCACGGGCGGGACGTCGCTCGTCGTCGAGAGCGAGGAGGGCGTCACCGAGATCGCCGCGAAGCACGTCATCATCGCCACGGGCAGCAAGGTCGCGGCCTTGTCTGGCGTCGAACTCGACGGGGATCGCATCGGCACCAGCACCGAAGCCCTCGCTTACCCCGAGGTGCCCGGGCACCTGGTGGTGATCGGCGCCGGGTACATCGGGCTCGAGCTTGGCTCCGTGTGGCGCCGGCTCGGCTCGAAGGTGACGGTGGTCGAGTACCTCGACCGCATCCTGCCGGGCATGGACGCGGAGATCGCGAAGGAGGCGCAGAAGCTGTTCACCAAGCAAGGGCTCGAGTTCCGGCTCGGCTCCAAGGTGACCTCCGCGCGCCGCGACGGCGAGGGCTGCGTGGTGGAGATCGACGGTCAGGAGCCCCTCCGGTGCGACCGTGTCTTGCTCGCCGCCGGTCGTTGGCCCAACACCGACGGCCTCGGCCTGGACGCCGCGGGGGTCGAAGTGGACCGTCGCGGCTTCGTGCTCGCCGACGGGCATTTCCGCACCAAGGCGCCGGGCATCTACGCGATCGGCGACGTGATCGGGGGCGCCATGCTCGCCCACAAGGCGGAGGAAGAGGGCATCGCCTGCGTCGAGCACATCGTCACGGGCTACGGGCACGTCAACTACGACGCCATCCCGGGGGTCGTGTACACGCACCCTGAGATCGCCTCTGTCGGCAAGACCGAGGAGCAGCTCCAGGAGGCGGGCGTCGAGTACAACAAGGGCGTGTTCCCCTTCATCGGTAACGGCCGCGCCAGGGCGATCGACGGCACGGAGGGGCGCGTGAAGATCCTCGCCCACAAGACGACCGATCGGGTGTTGGGCGTCCACATCATCGGCCCGCGCGCTGGGGACCTGATCGCCGAAGCCACCGCGGCCATGGAGTTCGGCGCCAGCGCGGAAGACATCGCGCGGACCTCCCATGCCCACCCGACCCTGTCGGAGGTCGTCAAGGAAGCGGCTCTCGGGGTGGCGGGGCGCGCCATCCACATCTGACGTTGCGCGGGGCGTCGCGGTTGCCGCGCCGCCCGTTCCGCGCCGCCCGTTTCCGCTCTGCGC
>JAEWOQ010000301.1 GCA_023460875.1 Pseudomonadota bacterium
CGCCGCGCCCGACCAGGCCAGCGCCCCCTCGATGACTCTCGACCAGCTCTTCTCACGCTGGCTGCAAGGGAGCCGCGAGGTAGCCGCCTGGCGCGCAGAGCTCGGCGCAGCGCGCTTCGACGTGGTCACGGCCCGGACGCTCCCGAACCCCGAGCTCGAGATCTCCGGGAGCCTGGTCCTCAGCGGCGCTCCGCCGGACGGCGTGCGCAACTACGGCGCGGCCCTCAGCGTCCCGCTCCCGATCTTCGGGCAGATGGGGGCGCGCTCCGAGGCCGCCCTGCGCGCCCTCGACGTCGCCGAGACGCGGGTCGCCGTGCTGCTCTGGGAGCGCGCAGCGGAGATCCGCGAAGCGGCCGTCGCGCGAGCCTATGCGCAAGCCCGCGTCGAGAACGCCGAGCACACCCTGGAGGAGCTGGCCCGCGTGCAGCGGATCGTCGAGTCCCGAGCCCAGGGGGGCGTCGCTCCCCGCTACGACGCCATGCGGGTGGCCCTCCTCCGCGAGACGTTGGAGGCGGACGCCGCCGCGGCGCGGGTCGAGCAGGAGACCTCCGAGGCGATTCTTCTGGGGCTCGTGGGCGATCCGCTGCTGACCCAGGCTTCCGTCCGCGTCGACGGGCTCTCCCAGGGCACGCAGCGCACGTCCTCGAAGGCCCTTGAAAACGAGCAGGGCCTCCTGCGGCTGGCCCTGGCGCGACGCCCCGACCTCGAGCTGGCGCGGCGGAGCGCCCGCGCGGCCCTGGCTCTGGCCCAGCAGCACCGCAAGGAAGCCAACCCCACGCCGAGCCTCATGATCGGCACCTGGCTCACGCAGGCGGAGAGCAGCGTCAGCGTCCTGGGCGGCGTTTCGGTGCCGCTCCCTCTCTTCGATCGCAACCAAGGGTCCATCGGGCGCGCCGAGGTGGAGGCCCGCGCCCACCGCACCCTGCTCGAGGCCCTCGAAGCCCGCACCCGCGCCGAGATCCAGGGGGCGGTCCGCTCCCTGCGCCTCGCACGACAGGCCGAGGCGCGCTTCGAGGAGAGCGGCGTGCTGGTCACCAGCGACCTCCTCGAGCGCGCCTGGCGGGCCTACGAGGCGGGGACCTTCTCCATCGCGGAGGCCCTCGACGCCTACAGCGCCGTCTGGCAAGCCCGCGCCGAGGCGCTCGAGCTCCAGAAGGTCGTCGTCGACGCGGAGACGCGGCTGGCACGAGCCATCGCCCTGGATCTCCGCTGAGGACCTTCGCCGCCCTCGACGTCGCCAGCGCTCTCTCGCGCACACGTGCGCTCCTGGTGACGAACCGGGCGCTACTTACAGCAGACCGGCGGCGCGCTTGACCGCGTCGAGCTGAGGTGCCGCCACCTCCCGAGCCCTCGCGGCGCCCGCCTTCAGGATCTCCTCGACGCTCCCGAGGTCCTTCTCGAGCTCCGCCCGGCGGGCGCGCGCGTCGTCGAAGGTAGCGTGGAAGAGCTCGAGGAGGCGCTTCTTGTAGACGCCGTAGCCCTGCCCGCCTCGCCGCCAGCTGGCGTCCAGCTCCGCGAACTCTTCCGGGGGGGCCATCACCTGGAGCAGCGCGTGCAGGGCGCTCCCCTCCACGGGCTTCGGATCCTCCACGGCGGTGGAGTCCGTCTTGATCCCCATGATCGTCTTTTTGATCGCCGCATCGGGCGCGAAGAGATCGATGGTGTTCTTATAACTCTTGCTCATCTTCTGCCCGTCGGTCCCCAGGATCACCGCGGTGTCCTCCTGGATGCGCGCCTCCGGGACCTTCAGCGCCCCTGGCTTCCCGTTCTCGAGGCCGTTGGGGTCTGCGGGGTCGTAACCCGGGCAGTAGGTGGCGTTGAACTTGATGGCCCAGTCCCGCGCGAACTCCAGGTGCTGCTTCTGGTCCTTCCCCACGGGGACGACGTCGGCGGCGTAGAGCAGGATGTCCGCCGCCATCAGGACCGGGTAGGCGAACAGCCCGAAGTCCGCCCGTACGCCGCGGCTGGTTTTGTCCTTGAAGGAGTGAGCGCGCTCGAGGTGGCTCAAGGGCACGAGGCTGCCCAAGATCCAGAAGAGCTCGCTGTGCTCGGGGACGTCCGACTGGCGGAACAGCGTGGCGCGGTCGGGATCGAGGCCGAAGGCGAGGTAGGTCAGCGCGATGTCCCAGGTGTAGTCCCGGCGCAGGGCCGCGTCCTGGATGGTCGTCATCGAGTGCAGGTTCGCGATGAAGAAGAACGAGTCCCCCTCCGCCTGCATCTCGACGAACTGACGGATCGCACCATAGTAGTTCCCCAGGTGCGGTCGCCCCGACGGCTGAACTCCCGACAGAATGCGCATGACGCGGCCTGGGTTACGCCAGCGCCGTAGCCAGCGCAACTCGCCAGCGCCTACTTCCGGCGCGTGGATCAGCGCACCAGCACGCGCGGCGGTTCGCTCGTGAAGTCCGCGTGCACGTGCCGGCTCTCTCCCTCTTCGAGGTGGACCCGCGCGGAGATCGGTCCGTCCCAGGCGGAGCTCGTGAAGGTGGCCCGGTAATCCCCCGCGGGGAGCTCCAAGGCGCCCACGGGGGTCGCGTGCCGCTGCCCGGCGATGGTGACCTCGGCGGCGGGCGCGGACGTGAGGGTGCCCTTGCCGGACGCCGGGATCGGGCGCGACGCGACGGTGGAGGTCCCGTGCGGTGACGGTGCCGGCGGCGGCGAGTTCACCGGGGGGTTGGGGGGCGCGCCGACGAGGGTCGTCGAGGCTGCGGCGGGGCGCGCGGGAGCCCTGGTTCGCGCGGAGGACTCGAGCTGCACCGGCGCGATCCGCTCCGTGTTCGCCGGGCTGGGACCCTCCGAGATCGAGCCCGCGGGCGCCGAGGCGGAGACGCTGTCTGCGGTGGTGGGCGGGGAGGCTCCCCCCCGAGAAGGTTGGAGCGTCGGCTCGGCGGGGCCCTCCTCGTCGCTGCCACCTTGGAAGGCCAGCGCGACGAGCCCGAGCGCCGCGCTGAAGAGCACCACCCCCACGTCCAAGGCCAAGGCTCTCCAGCGGGCCCTGGGGGCCCGCCCCGCCCCGGGCGAGCCCGCGTCCGATGGCGGCAGCGGACGCGTCACCTGCTCCGGCGACGACGAGCCACCGCCGCCCAAACCCGGCGCCACAGGCCGCGTCCCCAGCGTCGGCGACGACACCGACGAGTCGTCCTCCGACGACGGCAGCGGGCGCGTCACC
>JAEWOQ010000302.1 GCA_023460875.1 Pseudomonadota bacterium
ACGCGGAGGGCTGGGACGGCCGCAACGTAACGGAGATGAGCCTGGCCGACGGTACGCTGCCCGCAGGCCGTCAGGGTGACATGGTGATCTCGGGGGGCCCGAGCACGTTTGTGATTTTTCAGGGGCTTGCCGCGCCGCCGAACGGCGCGGTGGCGGTCGGAGTGCCCTACAACGTCCTGTGGTGGACGCCCCCCAATCCACCGGTGCCGTTCCTGTCCGGAGTGGTTTCGTCGGGGAACCCGAAGGTAAAGATCTGATGCTCGAGCCTGGCGAAGTGAACATCGACGAGGAGACGGGCGATCACACGGGCGATGGCATGGCGCTGGCCCTGTACGAGAAGCAGATCCTTCTGATGGACAATATCCTCGGCACGATGAGCGTAGAGGACCAGGTCAACCTCAAGGAAGGCATGGCGGATTTCTGTAAAGCTCTGGCAGAGGGCATCGTCCCGTATCTGGTGAGCAACACGGACGTGACGGTGACCATCACCACGTCCGATTCGGCGCTGCAGCGGACTCCCGACCCGAACAACCCGAACACGAACACCCAGGGGCCGTCCGCCAACAGGACGCTGACCGGGAGCATCGAGTGAGGACCGGGAGCATCGGATCATGACGGCCACCTACCTCGGCAGCTTCACGGTCGGCGGCAGCGTCCCCGGTCTGTCCGTGGCCTTCGAGGCCGTGGGGGAGGCGCTGGTGAACCTGCGCACGGTCGCCCAGGCGCAGCTCGGTGTGCTGGTGGACCTTCAGGCTGCGTTGAACGCCCAAGTCTCCGCGCTGGGCACGGCCCAGGGCGCCATCCGCCTCCCGGCCACCACCGACTTCGAGGCGCAGCTGTCGGGAGCCTTGGCTCTGCTGGATAGCTTCGAGGCGCAGCTCGGCGATCCGAGCGCCTACGTCGCAGGGCTTCTGACGGGGATCGGTCAGGTCAGTTCCAACATCGAGGCGTTGGTAGCAACCCCAGCAATTGCGTTGTCGGGCCAGCTCGAGGCCGTCGGTGCCCTGACTGCCAGCATGACGGCGAAGATCGGCGCCATCGACGCGGAGCTGTCGGTGCTGGGCACCATCGCGGAGCTCGTAGGGGCGCAGGTCAGTGCAGCGGCGGCCATTCAAACGGCGCTGAGCGGTGTGCTCGCCGCCACGGCAGGCGCGCTCAGCGCCTACGTGAACATGACCGACATTCTCGGTACGGCGGGGGTGCACGCCTTCGTCTTCGATGGGGAGCTCGGCAACCTGGGCGCGTCCATCGACGCGATCACGGCAAGCGCGGGCATCGGGATGTCGGTGCCAGTGCGGGTGCCGTTCGTGGTGGCGGAGGCGTCTGCGCCCGCGTTCGGCGGGATCAACGCGGTGTTTCGGGTGGGGTGATGGCGCTGCGGAAACACCACGACTTCTCACTGGAGGAGCTGAACATACGCTTCAGGGGCAAGGAGCCGGAGTACGGCCGGCAGGTGGCAAAACTCACTGCCGAGCTGCTGAAGCAGGAGCTGCCGCGGGATCTGCGGGGTCATGTCGACAAGCTGGAGGTAAAGCTCCGCTGGCAACGCGAGTGGTCGGAGCAGCGAACGGCACAGGCTATCTTTCGCGGTATTCTAGGGCAGGTGCGGAGCGTCTCGGATGCTACGGGCGCGATGCTCGATGACCTGTCGCGTGATCGTGACCCGACCGAGCCGATGTCGCGCATTCCGGTGGAGGTGCTCGCGAAGAGACCCGCGGACCAGTTGGCATGGCTTCTACTCGATGAACAAGTCACACCCGCAGAGGTCGGCAACGCGCTGATGCATCTTCCCGAAGACGAGCGTCTTGTTCTTGGCAGAGACCTGCATAGAGCCTTGGAGGTGCAGGGCCGCGAGCATCCCCAAGTCCAGGAAGCGTTGAAGGTCATCGAGGACATCGTTCTCCCCACGGATGTGGCGCGAAAGATCGCGCAGGGCTCCTTACCCCTCGAAGACCTGGAAAACGAGTTGTATTCCCTTGCTGCCGATGTTGCGGAAGAGCGCGCTTTGGAGCTGTTGGAGGCGCTGGACGTTCTGGTCAAGCGTGGCTCCGCCGACGTCGGTGGGATTACGAACGATGCCATCGGGGAAGGCCGAGAGGCGCTCTTCGATGTGCTGACCGAGGTGCGTCAGCAGCGTAATTCCGTAGCGCGCCAGGAAGTCGGCCGTCTCCAGCCCGACACGTTTCGCTCGGCCGTACTTGCGGGCTTCAAGGGACTGAAGAACGTCACCCGCGACGACTGGGAGAACATCAAGTTCCTGCTGCGGGAAAAGTTCGGTGGGGTCCCGACGGATCCGCTGTTAGGTGCGAGGAAATTCTTCTCACAGACTGCGGAAGCCACGATTGAGGGCTACAAGCTGCGCGGGCGCCCGGAGCTGGTGTTGGCCTTGGATAAGACGTTCGCGTTCCTGAGGGAAAACTTCCCGCAGAGTAAAGTCGACGAGATTCTCGAGTACCTACGAAGAGCGGAGAGGGCGGAGCCCCGCACCCGTCCTCTCGACACGGGTCCGATGGTGCGCTTGAAGGTCATCCCGGGGAAAAAGCCGAACGAACTCAGCGAGCACGTCGGAACGGCCATCGACGTCGCCGCGGCGTTCAATCCGCGAATTTCGCGGGGGCACCTGGACGATCTCCAGAGGATCGGTGCTGTGTTGGGCGGCGATGAGTCAGCGCTCTTCAACTTGAAGACCTTCGGGGAACTGAACGAAGGCTTGAGCCAGATCGATCCCGATGCCTTGCTGAAGGCAGCGAAAGCGTTGGTGGCGGACACGCAGCAGATTCAGAGCATGCTCGTCGATGCTAAAGAGACCGCCGCGCAGCTAAAGAAGGCCATCCGGAAGATGACCGGAGGAGCCTCGCTAGGGGACGAGGCGGAGCAGCTCATCTCGGATCTCTTGGAAGGAAAGAGGAGCGATACGGCAGCGTTGTTCAAGCTTCTCGGCATCACGAGGCAAGAACACAGAAAGCAGGTCCAGGCATTCATCAAGTGGCGCAGGGAGGCGGCGGGTACAAGGGGAGGGCAACTCCATATCCTGAACCTCCCCCCGGAGCTTATCGTCGCGCTGATGCACCCGAAGGGCGGAAACCTTCGCTGGATTGTCGCGAGCGGAGATCCGCATCATTTCGAGCTGAAGCAGGACATCGGCAAGGAGATCAAGAAGGAAATCGAGCAGTCGAAGTGAGATGACCAAATCACTCGAGGAGGTCCGGGAACTTCTTCCTCAACAGCTCCGCATTGCGAACCTTTGATCCACTGTGGTAAACTGTGTCGAGCATGTCGAGCTGCAGCAGAGGCGTGATGTCGGTTACGTCGGTGTCGCTCACATCGACATGTCCCAACATGCTGAGGGCAGCCAAGGGCGCCAGGTCTCGGACTTTTGTATCCGAGAGACCAAGTTCTTCCAGCTTCGTGAGCGATCTTAGAACGTTCAAGTCCCGAATCGATGTCCCGTGGGCGTTCAGGAACACGAGGCTGGACAGCTTGGACAGGGGGCTGAAGTCGGAGACCGGGGTCCGGCTGATGTTCAACTTACTGAGCTCGGCGCACGCCATGAGAGGACTCAGGTCCTTGACAGGAGTGCCGCTGATGTTCAGCTCGTTTAGCCTGCATTTCTCACCCAGTAGTGTAAGGTCCTCGACAGGAGTGTTGCTGATATCCAGATCCAGGATGGTATGCCGAATCAGAGGGTCCAGCTTCCGGACCCCGGTTCCGCTGAGCGAAACGAAACTGAGGTTCCAGAGGATCCCCTGAGGCGCAGACAACCGTCCCAGCGCCGAGATGTCTTCGAGTCGAGGCGCGCCCTGGAGATGTAGCTGGGAGAGTCGGAGATCTTCGAGAGGTGTGATGTCGTGAATGTTCGGGTCATTGAGCTCCAGCCTGTGGAGATTTCTCAAGTGCCGCAATGGTTCGAGGGAGGGCGAGCTCAGGGTTCCGTCGATGCGCAGGGTTTCCAGCTTCTTGAGCCTCGCGAGAGGCGCGAGGTCGATTCCTTCGGCTCTCCCGATCCCTAGGTCTTCGAGCTCTCTGAGCTTGGACAGGGGAGCCAGATCCGCTCCCCGAATGCCTCCGATGCCCAGCCCTCGAATTTTCGTGAGCGCTTGAATGTGCGTGATATCTCGGAGCGGGTGCTGATAGCTTGCGACGAGAGACAAATTTTCTGCCGAGGTCATCCAGGCCAGATAGGGCAGGAGATCATCGCGAAAGCTCCATATCTTGAGTTTCGTGAGAGGTCTCACCTTGCGTAGGCACGACACCACCTCCGCGAACGAGCAGCCAGGCATCTGAGGGAGCTCTTCTGCATCGAACTCCGTCCGGAGTTTCTCCGAGTATGCTATCTCTTCAAGTTTCACCCCGCACCGCTCGAGTCGCTTCTTGGGCGCGCCGTTGCACGCTGGTAGCGGAGCTAGCGGAGGTAACTCGATAGCCTCCGCGTCGGAAGGCGCGTCCTGTTCGGACTCGTCGGTGGGTGGCGCGGGCTTTGGCGGGTCTTGTCGAGGCGTGGTCTCCACCGGATCAACCAGCGACGGCGCGGAAGCAGGGCCAGCGGCATCACGCGCTCCCGTCCCCGCCCCCGTGCCCCAACACGCACCAAACAAGCTGCTGCAGAGCACCGTCGCAAACGCCGCGCCCACCATTCCGCGCAATACCGCTCCGGAGCCTTTCCGTTGCCTGACGTGATGTTCTGCATCGGTTTTCACGGTGCCAACTTCCTACTGATCCAATGTCCGACCTGAACGATACCATCGACGTCCACTGCGTCGACGATTTCCTGCCGTCCATGCCGGCCGTGTCGGGGCACGTCGCGCTGGCGCAGCGTCTCGCCCGGCGGCTGACCACCCCCCGGGGCCGGCTGCCCTACTGGCCCGACTTCGGCTACGACCTGCGGGAGGTGCTGCTGTCGAAGCGCCCGCCCCACGCGGTGGCCGCCGCGGTCGAAGCGGAGTGCCTCAAGGACGAACAAGTCGAATCCGTGGAGGCAACCTTGTCCGTCGTGGGTACGGCCATGATCTTGGTGCTGGCCGTCGCGGACGCCGGGGGCCCGTTCGAGTTCACCCTGACCATCACCGAGGCGGCGGCCACGCTCTCGGATCTACTGGAGACTGTCTGATGCTCGGTTGGAACCAAATTGTCGAAGTTCCTCGCTCGGAGGCACGCCAAACGCTGCTCGACATGCTCGATGAGGTCGGATTTACGGCCACTTCCTGGCAAGAGGGCTCGATCCCCTTGGCCATGGTCGAGATGGGCGCGGACCTGTGGTCGCGCTTTTCGCGAGTGGCCGTGTTTCTGCGGGACATGGGCTTCAACAACACCAGCAGCGGCGAGGCGCTGACGCGCTTTTCGCGGAGCCATTATCAGAACGAGCGACAGCAAGCGGTGCCGGCGCAGCGGATCATTACGCTGAGGTGCGAGGAGACGGAGGGGCCCCACAGCATCGATGTGGGAGACATCATTGTCACCAACGACGAGGGATTCGAGTTTCGCAACGTTGTCGATCCGGCCGGCGAGTTTCCGGCGGCGGGGTATCCTGTGCTGCTGCCTAGCGGTGGCTCGCTCCAGCTCGTTGTTCAAGCAGACCAGCCGGGCACGGCCTCCGACTCGAACCCCGGCACGGTGACCACGCTCGTCACCACGTTCGCGGGCATGACGATCGAAGAAGAGGAGAAACGCGCGCCGGGAGTCGACGAGGAGTCGGACGAACGCCTTCGCCTCAGAAATTCCCTGAAATGGGCGCTGCTCACCCGTTTCGGTCTGATCGACGAGGCGGTCGTCGCCTTAGCCCTCAACGCGAGCGAAGCGGTGCATCGAGTCAGAGTCCAGTCGAGCAACCCTGACGGTCCGGGCACGTTCCGCGTCTATGTGACGGGGGTGGAAGGAGCCGTCGGCGTTCCCAACCTCTCGGCAGTAAAGGAAGCCATCCAGCCGTATCTGATGGATCCGAGCGCCGTACAGGTGGAGGAAGCACCACTGGTTCCGATGCCGATTGCAGGGGAAGTCTACTTGTTGGCCGAATTCGAATGGGAGAATGTTCGGCCGGTAGTGTTAGATGCCCTGGAGCAATGGCGTAGAACGATTCCTCTTGGCGGTTTTTCCTATCCAGGTCCTGGCAACCGCGTTCCAAAGAATGAAATCGAGCACCAGATTCGAAACGTCCGGATTGGAGGCAAGAACCCGATTCGGACGGTGGTACTTTCAGAGCCGGTCGGAGACTTCGTGGTGTCCCCGTTCGGGCACGTGACGCAACCAGAAGAAGGATGGCTGCTTTTCGAGATAAAGGTGATCGACTAGTAGCTGGCCCGGTATTCCCACGTGAAATCGCGCTTGAGCCAGACGTTGTCGTTTTCGTCTGTCCACCAGTTGGTTTCGTGCACGATCAGGTGGACGGAGCTTACCTTACCTGCGTTGGTAGATTGCGGCGGTCCATCAATGCTGCCTTCTCCGGGCCCGATCCGGAACTTGGCGGCGCCTCTCGTGGTCACCTGCCTGCTTCCGGCCAAACAGGCAACCTGGAAGCCGTTGGCTGCCGGAGACCAAACGAACTCTCCTGTATATTCCTTCGGCAGGTTCGGTGAGGTGATGTCCACCGTGCACTCTGTGTCCAAGACGAACCGTACGTACCCGTCGGGATCCTCAGGCCACGAGTTCCCCAAGTTATTCTCGGCTATCACCCGATGCGACCAAGTCACGGTCTCGGAAGATCCGCCAGTACCTCCGGTAGCTCCCCCGGTGGCCATGCCCCCAGTTCCCCCGGTCGACCCGCCGGTCCCTCCAGGCC
>JAEWOQ010000303.1 GCA_023460875.1 Pseudomonadota bacterium
GCGCCGGCTCCGACGGCTGCACCGACGGCCTCCGCGCCTGCTCCCGCAGCGCCCGCTCCGACGGCCGCTCCAGCTCCCGCAGCCCCGCCCACCGCGGCGCCCACGCCCCCTCCGCCCGCTCCTCCCGCGGGGGAGTGATCCTGGGGGCGCTCTCCTCAGGAACCCACTCGTGTCACCCACCCGTCTCGCCGCCTTCTTCGGGGCCACCGGGGTCCTCTGCGCCGCTTGGGGAGCCCACGGTCTCGAGGCTCACGCGGTGGCGGGAGGGCTCCGTTGGTGGGCGATCGGCGCGGCGCTCCAGCTGGCCACCGCCCCTGCTCTGCTCGCGCTCGCGGGGCTGCCGTCGAGTCGCCCCCGCGCCGTCGCCGGGATCACCCTGAGCGTCGGCCTGATCGTGTTCTGCGGCTCCCTCTATGCGATGGCCCTGGGCGCGCCCCGTTGGCTCGGCGCGGTGACGCCCCTCGGAGGCCTGAGCCTGTGCGTCGGCTGGATCGCCGTCGCCTTCGCCCGCCCGAACCGCTAAAGCCTCGTCACCCGACTCGGGCGCGCGCCAGGCTGCCCGGGCCCAAAATCTCGAAGGGGACGTCACTGGCTTCGCAGAAGGCGGAGCCCCCCTGCTCCAGGGTGAGGCGCTCACCGTTCCGCCGCACTTGGGGCCTACCCTCGAGGCACAACAGGATCTCCGGCCCACACCCCCCGGTGCTCCTCCCCTCTCCCTCGAGCTCGATCCGCGACAGGCAAAACTCGGACGCCGGCGTTGGATAGGTGATCTCACGTCCACCGCCCCACTCCGTCTCCTCTCCCGAGGAGATCCGAGGCACGCACGGCTCGAAGGTGAGCACCCGCATCAGCTCCGCGAGATCCACGCGCTTCGGCGTGAGCCCTCCCCGCAACACGTTGTCGCTGCTCGCCATGATCTCGAGCCCGACGCCGCCAAGATAGGAGTGGAGCTCACGGGCGGGGAGATAGATGGACTCGCCGGGGGACAGCTCGACGATGTTCAGCAGCAGCGCGGCGATGACCCCCGGATCCTCTGGATACAGGTCGGCGAGGCGCAGGGTCCAACGGGCTGCCCAGTACACCTGGGAGTCGTCCGGAGAGGCGATCTCTCGAGGCGTCCGCTGGAGCACCCCCTGAGCGCCCCGCACGAGCTCGAAGATGGTCGAGCGCCGCTCCTCGACGGGGATCTCGAACAGAGCGCGGAAGGTCCGCGCCAAACAGCCTGCGCCGTCCCCGTCGCGGAGCGCCACCAGCGGCCCCGCCGCCTCGTCGAGGCCGAAGGCCCGCACGAGCCGGAGGGTCTCTGCGGGCTCGCGGAAGCCGCAGAGCGCCCAGAACCGTGTCAGCGCGCAGAGGAGCTCGGGTTTGTGGTTGTCGTCGTGGTAGTTGCGCCGCGGATCGTCCGCCGCGAGGCCTGCTTCCCGTTCACGCGCGTACCCAGCGCGCGCCTGCTCCCGTGACGGATGTGCCTGGAGGCTGAGGGGGCGTTCTGCGGCGAGCACCTTGAACAGGTACGGCAAGCGCCCCCCGAAGCGGGCTGCCACGCCAGCACCGAGATAACGCTCGGGCTCCGCCTCGATCCGCTCGAGCAGGCTCACGTCCTGCCCCACGAACCGGGAAGGCCCCTTGGGGTGGGCGCCCATCCAGAGCTCCGCCTGAGGCTCTTCCGTTGGGTTCGGCACACCGAGCAGCTCCGTGAGCGCGTCACGGGAGCCCCAGGCATAGGGCTGCAAGACATTTTCCAACTGGTGAAGGGTCATGGCGCTCTTGACAAGGTAGCCGAGTTCCTCGTGGAACACAGCAACGGCCATCAGGGGCGTCCCCTGCGTGTCCGCAAGACGACCCTCCTCGACGATGCTACGAGCGCGCGCTAGGGCGCCCTAGCTTCGGACTTCCGGCCGCGAGCCCGGCGCTTCACCCAGCGCCGCACACCCCCCGCCCTACGGGAGCTGGAGCACGGAGTCGACCGGCCGTTCAACGTCCGTACATCCATCATGCCTCGCTCGATCGCCGTCCCCTTGGGTCTGTACTACGTCGCGAGCTTCGCGGCGTTCGGCTTCTATCTGCCGTACATGCCGGCGTGGCTGGAGGCGCGTGGCTTCGTGGGCCCCGCCATGAGCGCGCTGGCCATGCTCCTGCCGGCGATGGCGATCGTGATGCCGCCGGTATTCGGGATGGTCGCGGACGCCTTCGCCCTCCGCAGCGGCCTGTTGCGCGTCGCCTGCGCGGGAGCTGCGCTGGCGTTCGCGGTGCTGGCGCTCGCCGCGCATTACCTGTCGCCCCTCCCCTTTGCCGTCACGTTCGGTTGCTTCGCGCTGTTCGCTGCGTTCCGGGCCGCCATGAGCGGGCTGGCAGACGTCATCGCCCTCGAGAACGCCCGCCACTATGGACGCCTGCGCCTCTGGGGCTCCGTGGGGTTCCTCGGCTCCGCGTGGTTGGGAGGTCACCTCGTCGATCCGCGAGACCCGGTGCTGCTCCCCGCGTGCGTCGCCGGAGGCCTCATCGTCTCCTTCTTCGTAGCCCGTTTGCTCCCGAAGAGCTCCGCCCTGCCCCCGCGCCCCGCCCCCGCCGAGGCGCGCCACCTCCTCGCCGCGACGAGCTATCGTTGGCTGCTCCTCGTCATCTTCCTCGCGATCGGCGCGCACAGCGCCTACGACCTCTGCGTCACCCTGCGCTTCCAAGCCCTGGGCGCGTCGGGTGGCTTCATCGGCACCGCGTGGGCGCTCGGCACCGCCGCAGAGATCGTCCTCATGGCGCTCCTCGCCCCCCACATCCAGCGCTTCGGCGCGGCGCGCCTCGTCGTGCTCGCGGCGGCCGGAGGGATCTTGCGCTGGACTCTGCTCGCGAGCGTGACCTCCCTCCCCCTCCTGATGCTCCTGCAGCCACTCCACGCCCTGTCCTTCGGGCTGCTGTGGGTGAGCGCGCTGGCGGTGTTGAAGGAACGAGCCGCCGGCAGCGGCCTGGCCACCGCGCAAGGGCTGTTCTCGGCCAGCATGGCCACGGGAGCCACCTTGGGCATGTCCGTGTGGGGTCCGGTCTATGCGGCGGGGGGCGGCGAGGCCGTCTTCGGAGGGGCCGCCGTCGTCGCTGGCGGGGCTACGGTCGCCGCGCTCCTCTTGCTGCGCTCGCTCCGAGTCCGCGGCCCTCTCGACGTCGCCGACGCCACTGGCCCCGATGGAGCAGCCGCTCGGAGCTGACGACCGGCCTCTCATCGAGACGAGCGGACACCGGCCTCCAGCGACTACCCTCCCCGGCCGCTGGTGCACCGGAGGGAGGTAGACGAATGAAACACATCAGCTGGATGGGGGTGCTGGCGTTCGGGCTCTGCGTGTCGGCCTGCAGCCGCGATCCAGAGCCCCGCACACCCCCGGCGCAGAGCCGCAGCACGGGAGCGCAGGTCGGCGCGGAGGTCGGCGGCGCCCTCGATGACGCTGCCCAGACCACCGAGGAGGCGACACGGGATGCCGCGGAGAAGGCCGGGCTGGACCAGCGCCAGCGCTATCGGTGCGCGACCGGAGAAGAGTTCACTGTGGAGTTCAAGAACGACGGCAACGCCGCCCTCATCGAGCTGGGTGATCGGGAGTACTGGCTCGACCTGGAGGAGGGGACCGGGCGCTACAGCTCCCGCTGGGGGCGCTTCTGGACCGTGAACGAGGAGATCGCGAGCCTCGAGCTCGCGGCTGCGCCGCCGATGCGCAACTGCCAGCGACAGTAGCGTACCGGCGCCACGACCTCAGCGGCCCCTCAGTCGACCTTCGGCGGCAGCACCCCTTGGGCGCTCGCCGCGTCGCAACCTCGCGGCACGTTCGTGGGCCCGTCGGAGGTCTTGACCACCTTGAACTCCACGCGCCGGTTCTTCTCCCAGGCGTTGGGGTTCGAGGCTGCGTCGAGGGGGCAGTATTCGCCGTAGCCCTGAGACACGAGCCGCCTGCCATCGATCCCACGGGCCACGAGGGCGTTGCGCACGGACGCCGCGCGCTCCTGGGTGAGCCGCAGGTTCATGGCGTCGGAGCCGCGCTCGTCGGCGTGCCCTGCGATCTCCAGCGCCTCGAACTCCGGGTGCCCCTTCAGGGTCGCCGCCACCGCCTCGACGATCGGCACCGACTCCGGGAGGATCTGCGCGCTGGCCGTAGCGAACTGGATCTTGTCGAGGATCACGATGTCGTTCCCCTCGATGACGACCCGCCCCTTGTCGGGACATCCGTCCTCATCCTCGAAGCCATTGTAGGTCTCCGGGTCGTTCGGGCACTGGTCCTCGGTGTCGGGGATGCCGTCCCGATCGTTGTCGGGATCCGGACAACCGTCCTCGTCCTCGAAGCCGTCGAAGTCCTCGGGCTGATCGGGGCACGCATCGTCGACGTCGAGGATGCCGTCACCGTCGTTGTCGGGATCGGGGCAGCCGTCCTCGTCCTGGAACCCGTCGAAGTCCTCGGGCTCGTCGGGGCACTTGTCCAGATCGTCGGGGATGCCGTCGCCGTCCCGGTCCTTCTTCTTGTCGCCCTCGGGACACCCGTCATGATCTTCGTCGCCGTCGAAGTCCTCGGGGACGTTCGGGCAACGGTCGTCGACGTCAGGGATGCCATCGCCGTCGTTGTCGGGATCGGGGCAGCCGTCGGAGTCCTCGAAGCCGTCGAAGTCCTCCGGATCGTCCGGGCAGGCGTCCCTGTCATCCGGGATCCCGTCGCCGTCCCGATCACCCACGGAGGGCTCGAACACGAAGCCGAGCACGACCCGCGTGTCCGCGGCCTCGAAGCCCGTGGAGAACGCGCGCCCACCTGCGCCGAGCATCAGGTAGCTGTTGCGCTCCACGAACAGCTTGAGCCCCCCGAGGAACTCGTTGCTGAACTTCTGCTCGCGCGCCGTATCGTCCGAGAGCAGGTAGCTCCCGTAGCTCTCCGCCACGACGTCGAGGGTGGGGGTCACGCGGTAGGAGAGACCCACGCCATAGGTCGCGAGGTCACCGTAGGTGAGCACCCCCTCCGCGAGCTGCGGTTGCCCGGTGTTGTCGAGCCCGAAGCGCGGGTTGTTCCCAGTGTGTCCCCGATAGCCCGCGTCGACCGCGACGCGGAAGCGCCCCGTCGAGCCGAAGCGGTTCTCTACCACCAGGCGGGGCCAGTACCAGAACCCCGGATCCGCCGCGAGGTCTCGCGGGGCACCCGCGATCGGGACCCCTGCTTGAGCCACCACGGCGACGCCGATGGTCTCCTGGACGCGCGTCAGGCGCAGCTTCAGGTGCGGGACGATGGTCGCGATCTTCTGGGCGTCGAGCTGGCCCGAGTTGTAGAGCCCCTGGGAGTCGTCACCGATTTGATAGGCGCGCTCGCCGGCCATGATGACCACCGGCACGCTGATGCCGACCGTCGCCATGTTCGCGATGCCGTAGCTGAAGCCCAGCGTCCCCTGGAAGGAGTTCTGGATGAGCGCGTCGGTGCCCGTCATGCCCGCGGGCTGACAGGTGGGGGTCGCGCAAGGCTCACCGGTGGCCGGATCGATGGCATCCCCGTCCACGCGGGTGCGCATCAGCCGGTGCCCCCAGTCGAGCACCAAACCAAAGCTCACGTCGTTGGTGCCCAGGATGTCCGTGCCGTTGACGTAGAAAAACCCCTTCGAGTCCACCGCCGGGCGGAACAGGTGGGTATCCATTCCGTCACCGTTGGAGCCAGGGACTCGCTCCGTCTCCTGCGCCTGAACGGTGCCGCTCAGCAGCAGCCCGCCCAACGCGAGGAGCGCTGCCCATCCACGCCGCGCTCCCAGCCGACCCCAGCGCCCGAGGCCGCTGACTTCACGAGCCTCAACCGACGACGACTTCACCGCAGCACTCTCCCACAAGTCCGCTGAGGCCCAGCCCCAGTTTGTAAATGTACCGCAGAACTCCAAGGGGCCGCCGCAACGCCCAGCGACGACGAATGACCGGAGATCACGCGCTGCGACGGTTACATGGGCGGATCTCCTCTGTCAATCACGCATCCCCGTGGCGCGCGCTCGGAGCGGGCGCTCTCCGGACCAGGCCGCGCAGCCTTGCCGCGTGCCCGCGCGCGCAAGGCCAATCCCGAACACCCCCGAGTCATGACCCCAGCCCTCGGAGCCCGCCTCCCACCTCCACCGACCTCCCCTCCGCCGACTCTGAAGCACGAACGGCTTCAACCACTGCCCATCGGCTCCAGAGCACCACCGAGGCGGCTCGGAAGCGCTGCCTACACGTTCGCGGGCGGTGAGCCACAGTTTTCGGAGAGGTCGACGTCGTAAGGCGTTCGTCCACTCATCCGCACACGGCGCACCCTCGTGGACCGCACTGTGAGGTCTTTCTCCCGTCGCGAGCGATGCGCCGTCGCTCCCACTTTGCTAAAGTCGCTTCCACTAGCGGTTCGCACGCGAACGGCGAGCACGCTGGCGCCGCGCGGCACCCCAATCACACGCGGCGCGACGGCGCGCGCGTGTCGGTTCGACCCGGACACGCCAGGACAGCGCAAACACGTCTTACGGTTCGACGGCACGACGATGGGATCCAAGCAAAGCAACGATGCGAGTCGAGCGGCGGCCCCCGGCAAGAACATGCCTCCGGGCACCTGGTCGGTGAACCTCAGCGACGACGACACCCGAGATATGACCACCGCGCAGATCGTCGCGGGCTGGAGGGACGGGACGATCACCGAGGAGGCCTACGTCTGGAAGGACGGGCTGAGCGATTGGCTCCCCATCCTCGACGTCCCCGAGCTCCGCAGTCGCCTCGCATCGCCCCCCCGCGCGACGGCGGGGGGGACTCCGGCGCGTCCTTCCCAGTCGAAGATGAAGGACTTGTTCGGCGGCCTCGATCTGAACGACGACGCCCACGCCAGCGTGTCCAAGGCGTCCCCTCCTCAGGCGAGCGCTCCGACGAGCGCCGCCGATGACGCCCCGAGCGAGAGTTCGGTCCTCTTCTCCCTCGACGCCCTCAAGGCAGGCGTGGAGCCCACGGAGGAGAGCGCACGGCCCGCGGATCCCTTCGGATTGGACGGCGGCATTGGCCTGAGCGCAGGCGGAGGGTTGGGCGCCCTCGGCGGAGGGTTGAGCGCGGGGAGCCTGGGAGGCTTCGGTGGACCGCTCGGGAGCAACACGGCGGCGCTCCTCACCGCTCCCGTCCAAGAGCCGCCCAAGCCTGCTCCTGCCATCCGCCCAGCGCTCGCGACCGCGACTCCCCAGCTCGCGCCAGCCAGCAAGGGCAAGGGGCTGATGATCGCCGCGGCTGCTGGGGTGCTGTTGCTCGCAGGGGGCGCCTTCGCGCTCTTCGGTGGAGGCGGCGACGAAGCGAGCGAGAACAAGGACGTCGCCGCTGAGGACGGCGGCGCGCTGGACGCAGAGCGGGAGGCCATGGCCGCCAAGCTCGCGGAGGCGGAGGCCGAAAAGAAGAAGCTCGAGGAAGAGCTCGCCGCGGCCGAAGCCGAGAAGAAGCGCCTCGCGGAAGAGGAGGCGAAGAAGGCCGAAGAAGCCAAGAAGGCAGAGGAAGAAGCCAAGGCCAAGGAGGAAGAGGAAGCGAAGAAGGCCGAAGAGGCCAAGAAGGCAGCCGTGGCCTCCACCTCCAGCACGAGCTCTCGGTCGTCGACGAGCGCAAAGGACAGCGCTCCCAAGCCGGCCGGTGGGGCTTTCAACACGAACGCGGCCCGATCGGCGCTCACGACCGCCGCCAGCAGCGCCAAGAGCTGCAAGAAGCCAGGTGGTCCCACGGGGCCGGGCAAGGCCGTCGTCACCTTCGCGCCGAGCGGTCGGGTCACGAGCGCCGTGGTCCAGGGCGGCGCTTACGGAGGAACCTCTGTCGGAGGCTGCGTCGCCTCTGTGTTCCGCAGGGCGACCGTCCCCCCCTTCAGCGGCAGCTCCGTGACGGTGTCGAAGAGCTTCAGCCTGTAAGCGCCGGCCGCCACCACGGCTCCGCAGCCGTGGCACGAGCAGCAGGCGCCCCCGCGCGAGAGCATAGCGAACCAGGCTCCGAGAAGCCCCCAACGAAGTGGAGGTTCCTGGAGCCCGGAGCGGCCACCGTTCTGCGGTGACGTAGCGACGAACGGCCTGCCTTCCGCAGACCGTTCG
>JAEWOQ010000304.1 GCA_023460875.1 Pseudomonadota bacterium
GCGACGACCACGCTCCTCTCCGGGAGAATGCGCTTCCATCGAGGCGCCTCCCGACAACCATGCTGCCGCCGAGGGCCGCGTTCTCTCCGTCGGAGATCGCGGCCTCTGCCTCGCCTCGCTCACTTCACGACGATGCGACGCTTGCAGGAGCTCGTGCACTCCTGGCTGCCCGCGAGGCCGTCGTCACACGCCTCCGGGGGCTGGACGACGCCGTCCCCGCAGTAGGGCGCGAGGGTGCAGTCTTCGTTGCAGCCACCGTACTCGCCCGTGTTCGCGTCCTTGCCCAGGTCGCACTGCTCGGGGCCGTTCCGCTCGCCGTCGCCGCAGTAGGGAGCGGGCTGGCAATCGTAGCCGCAGCCCTTCCCGTCCGCCGAGTAGGCGCGGTTATCGAGCCCGTCGTCGCAGGACTCTCCCGCGGCGGCGTCGACGCTGCCGTCGCCGCAGTAGGGGCCCCAGTCGCACTTGGTGTTGCAGCCGTCGTAGGCGTTGTCGTCGTTGTCGTCGCCGTGGTCGCAGACCTCGTAACCGGCTTGGACGACGCCGTCACCGCAGGACGGCGGCCGCTTGCACTGGGGACCACAGGAGTTGGCGTCGTAGGCGTAGACGTCGTCGTTGTAGACGTTGTCACATTGCTCACCCTCGCTCGCTTGGACCACTCCATCACCGCAGTGGGGACCGCGGAGGCACGCGGAGCTGCAGCCGTCGTAGACGTCGTCATTGTTGAGGGAGCCGTCGTCGCACTCCTCGTAGGGTTGCAGGACGTCGCCGTCGCCGCAGCGCGGTCCCCACTCGCACTGCTGGGTGCACCCACCGTAGTCGCTCGAATAGAAGGGCCCGTAGTCGCAGGACTCCGTCGCCGGGTGGAGGATGCCGTCACCACAGTGGGGCAGGATGAAGCAGTTGGCATCGCAGTGCGGACCGCCATCGCACTGCTCCGCGCCGTTGCGAATCCCGTCCCCGCAGAAGGGACCGATCTGGCAATCGTAGCTGCAGGAGCCCTCGCCGTAGCCTCCGTTCTCCGCCCCGAGATCGCAGGTCTCGTGGCTGGCCTGATGGATCCCGTCTCCGCAGAACCCTCCGAAGCCGCAGTCGGTCGTGCAGCTCCCCGGGCCATAGCTGGAGTCGTTGTTCGCCGCGCCGTTGTCGCAGTACTCGAAGGCGGCCTGGATGACGCCGTCACCGCAGGTCGGCGGAGCCACGCAGCCGGGGGCGCAGGCGCCGCTCGCGATCTCTCCGCCGTAGAGGTCGCGGTTCTCGCCGTTGTCGCAGGTTTCGCCGTCTTGCAGGACTCCGTCGCCGCAGTAGGCGAGCATCGTGCAGGTGGTGTTGCAGCGACCGGACACGCCGTCCTCGTTGTCGTCCCCGTCGTCGCACACCTCGCCCGCCACGACGATGCCGTCGCCGCACTTTGGCTCGCAGAACGAGCGGGGCGCCAGGAAGCCCGACATGGTCAGGGCGAAGTTCGACTCCGAGGTGTGTCGCTCGGCGTGGAAGAGCACGATCTCGTAGACCTGTCCCTTCACCAGACCGAAGCGGCTGTCCTCGTTGTCCGCCTGCTCCGCCGCGTCGTAGCAGCTGCCAAGGCCCGGCAACGTGCCCTGGGCGTGCACCGAGCAGTTGCTGTCCGTGCCCGAGGGCGAACCGTCGTCGCCGAGGACGACCCGACCGGACAGCTCCGAGTGCACGCCGCCGATGTCCACGGCGAGGCGACCGTTGACGAACACCCAGACGTCGTCGTCTCCCGTGAAGGTGAGGGTCTCTCCGCCCTGATACTGGAAGAAATAGCGGAGCTCGGTGGTGAAGTGGAAGTTGTGGGCGCGGCAGGACGCGTTGCAGGTCGCGCAGGACCCGTTGCAGTTCTCCTGACACTCGACACCGCTGTTGCTGCCGCTGCCGCAGCGCGGCGCCTCAGTCCCGATCGAGCCAAACCCTCGCCCGTCGACCGGGAAGAAGTCGTTGTCTTGAAACCGGTACGTGGTGGAGTTCGCCCCCCCCTGCTGGGTGAGGGTGAGCACGTCCGGGATGACCTCCACGTCATAGGGATTACTGGTGTCGCGGTACCAGGTGGCGAAGCTGTCGGCGGACAGAATCCCGGTCGTCGATCGGTTGTTGACCTGGAGCTCCATCTTGCCGTCGTCGTCCAGACGCCCGCAGGTGTCCTGGTTGGACGTGGTGCAGGGTGCCCCGGCGATCCCCGCCACGTGGTCCTTGTATCCGTACTGGAAGTCCGGATGCCCGACCCCCTCCAGCGCGTTGCCCGCCTTGAAGTCCCGGTAGGTCACCCGCATCTGCACCGTGTCCGGGGGCTCGAGCAGATCGGTGCACTCGAAGCCCTCCTCCTCCTTGCAGTCAGAGGAGCAGCCGTCGCCGTTCGTCAGGTTGCCGTCGTCGCACTCCTCGTCGCCCGTGATGAGCCCGTCCCCGCAGGAGAGCGTCACCGTGGGGTTGGGCCCCGGCGTGATCACCGGCTCGTTCTGGCAGGTGGGACCGCAGCCATCGCCACCGATGGTGTTGCCGTCGTCGCAGCCCTCGCCGGGCTCGGTCTCGCCGTTGCCGCACACGGACTCGTCACACGAGATGTCGTCGCCGGGGCCGGCGGCGTCCAGCTCCGTCGACGAGGGACAGGTGTGCCCGGGCTCGATACGACAGCTGGCGTTGCAGCCATCGCCGTTCGTCAGGTTGCCGTCGTCGCACTCCTCGTCGCCCGTGATGAGCCGGTCCCCGCAGCGTGGGATGCAGGCCTTGCCCGGGACGGGGCACACCCAGCCGTCGTCCACGAAGCACCCGGTGCAGCCGTTGGTGGACTCCGTGCCCGTGTCGCACTCCTCGCCGGCGGTGAGGACGCCGTCACCGCACTCTTCCTTCACGCAGACGGAGGGCTGCAACCCTGTGCAGAACCAGCCGTCCTGGACCTCACAGTTGATGCAGCCAGGAGAGCTCATCGACCCCACGTCGCAGGTCTCCCCCGTCTGGGGCTGGAGGATCCCGTCACCACACGAGGGGAGCGCCAGGCAGACCCCGGGACGAGGACAGTTGTAGCCCTCCTCCACCGTGCAGGTCGTCGAGCAGCCGCTCCCCGGGGCCGGCGGATCGCAGGTCTCGCCGAACTCGATGACCGAGTTCCCGCACACCGCCTGGCCGATCACGTCACCGTCGTAGCCGGTGCAGCTGGCGTTGCAGCCTTCGACGCCCGGAGGATCGCAGACCTCGCCGGGCTCCACGGCGCCGTTGCCGCACGCGATCGTCGACGTGCACCCGCTGGCATCACATTCGTAGAAGGGCTCGACCTTGCACGCCGCCGAGCAGCCGTCCCCGCTCACCCGGTTGTTGTCGTCGCACTCCTCGTCGCCCATGCGGATCCCGTCGCCGCAGATCGGCGCGCATTGGCCGTTCGACGAGCAACGCCACCCGGTCTCCAAGGTGCACGTCGACGAGCAGCCGTCGCCGTTCTGGGGGGGCATCTGCCCGTCGTCGCACTCCTCGTCGGGGGTGCGCACGCCATCACCGCAGACCAACTCGACGCAGGGCTTGCCAGGCTCCCCGCAGAAGAACCCGTCCTCGAGCTCGCACTCCGCGGAGCAGCCGTCACCGTCCTGGGGCGGCGTCTGGCCGTCGTCGCACTCCTCACCGCGCTCCCGCGTGCCGTTGCCGCACACCGGCAGCGGCATGCACTCCTTGTTCGGGCGAGGACAGACCCAGCCGTCCTCGATGCTCTTACAGTCGGCGGCGCAGCCATCGTCGCCCTCGGTGTTCCCGTCGTCGCAGGCTTCGTCCCCTTCGATGAGGCCGTTGCCGCACGTGGCGATGGGGACGCAGGGCTCGTTGGGCTCGGCGCAGAAATAGTCAGGATCGACCTTGCGGCAATCCGCGGAGCAACCGTCGCCGTCCTTGGTGTTGCCGTCGTCACAGAGCTCCCCGGGCTCGAGCTCGCCGTTGCCGCACTCCGCGTCGGGCACCTCGTCCGTGCTACCGCCGCCGGTGCCGCCCGTATCGTCGCCGATGTCGATGATCCCCCCGCCGGTGCTCGTGCCGCCACCGCTGCCGGGAGCGCCGCCGAGGCCTGGCTCTTTGTCGTCCCCACCGACCTGGGCGGGGCTCCCACAGGCTAGCGCGGCGGGCAGCAGGAGGCCCCACAGGGCGTGCCTCCAGGGCGAGAACGAGAGGGCGAAGCGACCGGCAAGGCTAGGAGGAATCATCGACATGGCACCATGAGGAGGCTGGCCCAAGACGAGCACGCCAGCCCTGTGCCGAGTATTGAACGATTACCCAGTCGAGGGGAATGGGCATTCCATCACCTGCCGGAGAAAACCTCTTGAATATGGGTCGTCTGGGGGGCCGACCGCGGTAGGCGCGTCCGGGGCGGTGTCAGTATGCGTAGGTACACATGACAGCCTGCGCGCGCGAAACGCCCTTCAAATCCGCTCGCGCTGGAGATGCCGGACACGCGCATTGCCCATCGTCCTCTCACGTCCCCTCCAAGCGAAGACAGCGAACGCGCGGCGAGCGGCTCACCATCCAGCGCGAGAGCGCCTCACTCTTCGTGACGGAAGGGCCGCGTCTGCGTCAGCGCCGTCAGCCCGGAGAAGCCCTCTTGGACCCAGCGATCCCGCACGCGCCGCGCGAGCTCCCGTTGCCCCTCCCACTGCACCACGACCGCGTAAACGAGGCAGCCGTCCTCGTACGCGGGGTACGCCGCCCACGCCGCCGAAAAATCGTAGCGGGAAAACAAGAAGCTCAGCTCACCGTCCGTGGCGTGCACCACCAGCGGCTCGCGACGCCAGCTGCTCGTGTGCGCGGACACGGGGGTGTAGCGCACCCGATAGGACGCCGCGCGGTCGAGGGC
>JAEWOQ010000305.1 GCA_023460875.1 Pseudomonadota bacterium
CGGCGGAGCGCCGCTCGTCGCGCGGACGTCGGTCACCTCCCCCTTCGCCGACACGACGAGCTCGAGCACGACCTCCGCCGTCCCGCTCGCTCCTTCGGGATAGTCGACCGGCGTCGACAGGGCCTCGGGAGGAGTGACGCCCGCGGCGGCGGCGGCGGCGGGTTTGTCGTTGGCGTGGGCGAGGCCCGGCGAGGCCGCGAGGAGCAAACCCCCAGCGAGGGACAGTCGACCGAGGACACGGCGCCCGAGGACACGGCGCCCCCAGGAGTCACCGCCCCCCTGGCGGCGCAGCGGTCGACTGCGGGTCGTCACGGTCGCAGTGGATCACGCCGCGGATCGACAGGTCAAGGGGCTCACTTGAGCCGCAAACGGAGTAGCGCCGGGCCCCCGTGACCTCAGGGATCGATGACCACCCCAAGCAAGGTGGCTCCGTCGATCTCCTCGTACTGGGCTCCTCGGACATCCCAGCGCTCCTGAGCTCTCTCCCTCCCGATGCGGCTCCTGGGACGGGGCGGGGCCGCGATGGCCACGTTCCAGCTGCTTCACTTGGCGCCGAGGAGAGTGGAGGGTGGCGGGACGCACGGAGCCGCGGAGGGACGCCCCGCGGCAGCGGACGGGCGGCGACGGGGAGGGTGGAGACCCTCCGAGATCCACGTGTGGCTCCGACCCTGAGGATTCGCTAGCTTCGCCCCGCCATGGCCTCCGCGTCCCCCGCCTCAGAGCCCGCTCCGGCAACCGCCACGACGCCCTCTGGTGCGTCCGCGATGGCGGCCACTTCGGAGTCCACGTCAGCGTCCGCCACGGCGTCCGCGTCAGCGTCCACGTCAGCGTCCGCCACGGCGTCCGCCGAGGTGGGCCCGGGGCTCGAACGTCGCCTGTACCGGCAGATGAAGAAGACCTGCGAGGAGTACGAGCTGCTCGCCCCCGGCGACCGTATCCTCGTGGCCGTGAGCGGCGGCAAGGACAGCTACTGCCTGCTGCGTCTGCTCGGCGCCCTCGTGAGCCGCGTGCCCTTCGAGGCGAGCGTGGTGGCGGTGCACCTCGATCAGAAGCAGCCGGGCTACGACGGCAAGCCGCTGGCAGACTGGCTGGCGCAGAGCGGCTTCGACTACGAGATCTTGAGCGAGGACACCTACTCCGTCGTGGTCGAGCACGTGGAGCAGGGGGGGACCTATTGTTCCCTATGTTCGCGGCTGCGGCGCGGTGTCCTGTATGGGGCCGCAGAGCGGCTCGGGTGCAACAAAATCGCCCTGGGGCATCACCGGGAGGACGCCCTCGAGACGTTCCTCATGAACCTGTTCTATGGCGGCAAGCTGCAGTCGATGCCGCCAAAGTACCTGACCGACGACAGGCGCTTCGAGGTGATTCGCCCGCTCATCCAGTGCGACGAGCCCAGCATCGCGGCCCTGGCGAAGCAGCTCCAGTTCCCGATCCTCCCCTGCAACCTCTGCGGCTCTCAGCCGGGATTGAAGCGTGACCGCATGGCGGAGCTGCTCACCACCCTCGAGGCGGAGAACCCCCACGTGAAGAGCGTGATGATGGCGGCCCTCGCCAACGTCTGCCCGACCCACCTGCTCGACCGGGACGTGCAGCGAGCGTGGGCCGAGCGCGCCCCGGAGATCCCCGCGAAGGCGAGCCTCGCCGCCGGCAAGCCTCGCGCCTCAGGCAGGCAACTACCATTGATCTAACGATCCGTCCGACGCATCCGATCCAAGGAGGCGTGGTCTCGTACCAACGAACCACACCGTGCCCGCGCGGAGCGATGGCTCACGTCGTCACGCAGAGAAGCGTCGCCGTCGAAGGGCGCCTCTCGACGGCCCCGCCGAGCCGGACGCGTTCCGTGTGACTAGAGGCACTCGGGGCGGTAGGACTTGATGCCGTCCTTGAAGAAGTACGGGGGATCGCAGTTGACCGCCCGCGTGGTGGGAGCAGCGGGTGGCGCGGGACTTGACGGCGCGGGACTTGATGGCGCAGCGCCCGCGGGGAGCGGAGGAGTGGGCGACGGGGCCTGTCGCCGAGTCGAGCGACGCGTGGTCCTGGGAGCGCTCGATGAGCGCGCTGCTTCGTCCGCGCCTTTGCTGGAGGCTCGCGGCGCAGGTGCCTCCGCAGACGTCTCGGCGGGCGCGACGTGGGCGGGAGCCGAGCGGCCGCTCCCGGGGCCGCCTCCTTGCCCCAGGTGTCCAGGCCGCGACCCTGGCGTCGTCGTGTCCGACGACCCCGTGTTGGCTCCGTCCGGTGGTTCGAACGTCGCGGGAGCATCGCCTGGGATCGACTCGGGGCGGCTGGCGTGGACCTCTGCGGTCCAGCGGTCGCTGAGGGCCCAGAGCAGCGCCGCCGCCGCCAAGCCCGTCACGAGGAACCAAACGGCCACCCCCCGCCGCGAGGGGCGCTCCGCCAGCTCCTCCGCCTGCGGAGGGATCGAGCGCTTCGCGAGGGCGAGGCGGATCTTCGACGCGGTCCGGTCGCGGTCGTCCGCGAAGGCGACCGCGAGCACCTCGCCGATCTCCCGCAGGGGCGGACGACGCCCCGTCGAGGAGATGTATGCGTCGAGATCGTCGCGCAGCTCGAGGGCCGTCGCGGGCCGCTCATCGACCTGAGCCGCGGTCGCCCTGGTGATGATCTCCGCCAGCCGCGGGTCGACGGACGCATCGGGCGGCAGCGCGGGGATCTCCCCCGTCGCCAAGCGATGCATGATCACGGGCTCCCGGAGCCCCTCCCACATCCGCTTGCCGACGGCGATCTCCCAGAGCAGGACGCCCATTGAGAAGACGTCCGCGCGGCGATCGACCTGATTGCCCAGGAGCTGTTCGGGAGCCATGTACGACAGCTTTCCTTTGACGTCCTCCGTCACCGCGTCGGAGACGGCCCCCGCCATCTTCGCGATACCGAAGTCGAGGACCTTCGCGGAGCCGTCGTAGGTGACGAACAGGTTGTGGGGGCTCACGTCTCGATGAACTACGTTCATGAGCTGCCCACCGAAGTCGCGGAGCTCGTGCGCGTAGTGCAAGCCCGCCAGCACCTCGGAGCAGACGGTGAGCAGCATGACCTCCGACAGCGCCTCCGCCCGCAGGACCTCCTGCAGGGTCTTGCCCTCCAGGTACTCCATGATCAGGCAGGGCGACTCGGCGTCGAGATCGACGTCGTACACCTGCACGAGGTTCGGGTGATTGAGCTGCGCGCAGAGCTTCGCCTCGTCGACGAAGAGCTTCCGGATCGAGGGGTTCTCCAGAGCGTCTCGCCGGATCGTCTTCAGCACGACGAGCTTCTCGAAGCCCCCGGGCCCTTTCGCCTTCGCGAGGAGCACGCGCGCCATGCCCCCCTCGCCGATGGCCATGAAGGGCTGATAGCTCATCCCCCCGTCGCCGAGGATGGCGGAGCTCATATCGAACTCACCCGTGCTGTCCACGGCGTGCAGGCTCCCGGGCTCGTTCATGGATCTCTAGCTTGCCATGGAGGCGCCCGCTCAGAAACTCCCGGTCGCCATGATCCCGAACGAGTCCCCTCTGGGATCGACGGCGACGGACACCTGGGGGACGGACTCCCGCACCGTGGGTCGCACGAGGTAGATGATCCCCGCGGTGAGGAGCGCCGCAGCCCCGACGCCCGCCGAGATGTCCCCGATGAGGTACATGCGCTTCATGCTGGACATGTCATCGTCCGTGCAGCTCGGCGCGCAGGTCTCCTCCAAGCGGCCCTGCTCGGTCTTGCCGAGGCCGGCGAGGACACCGTAGGTGGCCAGCCCCGCGATCCCCAGCCCGAGGAGCGGGTAGACCATGGTCGGGGTCGGTCGCGTCACCTGCTCCGTCATGAAGGGCGCCTGCTCCGCCGCCGCCCCGGGCGCGCTCTGGAACTCAAAGCTGACGAGCCGCATCCTCTGCCCCGCCGGCAAGGTGACCGTCCGGGTGATGGCCTCGTGAGGCGGGAGCGTGGCGCGCACCGTGTGGGACCCCGGGTTGACCTGGAACCCGCGGACTTTGTCCTCGACGAGGGCGCCATCGACGGTGATCGTCGCGTCGGGTGCGTCCTTTCCGTCTACCGTGACCTCGAAGACCATCGAGGGTGTCTCCGCCTCCACGTCGCCCATCCAGCGCCCGCAGTCTTCGATGATGACCCCGGGACACTCCGCCCTCGAGCAGAGCTGCAGCTGGGCCTGCGCCTCGAGGAGCTGGCCTCGCTTCCTGAGCTCCTGCGCCTCGCCATGCGCGGCGAAACACTGCTGTCGAGCGGCGTCTCCGTTCGCGTCTCCCGCTTCGGCGGCGCTGGCCTCCTCGGCGCGCACCGGCGAGGTCACGGCGGCCGACACCACCATCACCGCGGCGGCCAGAGCTGAGCGATTGCAAAGTAGTCTTGCCATTAGATGCACTCCGGCTTGTAGGTCTTCACACCACCGGAAAAGTAATAGGGAGGCTTGCAGTTCGCGCCCTCACTCCCCTTCGGAGCGGCCGCGCCGCTCTTGGTCACCGGCGCGGCGGGGCTCCCGGTCCCGCGCCGGGCAGGCACGGCGCCCGATGACCTCCTCGGCTTGGGTCGGGCCGAGGACTCGGAGCCCGCTTCAGAGTCCCCGGAGCCGACCGCGCCGGGAGCGGCCGCGGAGGTGCGCGCAGCAGCACGGCTAGACGACTCCGCGGCTCCGGCGCTCGACGTGGGGGTCAACTCGATGTCGAGCGTCGTGTCCGACTCGCTGACGAACGATCGCTCCACCGCCTCGTACCCGTCGTGGACTACGCGCAGGACGTGCGTCGACCCTTCGGGGAGCCGCGCGCTCCCCCGCCCCACCCCGAGCTCCTGGCCGTCGAGGAAGATGGTCGCCGTCGTGGGCGCTGCTTCGACGACGAGCTGGTGCATGGTCGGCTCCGCCTCCGCGGCGACCACGTGCAGCACCTCGGGCGCCTCCAGCAGCCGCGGCGCGATCAGCGCGACGGCCGCGATCAGCAGCGCGCCCGGAACGGCATACGCGAACCACGGGAGCCCGCGAGCCCTGGTCGAGGCACCCTCCGTGCGCCAGAGGCCCGTCCCCGTGCCCTGGCTCGACGCCTCCTGTCGCTCCTCCAGCCCCTGGTGCCCGGAGTCACCGCCGAGCGGTGGGCGCAGCAGACCCGAGCCACCGCCGAGCGGTGGGCGCGGCAGACCCGCTGCCTGGGGGACGTCGACGTGGACCGGCCGAGGCGGAGGAGGCACGACGGGGGTGGGCGCCTCGGAGCGTTCGCGCTCGACACGCTGGATGGCCGCGGTGACCTCTTGCTGACGTCGATCGCGGCGCTCACTGCAGGTCGCGGCGAGCATGTCGCCGATGTCCCGCGCCAACACCTGGCCCACCTCGGGCAAGCCCTCGAGGCGGCGCTCCAAGGCAACGCGCATCTCATCGGCCGAGGAGAAGCGCTGATCCCGGGAGTACGCCATGGCGCGCTCGACGATCGCCCTCGAGCTCGCGTCGAACGACTCATCGAGCCGCGGGATACGCCCCTCCGCCACCGCGCGCACGATCTCTCCTTGAGCGATACCGCCCCACAGCCGGCGGTTCGCCAGCGCCTCGAACAGGACACAGCCCATCGCGTACACGTCCGCGCGACAGTCGAGGACCTCGCCCCGGATCTGTTCGGGAGACATGTAGGAGATCCGACCCTTGAGGATGCCCGTGCGCGTCGCCCCCTCGGAGTCGTCGGCTTTGGCGATGCCGAAATCGAGCAGCTTGATGCAGCCGTCGTAGGTCAAGAAAATATTCTGAGGGCTGACGTCGCGGTGGACGATGCCGAGGGACCGGCCGTCGTAGTCCGCGAGCCGGTGCGCGTAGTGCAGGCCCGCGAGAGCCTCACAGATCGCCCGGATCCGCAGGGGCAGCGTGAAGGCATCGCCGGCCGCTCGGAGGGCGTCGGCCAGACAGAGCCCGTCCAGGTACTCCATCACGAGCATCGCGCCGTGCTCCAGCTCGACGATCTCGGTGACCCGGACGACGTTTGGATGGTTGAGCCGCGCCGACAGCCGCGCCTCCTCCAGGAACAGCGCGCGCGCCTCGGCGCTGTGGCTCGCCTGCTCGCGGATCGTCTTCACGACCACGAGCCGCTGGAACTCCGCGCGCCGGCTCGCCAAGGCGAGGTGCACGTCGGCCATCCCGCCAGACCCGAGCTGGAGCAAGCGGCTGTACGTGGTCGCCGCTGACGGAGTTGGCATGGCACGGGGCACCAGCGCTCATCACTCCTTCGTCAGCGTCAGCATGTCCACGTTCATCCAGTCACCTGCGCCGGCGTCGACCATCACCCCGACCTCGCACCTACCCCCGCTGACTTCGATCTCCGTCAAGCGGAAGAGGGTGAAGCTGTTCGCATCCGTCATCGGGATGTCCCGAGGCTCCGGATCGTTGGCGGAGCAGTTCCGCGCGAACAGCGTCGCCGTCATGTTCGCTCCACGGCTGAAGAAGCCCGCGAGGGTGTAGCTGCCGTCTTCGAGGTCTTCCACCACCTGCGAGACGGTCACCTGATAGCTGTCGGTGTCGTGCCAGAAGGCCAGCTCGTAGACGCCGTCGGGTGGCCGCACGGCTCCGGTCGCCGTCTGGACGTAGGCGTAGCGTTTGTCGAGCGCGCTCGAGGGGACGACGTCCCAGCCCATGGTGTTGCCCGTCTCGAAGCTCCCGTTCGCGATGAAGGATTGGGGCATGCCGCCCATACCCCCCATGCCCCCCATGCCGCCAGAGCTCGGTCCGGATCCTCCAGAGGCGCCGCCGGTGTTCGACACGCCGCCGCCGGTGGAGGCGCCGCCTCCCGTCGTGTCTCCACCGCTGCTCGTCCCTCCTCCCGAAGCGCTGCCTTCTTGGAGGGCGCTGAAATCTTGGAACGAGCAGGCATAAGCCCCGGCCAGCGCCGTCGCCGCGCATATCAAAAAGCGGCGACGGGATCGATGTACGAGAGGGTTCGGCTGCATGGTCCTCACCTAACGCGAGATAGGCTCGTCACTGCCGGACGAGCACCGCGTCGTCGAAGTTCGCCCACGCCCCCGACTGTGCATCGGAGGAGACGCCGACGGTGACCTGGTTGTTCGTGACCTCGATGCCGGACAACTCCACCTTCACGTAGTCCGAGCTGGAGTACGTGTCCTGGGTCAGCTCGGCGGCCCCATAGTCCCTGGCGAACAGATACTGCTCGTTGAAGTTGTCCCCGCGCGTCATCCAGATACTGAACGTGTACGTTCCGTTGGGAATCCCTGTGACCACCTGGAAGGTGGAGACCTCGAAAGCATCCATCGCCCAATGGCCCAGCTTATGATACCCGGTCCTGGCGCCATTGGCCTCAAGGTACGACGCGACGAGATCGCCATCCTCTTCCCAGCCGGGGATGGGCGCCAGCTTGTCAATGCTCCCCTCCTCGAAGCTTGGGTTCTCCAGGTAGTTGTCTGGCTCGGTGCCGCCGTCGCCGCCCATGCCGCCGAGGCCGCCCATCGCCTCGCCCCCCATGCCGCCGCTGGAGTCGTTGCCGCCGCTGCCGCCGGTGCTCTTCTTCCCACCGCTGCCGGAGGTCGCGCCGGAGCCCTCGGATCCGCCCGAATCCGAGCCCCCGGAGGACTTCTTCCCTCCGCTGCTCGTGTCGCCCCCTGAAGCGCTCCCGCCCGAGCTGGAGTCGTCGCTCGAGCAACCGACGCCAACCATGTACGACAGAACCACACCCAAGAACCCGGACCAGACCGCAAAGCGCTTCATTATGTTCCCTACCTCTAGCGTTGAGTAGCACCGGCAGATAACCACGGAAGAACGCTCGCTGGCAACAACAATCACCCAAGTTTCGGCAAGCCTGTAATCATGCCAGCATTGGGGTTGTCCACGCCGACATGCACCCGGATGCACACACTCGCGGACGCGCGTCGCGTCATCACAGGCGCCATCACACTGTCACCGTAATTCGGCCTAGCGCGGGCCCACTCTCCAACTCACTTTCCATACAGGCCCCCCGAGTGAGCGAGCGCCGATGCCCATGAAAACTCGGTCGAACGCCGAATCCGCGGCACCGTTTCGTAGCGAGAGCGGGCCGCGCAACGCGACGGAAACACGCGCGGAAGCGCTTTGAGGCGCCCGCCCATCGCCGGCATCTCAACGGACCAGGACGCCCCTCGTGACGCCACGTGTGGGCACGCTGCGCACACGTGCGGTTGGGTTTGCACGTTTCCTTCCCCCACAGCAACGTTGCCTTGCCGTAACGTTCCCTCACAGCAACGTTGCTCCACGGCAAGGTTGCTCCACAGCAAAGAAGCGTGCTCTAGTAGTCATAACGCCTAGCCCAAAGCCTCCTCCGACAGCCGCCTGCTTGGGTCCTGCTGGCCCCATGTTGAGCCCCTTCCCGACCCCCATACCATGACGCGCGTCGCTCCTCGCACCCGCCATCCACTCTTCGGGCTCACGGTCGTCGAATGGGCGCTCGCCTCGGCGCTGGTTTTCGGCTGTGGCCCCGGAGGCGGCGGCGACCCCACGGGCGGCGGCGGCGACCCAGCGAACTCGGGCGGCGCCACCGCTGGCGGTTCCCCTTCGAGCGGGGGTGGGGCACCCGACGTGAGCTTCATGCTCGGCGCGGACATCTCCAGCGTGCCCGAGCAGGTCGATCTCGGCGCGGTCTACATCGACACGGACGGCGTGGCGAAGCCCCTGCCCGACCTCCTCGCCGACCATGGTTTCAACTACGTGCGCCTACGGACCTTCGTCGATCCAGCGGCTCCCTTCGGATACGCGACGGGCGACGGGGGCGCCTCGTGCGTCAAAGCAGCAGCCTATTGCGACTTGGAGCACACGCTGGAGTTCGCCAAAGAGATCAAGTCAGCCGGACTCGGTTTTTTGCTCGACCTTCATTACAGTGACAACTGGGCAGATCCCGGCAAGCAAATCATCCCTGAGGCGTGGCGCGACGCCCAAACCATCGAAGAGCTAGCTGGGTTCGTCAAAGACTATACGCGAGACACCATTGACACATTGATTGACGGCGGCGCGCGCCCCGACATCGTGCAGATCGGCAACGAGGTCACCCCGGGCATGCTGATCCACGTGCCCACGAACAACACGGACTGTTGGGGCAACGGCTCGGCGCGCAACGAGCTCAATGGCAGCACGGGCGACTGGGAGAACCTCGCGCTCTTGTTGCGAGCTGGGATCGATGGCGTGAGAGAGGTCGACCCCACCATCAAGACGATGGTGCACCTCGAGAACACGGACGATCCCGCAGGAGCCGTCGCCTGGATGGCCCGGGCGCAGCAGTTCGATCTCCAGTTCGACGTCCTGGGAATGTCCTGTTACCCCGCGTACCAAGGGCCTCCGTCGGCGTGGGCGGAGACGTTCGGGCAGCTCGCGCAGAGCTTTCCGGAGCTCTCCTTCGTGGTCGCGGAGTATGGCCCCGAGCCCCGAGCGGTGATCGACGTGGTCTCGAACATCCCCGACGGTCGCGGCCTGGGCGCCTTCCTTTGGGAGCCGACGCTGAGCGGCGCGTGGGGCCGCTCGCTCTTCACAATGACCTCCGAGGGGTACCGGGCTAACGACGAGGACTTCGCCACCTACGACGACCTCCGGGTGCAGCTCGGGCTGTAGAGCCTCGAAAAGGATGGGGCTCGAAAAGGATGGGGAGAACGCCCGGCGGCGCAGACGCGCGGACGGCACCTCGGGCGTCTTACGTGGCGCGTGTGGGGGCGCCAGGCTAGATTTGAAGGAGGAGCATGTCGACGCGCACCCTGGGGATCTCCGAAGACCTGCAGAACTACCTGATCGCTTCCAATCGGGAGCACCCGCTGCTCGCGAAGCTCCGCGCCGAGACGGCGACCCACCCATCGGCTCGCATGCAGATCTCTCCTGAGCAGGGGGCGTTCATGGCGTGGCTGGTCCGGCTCATGGGGGCACGCCGCACCCTCGAGGTCGGGGTGTTCACGGGGTACAGCTCCCTCGCGGTGGCCCTGGCGCTCCCCTCCGACGGAACGATCCTGGCCTGCGACACGAGCGAGGAATGGACCAACGTGGCGCGTCGCTATTGGCGCGCGGCGGGTGTCGAGAGGAAGATCCGGCTCGAGCTGGGCCCCGCGTTGGAGACCCTCGATCGGAGGCTCGCCGCGGGGGAGGCCAGCACCTACGATTTCGCCTTCGTCGACGCCGACAAGGAGAACTACTGCGAGTATTACGAGCGGTGCCTGCGCCTGCTCCGGGTCGGCGGGGTGCTCGCCGTGGACAACACGTTGTGGGGCGGCGCGGTCGTCGAGCCCTCGGACACGCGGGAGACCACCCGCGCGATCCGGGCCCTGAACCAAATGGCAAGCGCCGATCGCCGGGTGGAGGCCATCCTGGTGCCCATCGGGGACGGGCTGCTGCTCGCGCGCAAGGTCTGAGTCAACGGGGGCGAGCTGTCTCGATGGCAGACCGATTGGCGCTCTAAGCCTTCGGGCTGTGCAACGGGGGGTAGCCTTGGGGGGCTCTCCTGGGGTAATGCCTGCGCGTGCGTGAACGACCCGTGGTACCGAGGAGAGGGGTCCTGCAGGGGCTCGCCTGCGGCGCGGCCCTCTCTTCAATCTTGCTGCTCCCGGCGCAGGCGCGCGCGGCCGACGACTTCTTCGAAGCCACCGTGGTCGGCGGCTATCGCTGGCTCGGCAGCGCCGACATCGACAAGAACGGTCAGAACGGCAGCATCGACGCGGACAGCGCGCTCGCGCTCGGGGCCAGCATCGGCTTTCGCACGGAGCCGGACGGCGTCGTGTACCTCTGGTACAGCCGCCAAGAGACGACCCTGCACCTGCGCCCGGACGGTGCTCCCGGCCCCCACCCGACGCGGGACGTGACCTTCGAGTATTACCACTTTGGGGGCTACATCGAAGGCGAGTACGGGCCCAGCACTCCGTACCTGGGGGTCAGCGTCGGCCTGACCCGCATGGGCGCCGCCGACGTCGGAGCCGAGTGGCGCTTCTCCACCGCCGTCGAGCTCGGCTTCAAGCTGCCGGTGACCAGCTTCTTGCACCTGCGCCTGCTCGGCCGGGCCCCCGTCACTTTCATGACGGGCAACACCGAGGTCTATTGCGTGAGCCCCCTGGGCTGCGGCGTCTCCTTGACCGCCAAGCCCATCGCGCAGATCGAGCTCCTCGGTGGCCTGGGCGTGAACTTCTGAGCGCCACGCCGCGCCGTCGTTTCCGGCGCGGCGTGTCCCCCCGAGGTGAGCGAACTGCTCGCTCAGTTCACGTCGACGTAGAAGTCCACGCTCTCGAGGTTCGTGATCGGGCCTTCCCAGATCTCGAAGCCCACCGCCACGGCGTTGATGTGCGTGCCAGGCACGTTCAAGCCGCGGTTCCGCGCGTCGCGGACGAGGTCCATCACGTCGAACTCGAGCTCGTAGACGTCCTGCCCCTCGGCGCGCACCCAGTTGATGATGGGAATGTTATGGACGGATCCGGTCCAGATATTCCAGAGGCCAGGGAGCCCCTGCACGGTGACTTGCTGGTGACTCATATCCGGACGTCCCGCGGGCTGGGGACCCGGCGGATCCCGCAGCCAGACCATCAGGTATCCCTGGAGGTTGGTCCCATCCCCCACCCAGATGTCGTACGAGGCGTTGTACTGCCCCGCGTTGCCGTTCGGAGCCCAGCGCCAACCCGTCCGCAAAGCGCCTGCCGACTCGATCGGGACCGGGAGGCCACAGCTCGGCACCTCGGGCACCGAGTACCTGCCGCAGAACACCGTCGGAAAGGAGGCGGGCTGCCAGTTCGTCCCGGTGGTCCCATCCGTGCTCTCGACGAGGAAGGACGTCCCCTCCCAAGAAATCTCGTGGCTCCTGAAGCCACTCCCCCAACCGTTCGTGATGAGGATGTACTCCACCCCGTTCCTGGACACCGCCGCGCTCTGGAACTGCTGCGTCGAAAACCCCTTCCCCGACATGACGCCCGACCCGAGCCCGCCGTCGGCAGGCGCGTTGGGCTCCCCGGTCCCAGGCCCCTGATTCGCCCCCGAGTCGTTTCCATCGTCTGCGTCACTGCAGCCGAGGGCCAGAGCCAAAGAGACTCCCGAGAGAGTCGTCGCGCGTGCAAAAGAAAGAAGGGATCGCATGTCCCAAGCGTTAGCATGGGTCAGCCTCGAGGGGAGCGGCGTCGCACCACGAAGGCGGCGGTTTCCTCGGGTGTAGGTGTTCGCCGACAGAGAGGCGTGAGGACGCAACAGCCGCTGACCTCGACACCGAAGCTGCAATCATTCATCGAGACCACAACGATCGAGGCCACCAGAGCAAGTCACACACCCCGCGCGCCCCCACGCTTCAGAGCGCACACGGCACACCCTGGCACACTTTGAAGCTCCCGAGCGGTTTCAGCAGGTGGGGCCGCCGCCACGAGGTGCCCGCGCCCCCGGAACGAGCTACGGAGCGCCCGTGGCCGAACCTCTCCCCATCACGCCCGGCTTGCATCTGCCTGCGCACGAGCTGCGCTGGCAAGCGGTCCGCTCCGGTGGACCGGGAGGCCAGAACGTCAACAAGGTCGCGACCAAGATCGAGCTGCGTTTCTGCGTGCAGCGGAGCTCCCTGCCCGAGCCCGTGCGGTTGCGGCTCGCGGAGCGGGTTCGCAACCGCATCACGGCCGACGGCGATCTCGTCATCGTGTGCGACGAGACGCGCTCGCAGACACAGAACCTCGAGCGCGCCCGGGGCAAGCTCGCCGAGCTGATCCGCGGAGCCCTGCCGCCGCCAAAGCAACGCCGCAAGACGCGCCCCACCCGCGCCTCCGTAGCCCGTCGCCTCGACGCCAAGGCGCGCCTCAAGGAGAAGAAGGCCGCGCGCAGAGCGCCGACGGACTGAACACGGCGACCCCGACGCGGCGCCCGCCCCTGGGTCTTTTCGCAGGGAAACGGCGTGCTAGCGTACGCGCCCCATGACCGCCCCACAGCACCCCGACCGCATCGTCCTGCACGTCGCCGGGCTCGACCGCCCGGGCGTGACGGCTCGCATCACCCAGGTGATCGCCGAAGAGAAAGCCGAGCTCGTCAACCTCGGCCAGTCGGTGCTGCACGGTTACCTGATGTTGTCGGCGGTCATCGACATCCCTGCGGGCTCCAGCGCCCTGCGTCGGCTCCTCCTCGCCGCCGCCGAGCTCGGCTTGCGCATGGAAGTCACCGCCTTCGGCGACGCGCTCCCCCCCGTGTCACCGCACCCGGCGCCCGGGCTCTGCGTCACCATGCTCGGAGATCTCGGCGGCGGAGGCTCCACCGCGACGATCACTCGGTACATCGCCGAGCGGGGGCTCAACCTCCGCGAGGTGCGCTCCCTCAGCATGGGGCGCCTCACGGGCCTCGAGCTGATCACGGATCCCCCGGGCGAAGGCATCACCAAGGCCGCCCTCACCCAGCTGCGCGGAGAGCTGCTGGAGATGGGCGGGAAGCTGGGGGTGGATCTCGCCGTCCAGCGCGACGACATCTTTCGGCGGGGCAAGCGCCTCGTGTGCATGGACGTGGACTCGACCTTCGTGAAGGGCGAGTTCATCGACGAGCTCGCGGATCTCGCGGGTGTGAAGAGCCAGGTCGCCGAGATCACGGCCCGAGCCATGCGCGGAGAGCTCGACTTCAAAGAAGCCTTGGCGGAGCGGGTGCGGCTCCTGGAGGGGCTGCCCATGTCCCGGGCCCGGGAGCTCTGCGACCGCTTCGAGCTGACCCCAGGAGCCAGCGAGCTCGTCCGCACCTTGCGCTGCCTCGGCTTCAAGGTGGGGCTCGTCAGCGGCGGCTTCGACTTCTTCGTGGAGCTCCTGAAGGAGCGCTTCGGCCTCGACTTCGCCTTCGCGAACGAGCTCGAGGTGCGCGACGATCGCCTGACCGGCCGCGTGCAGGGCACGGTGGTCGACAGCGAGCGCAAGGCTCAGATCCTCAAGGACATGGCGCAGGTGTATCACGTGCGCATCGGACAAACAGTCGCCGTCGGAGATGGCGCCAACGACATGCTCATGCTGCAGGCGGCCGGGCTCGGGATCGCGTTCCGCGCGAAGCCGAAGCTGCAGGAGGTCGCCCACACCAGCCTGAACTACAACGAGCGCCTGGACGCGCTCCTGTACCTGATGGGCTTCAACGCCCGGGATCTCGCCGATCTGCAGGCTGGCTACGTCTGCTGAGTGAGGCGAGAGATGGGCACCTCGGGCTCCCCCATGAAACGTCGCCTCAACCTGATCGGCGCCGCCGACGAGCTGCTCGGCATCGCACCCCCGGCGCTGGAGCGCGCTGCCCGGAGCTGCGCCGTCGGCGATCCCACCCACCGGGGGCTCCTCTTTCTGTGCGCCACCTTGGCGCGGCGAGCCGTGACGCTCTGCCTCCCCCCCAAGGCCCGCGGAGAGCTCCTGCGGGGGCTCGAGGCCGTCGAGGGATGGGCTCGCGAGGACCGCTCTGCTTCGGTGGTGCGCGCCCTCCGCGCCGAGTGCTTCGGCGCAGCGCCCGTGATCGAGCGACAGCTCGTCGAGGTGGTCGAGGCAGCCACCGCGCAGCTCCCGCCCCAGCGCAAGACGGGGCTCGACGCGCACGCGACCCACGTGGTGCGGCGCCACGCGGCCCTCAGCGCCCACTACACGGTCTCGGCGGTCGTGCTCTGCCTCGACGCCGTCGAGCGGCCAGCCCACAGCGCAGAGGTCCCCAGCCAGGTCGCCGGAGCACGCGCCTACCAGACCACCGGGCTCGGCGCCGCGCGCTTCGGGGAGTTTCGAGCCAAGGCTTGGGAGCAGGCGGAGTGGGAGGCCGCCCGGGAGGGAGCCACGGCAGAGCACTCCGTGGAAGCCCTGGCCCTCCAGATCTTCCACGAGTTCCTCGGAGTGCGCTGGAAGAGCCAGGCGGATCTCGAGGGCCTCGTCCAACGCGATTTCATCCACTGGGCCCTCCCTTCGGGGCGGTCGCCTTCCTGAGGAGCCCTCGCGCGCCGCGGCTCTCGCCTCGCACGCGCACTGTGCTGACCCGTGCTGACGCCCAGCGATGGTGCTGACGCCCAGCGATGGTGCCAGGGTACGTGATGGTGCCAGGGTACGTGATGGTGCCCACCGCCGTCAGGACGCGACGGCCTCTACCTCCGCGGGGGATCGGCGGTGGGCGGCGACGTCACTGCTCTGGATCGGGCACGAAGTCGGGCGGCGCCGAGGACCCCTCACCAAAGAAGAACTTGTCCATCTCCGCGTACCAGATGCGCTGGCCATGCTCGCTCGTCACGTCGAGCCGGTACTCGTTGATCAGCATCTTCGAGTGCTCCAGCCACATCCGCCAGCCTTCTTTGGAGACATTCTCGAAGATCCGCTGACCGACCTCACCCTTGAGCGGCGGCTTCTCCAAACCCTCCGCTTCGCGGCCCAGCTTCACACAATTGACCGTTCTACTCATCGGTTCCTCGTTCCCACGCCACTGAACGAGCCCGGACTTCACGCTACCCGGCAACCTCCGGGCACGTCACCGAGCCTGCCCGGGCTCAGCTCGCCTGGCCCAGTTCACCTGGCCCAGTTCACCTGGCCCAGCTCGCCTGGAGACCCAGCTCGCGGTCCTGACTGGACCCCGTCCGCCGAGGCTCAGCCGAACCACGCCACCGAGCAAGAGAGCGCGGCTGACGCCGGGCACGGGGGGAAACCTAGCGAGCCACCAGCGGGGGTCAAGCGCGTCCTCCGGTCGAGTCCGCCCGAGCCGACGACCCTGTTCGGGGGGCCCGCGGTGGTCGGGTCCGCGGGCCGTGGTTATGCTCGACACGTGGCGTCCCGCGACTTGGCCGCCCTGGGTTACCGGCGGATCATCCTCCTGCTCGTGTCGCTGATCGTCGTCCCCACGGCGCTGCTGCTGACGCTGGGGGTCGTGCTGCTGTTCCTCGGGGAGGTGGAGCTCAACCTCCTGATGGGGATCCTCGTGCTCGCCTTGTCCGGCGCGGCGGTGACGGGGGTCATCCTCGTGTGGGTCTTCGTCACGAAGGAGCACAACGTCGCCCGCATGCAGAGCGATTTCGTGTCGAACGTCTCTCACGAGCTGAGGACGCCGCTCACGTCGATCCGCCTGTTCACGGAGACGCTCGCCCTGCGCGGACACGATCCGGAGGCCCAACGTCAGTGCATCGCCGCCCTGGAGCGGGAGAGCACCCGGCTCCAGGAGCTCATCGACCGCCTGCTCGACTGGGGGCGCATGGAGAGCGGGCGGCGCAGCTACACCTTCGCCGAGGTGTCGGTGCGAGAGCTCATCGACAAGGCCGTCCTCGCCTTCGAGACCGTCAAGCACCGTGACGGCGTGGAGCTCAGCGTCGAGCCCGCCGCTGCGAATCTGATCGTGCGCGCGGACGGCGGAGCCTTGAACGACGCCCTGCTCAACCTCCTCACCAACGCCGCCAAGTACGGGGGAACCCCCTGTCGCGTGCGCGTCTGGTGCAGCGTCACGCCACAGCTGCTTCGGATCCACGTGCGCGACGACGGACAGGGGATCCCGCACTCCGAGCACAAGCGCATCTTTCAGAAGTTTTACCGCGTCGACGACCGGCTGTCCCGCGAGCAAGAGGGCTCGGGGCTCGGTCTCGCCATCGTGAAGCACGTGATGAAGGCTCACCGCGGCCGCGTCGAGCTCGAGAGCAGCCCTGGACGCGGCAGCACGTTCTCCCTGGTCCTCCCACGAGCCACCACGCCCGCCCCCGAGCCGCCGACGAACGCTCCATGAC
>JAEWOQ010000306.1 GCA_023460875.1 Pseudomonadota bacterium
GTCAACAACAAGGCGACGGTGCTGCCCATCACCCACGCCCACTTCCGCACGGGCAGCGCGGTGCTCTTGCCGGAGGGTGAGGCGCCGCTCAGCGGCGCGGCAGCGGGGAGCACGGCGGCGGTGAGCGGAGCGGCAGCGGCAAGCACGGCGGCAGCAAGCACGGCATCGAGCGGCGCGGCGGGGAGCGGCGCTTCGACGTCGTCGGTGTGCGCGCTGGCGATGGCGCTGCGCTTCAACGAGGAGCGCCCGGGGCATACGATGCTCATCGCGGGCCACACGGACTCGGTGGGCGGCGAAGCGGGCAACCAAGAGCTCTCCGAGCAGCGCGCGGAGCTCGTCCACGCCGTGCTCATGGGCAACCGCGACAGATTCGCCGAGATCGCCCAGGCGACCCACAAGGTGAGCGACTACAAGCAAATCTTGAAATGGGCGTCCGTCACCCTGAGCGGGCTGGAGCCGCCGGAAGGCGCCGCGCCCCCCGCGCACGACTTCCCAGCGTGCGACCCCGGCACGATCGACGACGTCGCCTTCACCGGCATCGAGCCCTTGAAGGCCTTTCAGCGCGCTTATAACGCCAACAAGCCCGCCCTCGGCGTATCCGCCGCCGACCTGGCCGTCCAAGGTTCCATCGGACCGAAGACGTGGGGGGCAATCTTCGACTGCTATCAGTTCAACATGGCCCAGGAGCTCGGCGAGGTGGACGACGAAGCGGACGAAGCCAACCCCACGAAGCTGCTCGAAGGTTTGGACAAGTTGCGCGGCTTGGTGACCTTCGTGGCGCTGGACGAGGAGTTCGTCGGCTTCGGCGAGGCCCACCCCGCGGACGGCAACCGCAGGGACGGCGCAGCGTCGCAGCAGAACCGCCGCGTGGAGCTGTTGTTCTTCGAGAGCGGCCAAGAGCCGGACGTCGCCATCCTGAAGGAGGCGCCGGAGATCACGGAGCTGTATTCGCCGGATGCGTTCGTGCGGGAGCGGCTGCCGGAGCGGCCGGGAGGGGCGAAGCCGCACTGGACCTACCGGGTCGCCATTCACCGCGTTGTCGAAAACCCCACTCCGGTCGTTATTCGGGCATACAGCGCCAACACCGCGTACGATCAACAGCGAACGGTCTCAGGAGAGCCGAGCGAAGACCAACCCTTCGCTATACTGGAGTTCACAGATATTCCTCGCGGAACGAGGCTCTTCGTCGATCGAATCCAGTCTGGCGTGACTGTGTCGCTGAGGCGCAACTTCCCGGTCACTCGAGCGAAGATGACCGCATTTCGGACCACCTCGGCCCTCCCGGAGACACAAGTCGGACATGATGAGGCACCCGACTATTCCACTTACGAACTGGAGCCCTAAGCTATGGGAGACCCGACGCTACAACTCGACAGCTTCCCGCGCGCGGTCCATGAGGCCTACAGTGGAGAATTAGTTCTTTTTCCGTACGAGCGCATCGAGGTGCTCACCTCGGATGGGTCAGACTTCGAAGCGAAGTTACCGCTAAAGAAAGGCGTCGACCCGACGCTTGGTGCGGTCGAGTATATAGAGAGCGGTGCCCCGAAGAGGTTGTGCGGAAGGTTCGTTTACCTTCTGATGAACAGCAAGGCGCTGGCCAGCCACATAAGGGACCACGCCTTTAGAGATGCCTTCGAGCTCTACAATGATGAAGATGAGCTCACTTCGTTCGCAGGAGCGCTCGCGGATAAGGAGGCTCTCGAGCTTACGGGAAAAACTTTCAACAGGCTCGAGGCTGCGCCGTTCGTCCTTCATAAGCTGCTGATCGTCGAGTGCGTTGGGGGGCAACCTGTGTATTACGCGATCCAGGCACCCCTTGTTCGGCAAGAGGCAGCGGCTGGGAAAGCTCACGAGAAAAATCCGGTGGGGTGCACCTGGTTCGAGGTGCTGCTTTATGAGGAGCATGCCCTGTGGGCGTTCAGTTCCCCGTTCGCGCTGAGCGCGCAGCAAATTGAAGCTCTGGAGAACGTGGAGTGGGCAGAGTTTCCAGCGCAGGGCGTGGGTCCGGGTGCTCCTCGTTATTTAGTGGCCATTCGCGAGCCTGGCAAGGGGGTCAAAGGTGCTTACGCGTTAGGCGTCCCAGTGGTCGACCCTTTGCTCATCCTCGAGAATCTCACGAAGAGGTACGAGAAGGCTTGCGAAGCCTACCTCGCTCATGCCACAGACTTCGAACGACTCGAACAAGAGGGTGCGGCTCAGCTAGGTGCGAATCAGCCGAACGCGGAAGAGCTGGCTCGTGGGCGAGAGAACTACCTCCGACTCTCGGTTGCTCGAATCTTGCAGGGCATCGCGGAGGTGCAGCCAAGTATTTCCGCTGAGTTGAAGGGCGGGCTTCGCGCAGTCACGCGGTTTGTTGATCAATATCGCAATCGGATCGAGTCTCTATGTCAGGAGCGCGAGGTTGCGGCGCAAGACCTGGCAGTGTGGCTGGAATCAAAGCCGATCGCTCTGATTGATGACGCGTCCCGCTCGTCGGGCGGGGTACCCCAGGTGGAGAACGCGTCCGTGTACCTTCGCGCGATGTGTGTGGGGATGCGAAGGCTCCACGAAACCAGCGCCGGGACTCATCGGCTGGCGAAGGCAATCGAACGAGCGCACGAGAGGAAGGATCCAGGGCTGGTGCGGGTCCTCGCGGAGTACGTGCTTCCAGAACGAAAGCCGGAGTCCGGTTGGTTGGACGTTAACCGAGAAGTGGCCGCGGAAGTCTACGAAGCCGCGAAGGCCAGCCATATGGTCGTGCTGCAGATGATCGCGGAGGGGCACGAGTTCCCGTTCCTCTCAAAGGTTTCAAATGCTGCAAAAAGTCTTCGCGAGAGGTCGAACGCTGCGACTCGTGAGTTCGTGAAACGCGTCAATTGTCTCTTCGGTGAGGCTTTTCTGGAGTTCATCGAGAGGGAGCCTGAATTTAAGGCTCTCACCGAAGCTGGGGTCAAAAATCTTCATAAGTTGCGCGTGTCCGCGTACCCGTCCGTCAAAGGGGCGCTTTCTGACGCCGTGGAGTTGCATGGTGTAGGACTTGGTGCGATCAACGTGGCACTCACCCTGATCGCCCTGGTCGAGGCTCGTGAAGAGGCGGGCTCTGAGGCATCAAAGGCGAATGCGGCTTTTACCTTCGCCCAGGCATACGCGGAGCTTGCCTCCGAGGTAGCGGGAGTGTTCGCACTGAAACAGGCGGCTCGGCATCTGAGCACTTTCGGCAGCGCGTTCGGTCTCGTGGCCGCTGTGGCGGGGACGCGTGAGAAGTACGATCAGCACGATTGGGACGCCATGATGGGTGAAGTCGTCGGGGGAGCGGGCGCAGCCCTCGCGTTCCACGGCAGCGTGCTGATAACTATGACTCCAAAGGGTGGCCCGAAGGGTGGGTGGTTCTTGTTCTTCGGAGCGTTACTGTCTGGTGCAGGGACAGTTTGGTCTCATTACTTTACGGATTCTGCGTATCAGCAACTTGCCAAGTTCTGCGAGTTCGGGCTCGAAAAAGGGGCGTCAGTGCCCGCGCCTCCCTGGGCGCTCGTCGAAAAGTTCAAAGACTGGAGCCCGCCGCACGACGCCGCCAAGGGCTTGGAGATTCAGATCGCAGCTGGGCGCCAGCTCTTCCACGGCTTTACCGTCGAGGGGCACGAAAGCGATCGGGATATCATTGTCATCACACCGTCAGCGTTGACGGCGCGCTCGGGTTTTCATATCCAGTTTCGGGCCTTTTACTTCAAGCGGTTTCCGCAGGACGGCGAGAGCCTGACGCTAGATGCCTTTCAGGTCGACGGCTCCGTGCGGGTCGATGTCCAAGACCCGTTCTCGAAGGATGGTAGCCCAGGGGTGACCAATTATGGGTCTGTCGCCGTCGTGGTGAAGAACGCCGTCAAGTCGCGACAGCGAGGCGGGCAAAGGGTGCTCGAGGTCATGCTCAGACCGGACCTGGACCCCAAGATCAACTCCTTCGATGTCCGAGAGGGACTCGTCAAGAACCCGCGGCTCGTTCACCTCGAGTGCTTGGTGCGCTTGGACGTCAACGGAGATGGTGGCGTCGATGGAGCGAAGGGGAGCCTTGTCATCCCGAGAGCGGAGGACGGGTGGGTGCATTTCGAATGGCGACAGGGTGCTAAATCGGTGCAAGCTGCGAGCTTCGGCACTGATCTGGCGAAAAGACTACGCACCCGTCATGGGGCGTTAGCGGGGCGTTGAAGTTGTCAGCGCTTTAGCAATGCGTTGTGCACACTCTAGAAATTCGGTGTACTGACGGTTCGGATCTGGATCGGTAAAACAGGCACATGCGAGATCTTCCGGTGGTAGCGTGCGGCACGCGGACAACTTGTCCTTGTACAATAAATCATCGGGCAAGAACCGATCTGCGGCGTAAATTGCCCAGCGGCAAAGTCCTTCGTCGTCATTTGTCCTGTCGAGTCGGACGAGTTGGTCGCAAGCTGTGGCGCTCTCTTTGCAGTAGTCGGATAGTCGTGTGTGTTCTCTGGATTCGTGGACGTAGATCTCCTCGATGACAGTGAGGCCGAGGTGTCGACGCATGCTCTCGGCGAAGTGACGCCCTCCGTGGGTGAGGGCCCTGAGATCCTGCCGGTCCTCGTCCAGCATGTCGCCAAGCCAAACCAAGCTCTTACCCTCGCACTCCCTCATGTCGGCGCGGTAAAGATTCGGCGCGTACTCGTGCCGCACGAACTGCTCGATCTTGGCCATCTCCGGTTCTCCGCCCTGGACGATGAACAGCGAGCCGGTCGTGTACATGGGAAGCATGTGACCGAAGCGGAGCCAAACGTCCTTCTGGTCCCGGTCCTTGATGGCTGCACAAGTTTGTTCTTGTGTCGCCCCGTCGGGAAAGGGCGCGGCGTTGATGGGCTGCAGCGGCGGCAGCGTGGCGAGTGGCCCATCGGAGCCCGACGTGGGCGCGGTGGCAGCTGGCTTCGCCTTCTTCTCGAGCGAGCTTGACGCGGTCGGTGTCACTCTGTCCGGTGTCACTCTGTCGCGTTGACAACTACAGAGCAACGCCAGGCAGACGAGCCACCATCTCGAGGGACGGACTGAGTACGCTTTTCGGCACACAACCCGGGTAGCCTAGGACGTCGTAGCACCCTGGACAACCCGACGGACGGGGGCTCTTGCGGTGCTGCTCGTCGGCTCTTCGCCCTAGTCGTCGCCCGGAGCGCCAAGCGCTCCGGACACGTACGCGTTCACGCCTCGCGGCGGTCCCTCGTCTGAGCTCGACCTCGTAGGGGATCGAAATCACTCCATGTTTTCGTGACGCTTTCCATCCGCCTCCATCTGGTGCACGTAGTGGGTCGTGACCCTGCGCCAACCCCGGGAACGTGGACGCTCGAGGTCTCGGCACGAAGCCAAGTCGCCCAGCGCAGCATGTTGCTCGGACACGTCGAGAGCCCGCATCCTGCTTGCCGCGTCATGCTCACGCCGGAGCACGCCAAGGCTGGAGATCGCGTCACCGTGACCGCGCATGCATTCTGGGGCAACCAGTGGATCGCGAAAGGTGTCGCGTTTCGGGGGATGGTGACCTCCCCCGACGGTAGCGTCTCCTCGTTCTCCCTGACCCCTTCGATCGATCCGCTGGTCGGTGCCCGAGGGGAGTTCACCGCGAGCGGCAACACGGGTCTTCACGAAGTCCGCGTGAGCTGTGACGTAGGTCGGAACGCTGTCTTCGGCGCCGGAGAGTACTCGCTGGCGCCCGACGAGCCCTACGAACCGAACCCTGGGACCGTCGAACCCTTTTATCGAGAAGCGACCGTGAGCCTCCCGGTGGCGGAACCCAGCGCTTGCACGGGCTCACCTTACAGCCTGGCCTGCTGCACTTCCCTCTCAGCATGCCCGGGAACACGGGACGTCGGCATCTTTACGGGCTTTGGCGACGGCGGTGGCGGGTCAGGGCAGCCGGGGTTCTCGGGCCTCGAACTCGCCGACCGCGCTCGAGTGACTGGGCCGGCAGGCAAGCCGACGCAGCTCGTCAGCGGCGCTCCGGAACAGACCGAGTTCGGGGCGAGCTCACACCTCCACGGCTCCGTGTTCAGCACCTCGAGCGTCTTTGGTCGCGAGCGGACCCACGTGTCGGGAGCACTCCAGATCGAGCCCCAAGCAACTGTGCGCACGAGCGGCGCCGCACCCACGAGGATCTTCGTGGAAGGGCAGCTCTCGATGAAGGAAGCGATTCGGCATAGCTCGGCTCGGCACGATCGGCTCCTGGTCCTCACCTTGGGCCATGAGGAAGTTTTCGTGGAGCAGGCACTCTCCGGCACGCTCGTCGCTCCCTATGCAAGCGTCACCTTGGGCGGTCAGGAAAACACGGTGCATCGCGGCGCGGTGTTTGCTCGCGGCGTGCGCCTTCGGGCCGGCGTTATCCTGGAACACCACGGCTTCCCGTGGACGTGGGTACCAGGCGGCGCCCCGGTGCTCCTGCAAACCGAGGCCGCCGCACGGCCGATGAGCGGGAGCGTGGGGACGCAGCAGGGTTCGGGGGGCTGCCAGTTGGCGCAGAGCCCTGGGCAGGTAGGGTGGCTGCCCTGGGCGTCGCTCCTGGCGCTCTTCTGGGTCCGGGGGCGTAGGAGGCAGACTGCCGCATGACTTCCCGCATCGCGGCCCTCGTTGTCTCGTTCGCTCTGGCGGCCGCCTGCCGGGGGGAGGGAGGCACGGACAACGGGAAGGGCGACCCCTCACCGCTCCCGCACGTACTCTACGACCGAGGGCCGAACCGCCCCACGGTCCTTACGGAGCACGGCGACACGCTCTATTGGGCCGAGTCGTCGCCGGACGAGGGGCCGTGCATCATGCGAGCCCCGAAGGACGGCTCCGCGCAACCCGAGATGCTCGGCACTCGATCGCCGTACGATATCGCGGACATTTCCGCGACTGACCGCCACGTCTTCTGGCAAGACAACGGCCTCCTCATCGCCTTCGACCTGGCCGCGAAGGAGCGCAAGGAGCTTGGGCGCCTCGTGGACGACGGCTACGGAGGGCCGTCCCTCTCCGTGGACGATGAGTGGGCTGCGTTCGCCGACTCCAGCTGTCGGAGCGTCACTACCGTGCGGCTCAGCACGGGTGAGCTTTTTCACGCTCGTGTCCACGAGGAGCTGCGGGGAGGTAGGACTTCCCTGATCGCTGTCGAGGGAAGCGTTCTCTGTGCCAACGGCCCAGAGATCGTACGTGTCGTTCCGGGGACCACCACCTTCGAGCGCGTGTGGCAAACGAAGGACGAGCCATTTGGGGTCTTCGGGGGGAGCTATCTCGGCGGCTTCGGCGTTATCATCCAGTGGGCTCGAAGCTCCGGAGCCGTGTCGATGTCGTGGACATCGTTACAAAGGCTCGAGCTGCCCACCTACAACCAGGCCGAGCTCATCGCCCTGCCTGGTGCACGAAGGGCCCGGTTTGCTCTAGACGCACGGAACAAGGCTGTGTTCTTTGCGCCAACCTTCGAGCTCCGACCGCTCGAAGTGCTCCACCTCCAGACCGGCCATCGCTCGACTCTTCCCGGTGAGGCCTATCTTGGAATCCTCATCGTGGATGAGACACACCTTTTTTGGTCAGAGGACGATCAGGCCAAGCGGGAGAACCCCAAGAACGCCATCTATCGCCAGCGAAAGCCTGAACTCGAGTGAAGGCCACCGCTTTGCAGAGCCGCGGCTGGCCCGTCCGCGCGTTCGCGCTTTGGCTCACATTGCCTTGCTCGATCGGCGCCGCGACTGCTGCAGAGCTCTCTCCGCCGCCCATCCTCAAGCTCCACGAGGGAACCGCGCGAGAGACCAAATACCTCGGCGTCGTGCTCGTCACTGACGCGCGCGGCGTGAATGAACATGGCGGACCTGAAGCCGCTGGCCATCGAGCAACCGAGGTGGTTCGCTTGGCCAACGAGCTCCTCGAACGGGCCCACCTTCGCCCTCGGCTGCGGCTCGTCCTCGTGGATCACGTTTCCTTCGAGGTGGATCCCTTCGAACCAGGCACCGGAGATGCGGGCTTGACCTCCGAAGCCCTGCTGACCGCATTCAATGGCTGGGCCTCGATCGCCGATTTGCCAACACACGACGTCCATGTCCTGGTTACGGGACGCGATCTCGGGAGCTCGGACGTCGGCGCTGCTGCTTTGGGCGCTGCTTGCATGCAGGGGTTCAATGGTCTCGTCCTTCAGGATCGACCGACGATGGCGAGCCGACCAGAGCAGGTGTTCGTCCACGAGGTAGGTCACCTCCTCGGTATGCGCCACGACGGGGTCGACAACGCCTGCGCCGCGGCGGGCTTCTTGATGAGCGCCGTCGCTCAGCCGGATGGCCTCAGCACCCCTCGCTTCTCCGACTGCAGCCTGGCAGAGTACTCCGAGTTCCTCGCTCATCCATCGAGCACCTGCCTGACAGACATTCCGATCGCGAAGATCGCCATCTGCGGCGACGGGGTCCGCTCCGGCGAGGAAGCGTGCGACTGCGGCGAGACAGAGACATGCGCTGACATCGATCCTTGTTGCACGCCTCGATGCACCCTCGCGGGGAGCGCGATTTGCAGCTCATTCAACAACCCAGCGTCTTGTTGCTCCGAGCAGTGCGACGTCGCCCCAGCAGACACCGTGTGCCGCCCGGCGCGGGACTCTTGTGACGTCGCTGAGGTTTGCACGGGGCACTCGGCGCGTTGTCCTGGGGACGGCTGGATCCCATCGGGCAACGTCTGCGTCAACGAAGCCGACGGCGAATCGGGCGCATGCTTCCGTGGTCGGTGCGTGACGCGCACCGAACAATGTTCGGTCGTTGGCGCCGAAATTGGCATCGAGCTGACCACCCCCCGCGCGGAGTGCCTGAACGAGGCTTCTCCCTGCGCCGAAGCCACATGTTGGTACAGCGCGCCCGGCGTCTGCTTCCCCTTGGGCCGCGCAACCGCAGAGGGCGTTCCCTGCGGAGGCGGATCTCAATGCGTCGGTGGGGCGTGTGTCCCGAGCTCTACTATCGACGAGTGCCCGAACCACGCGAAGACCGAACCAGGATATTGCGGGTGCGACGTACCAGACGCTGACGAAGACTCCGATGGCGTCTTCAGCTGCGTGGATGACTGCCCGACGGATCCCAACAAAGTCAGCTCCGCCCCATGCGGTTGCGGCCTTCTCGAGGTGAACGGGATGTGCTCGGCACCCGATCCCCTCCATCCGGCGAGAGAAGACGAGGTGCAAGCGACTGAAACCGAGGCAAGCCCGTCCTGTGGATGCCGCCTCGGTCGAGCGCCAGCCAGCGGCTGGCCGGCCTTCTCGGCGCTCGTGGCGGGGGTGGCGGCGGCGCTTGCCCGCCGCTCGTGCCGCTCGCGGCCGAGCCCTCAAAACCGGACCTGAGCAGCCCACCCCCTGCCTGTCGGGCCGCGCAGGCGCCGCCTTTCAGCTCGGGACGGCCTTCGACTTGCGAGCCGGCCCTGCTTCATGCGAGCCAAGGCGTGATGTCCGAGCCCGATCTGCGAGCGTTCGTATCCACCTGGCAGGCGGCCAGCGCGGCGGAGCGTGCCCACAAGGACATGTTCCTCAACGAGCTCTGCGATGTGCTCGGGGTGGCTCGCCCGAACCCAGGCGTGGACGACGAGGCGCTCAACACCTATGTGTTCGAGAAGAGCGTCACCTACGCGCGCGAGGGCGGGACCACGTCGGTAAAGAAGATCGACCTCTACAAGGCGGGCCATTTCCTCCTCGAAGCCAAGCAGGGCTCGAACCCGGGCGCGAAGACCATCGGCACCGCCAGGCGCGGGACGACTGGTTGGGACACCGCGATGCAGGACGCCCGCGGGCAGGCCCTCGCTTACACGGTCTTGCTCGACAAGCCCGTCCCTTTCCTGCTGGTTTGCGACATCGGGCACTGCTTCGACCTGTACGCCGATTTCACGGGCGCCCGTCGCTACGAGCCCTTCCCCTCGGGTCAGTTCTTCCGCGTGTACCTCCGCGACCTCCCGAGCCGTCCCGATCTCGTCGACCGTCTCAGGCGCGTCTTCGAGGATCCCTACTCACTCGACCCGAGCCGGAACGCCACGAAGGTCACCGAAGCGGTCGCGGCGGACCTCGCCAAGGTGGCAGCGAAGCTGGAAGCCGAGGAGCACCATCCCGAGCTCATCGCCAAGTTCTTGATGCGCTGCGTGTTCACCATGTTCGCCGAGGACGTGGGGCTACTGCCGGACCAGGTCTTCACCGAGGCCCTCGCCAAGTACTGGATCGAGAGTCCCGCGTCCTTCCCTGGTGGCATCGAGAGCCTGTGGCGCACGATGAACGACGGCGGACACACGTTCGGCGTGGCTGGCCGCATCCTGAAGTTCAACGGCGGCCTGTTCCGCGACTGCCAGGCGCTTCCCTTGAGTCGCGATGCCTTGGAGACCCTGCTCCGGGCCGCGCGGCAGGATTGGTCCGAGGTCGAGCCGGCGATCTTCGGCACCCTCTTGGAGAGCGCCCTCAGCAAGCAGGAGCGACACCGCCTCGGCGCCCACTACACGCCCCGCGCCTACGTCGAACGCTTGGTGCGACCCACCTTGGAGGAACCCCTCCGGGACGAGTGGGATACCCTCCGCGTGCAGGTGCGTACGCTCCTGGTCTCCGCCGAGAACGCCAAGAGCGGCCAGCGCACGAAGAAGCTCAACGAAGCCGCGAAGCTGGTGCGTGGCTTCCATCGACGACTGCTCGAGCTGCGGATCCTGGATCCCGCCTGTGGGACGGGGAACTTCCTCTACGTCGCCCTCGATCTCCTCAAGCGTCTCGAGAGCGACGTGCTCGCGGTGCTCGCGGCGATTGAAGGCGGCGACCAGGACCTGCTCCACCTCGAAGGCGCGCGGGTCAGCCCCGAGCAGTTCCTCGGGATCGAGATCAAGCCTTGGGCGAAGGAGATCGCGGAGCTCGTCCTCTGGATCGGCTACCTACAGTGGCACTTCCGTCAGTATGGTCAGAGCGTCCCGGTGCCCGAGCCGGTGCTGCGCGACTACAAGAACATCGAGTGCCGGGACGCGGTGCTCGCGTACGATGGCGTGGAGCTCGTACGCGACGAGACGGGCAAGCCGGTGTCCCGCTGGGATGGGACGACCATGAAGATCCATCCCGTGACCGGGAAGGAGGTCCCGGACGAGAGCGCGCAGGTCGCGGTAGAGGAGTATGTGAATCCGCGCCGGGCGGAGTGGCCGAGGGCAGACTTTATCGTCGGGAACCCGCCGTTCATCGGAAGCAAACGGATGCGCGAGTATCTCGGCGACGGTTACGTCGACGCGCTGCGCCGAACTTACGACGAGATCCCCGACGGAACTGACTATGTGCTCTACTGGTGGGTGCGCGCCGCGCAGCTAGTGGCGAGCAAGCAAACGTCGCGTTTCGGCCTGATCACCACCAATAGCATCACACAATCTCTCAATCGCAAAGCAACCGAGCCGGCACTGTTCGATCGGGAGGACGTCGCGCTGCGGTGGGCCATCCCGGATCATCCGTGGGTCGACTCAGCCAATGGCGCAGCGGTTCGCATCGCCATGACCGTGGGAGCGGCGGCGGGACCTGCCTGTCTGCTCAGCATCCAGGGCGAGGTGAGCGCACCGAATGGGACGCCCCAGCTCCAGATCGTCTCGACCACCGTAGACCGGATCCACAGCGACCTGCGCGCCGGAGCCAACGTTGCGTCAGCCAGCCCCCTGGCTTCGAACGAGGGGATCTGTTCCGTCGCTCTGGTTCGATTTGGCGATGGCTTCGTAGTGGGCCCGCAGCGCGCACGAGAGCTCGAGCCGGAGGTTGTCTTCCCGCTCCTCACCGGGCGTGACCTCAACCAAATCCCTGAGGAACGGTATGTCATCGACTTCTACCCGCTCTCAGAAGACGAAGCGATGCAAGCTGCGCCTCGAGCGTTCCAGCACCTCCTCGAACACGTGAAGCCGGCGAGAGAACAGATACGAGATCCGAGCAGCCGCAGGAGGTGGTGGCGGTTCGGAAGAGACAAACCTGAGCTGCGGCAGGCTCTCTCGAGGCTCCACCGCTACATCGCCACCTCGGAGGTCAGCAAGAACCGCGTCTTCTCTTTCATCGACGGCCAGGTTCGCCCCGATCATTCCCTCGTTGTCGTCGCCTCCGAGGAGGCTTGCCACCTCGGGGTGCTGCAGTCACGGGTGCACGCCATCTGGGCAGCAGCAGCCGGGGGAAGGCTCGGCGTCGGGAACGACCTCAGATACAATCGCAGCAAGTGCTTCGACCCGTTCCCGTTTCCCGAGTGGGGAAGCTCGGGAGAACAGCGCATCAGTCAGATTGCTAAAGCCCTTGACGGTCATCGCAAGACTCAACAAGCCCTGCACGCCAAACTCACCCTCACTGGTATGTACAACGTCCTCGAGAAGCTACGTTCGGGCGAGCCGCTCACGGCTAAGGAGAAGACTCATGGGTGTCCACTTAGCGCGAAGGATGGAGTGATTTCGATCAGTTACGCGCGGGGCTTGCACTGGTGGCACTGAACTGATCTTTTCGGGAGATGCCGCTCACCGGTTCTGATGTGCGTAAAATATTCGAGGCCGTGCTGCCGGACGACGCTCTTCGTGAAGTCATATCTGCTGCGGGGCTTCAACAACGGGAGCGAAAGCTGAACAGCTTGATGTTGTTGCGCTCGATGATTATCGCCGCTTCGACGGGAAACGGGGGGCGCCAAGCTGATGCGATGAAGCTGTACTTCGAGAGCGGCGCGAAGAAGGTCGCCCGCGGTGGCTTCTACTCCTGGTTCGGCGTTCCTCTGGAACGCACACTGGAAGCGGTGCGCGACCGAGCGCTGAGCTTCGCCGCCAGCCAACCGCTGGACTTGCCGGGCGCGCTGGGATCGGAGGTGAAGGACTGGCACATCTTCGATTCGATGACCGTTGCGCTCGAGCGGGAGCTGATGGACGAGTATCCTGGTGCCGGAGATTACGCTGCACTCAAAGTTCACAAGCGCTACTCGGTAGGTGTGGGAACCACGGTTGCCTTTCACCTTTCCCCCGCTCGAGAGCACGACGCTCCGCACCTGGTGATCGATGAGAGCTGGCGCGGGCTCGGTCTGTTGTGTGACCTCGGCTATGCCAGTCACGGCCTGTTGCGTGCTTGCGAAGAATTCGATGTGCGATACGTGATTCGCCTCAAAGAGAACTGGAAGGCCAGGGTGACTCATATCGCCCGCGGCCGAGAGGCCGCCACCTTCGTGCCAGGAACGGACTTCGACGACCTGCTCGCAGCCGGGGTCATTCGTCTCGATGGCCGCGTCATCGACGCCGATGTCACCCTCGGCGGAGGCAACTCCCGCATCACAGCGCGCCTGGTGGGCGTCCCCACAGAAAAGGGATACTGCTTCTACCTAACCAACTTGGCCCCGCGAGTCGCTCCCCGCACGGTGGCCGACTTGTACCGCGTCCGCTGGGAAATCGAGCTCGACAACAAACTCGACAAGTCTTGCCATCGCCTCGACCAGATTGGTGCCCGCACCGCCCCGGCCGTCCGCGCTCTCGTCTACGCCTCCATTACAGCCTCGATCCTCGTTTGCTTGATCACCCATCGTGATAGGCTCTCGCAAGCTCCCCCACCTCGAAAGGGCGCCGAACGTACCAAGCCTCCCGTTCACGCCCAAGGCGTCGCCCGCATGATCGCCGTGGCCGCCGTCTCCATAGCCCGCGCCTTCCAGCTAACAGGCGAAGCCGCCGACAAGGAGTGGGAACACTTCGCGGGCCTATTTCGTCACGAGACGGACCCCAATTGGCGCCG
>JAEWOQ010000307.1 GCA_023460875.1 Pseudomonadota bacterium
CCCCCCCCCCCCCCGCGCGTCCGCTGGTGGAGCGGCGTCTGCTTCCGGATCCCGGACGTAGCGCTCGAGGCGCTCGAGGCGCTTGGACAGCAGGGAGAGCTCCCGGGTCCGCTCCACGACGACCTCGTTCAGCTCCGCGATGAGCTTGTCCTGATAGGCGACCTTGGTCTCCAGGGCGATGAATCGTTCTTCGAGGGCGGGGTCCAAGGAAGGGTCCACGGGGGCTCCAGAGCTATGGCTGGGATGGCTGCCGAGGGGGGGGCCAATCGGCGTCCGCGAGGTTAGCATGGCGCCCCGATGGTGCTCTGCTTCGCCCAGTTTGGAGATGTGCCCGCACGAGCTGCTCGGGCGCGGGCCGTCGAAACGGCCCGGCTGCTCTGGGGCGAGCTCGGCGCGGGCGCGATGGCGTCTCTCGAGTGCTCGCGTCTGCTACGGCGGATCGACGCGCGGCTCGGCTTGGAGCCCGGCTCCGACCCGCTCCAGTGGGGGGTGACCTATGCTGGCCTGGAGGCGCGCGGCGCGGCGGAGCTCGTGGTGGCTCAGGCGGTGGCGACGTCCCTGCGCGTGGACGTCGGGCGTCCGGCTCGGCCCTACCCTTCGGTCCTCGAGGAGCTCCAGCCCTTCCATCGGGGTGACCTGTCCGCGGCCAGGGTCCGTGGAGGGTTCACGCGGGGCCACCTGCTCGAGCTGGTGGTGGGCTTGCCGCCGGTGCATGGGGATCCCCAGGAGCTCGCCGAAGAGCTGGTCGACCGGGTGCTCGGTGAGGCGGTCGTGGACGACTGGGTCGTGGCGATCGCCGCGATGCCTCTGCCGCGTTCGGGCCCCCTGCGTGTCCTCCAAGGAGGGGCCGACGAGCCGGAGACCTACCCCCTCGCCCAGCTCGGCGAGCTCCTGGCGAGCGCGACCGCGGCGGTGGAGGCCCAGCTGCCAGCGACGCCCCTCTGGCAGCGGCCGGTCGGCGCCGAGTGGGTCTGGCTCGAGCTGGAGCCCGCGTCGGAGGGGGTGCAGCCGGAGCGGCTCTCCGTGGTGACCTGGCTCCCCGAGCTCTTGAAATGCGCTCTGGAGGGGCTGCCCTTCCACTCGCGTCGCTTCTCGCGTTGGCGGGAGCGCTTCGTGTGGCTGCGATGTCCTGCCGCTCGCGGGTCGGCGCGCGTCGAGCGCCGGGAGCACGTCGAGAAGGCGCTGGACGGAGCGCTGCGGGGAGCGGGGCACGGCGCGGTCGTGGGCACCGGCTTCGGCGAGCGGGACGACTTCTTCGACCTGTGCTTGGGCGAGGAGGACGCGGCCCTGCGCGTCCTCCTCGAGGTGGCGCGGGAGCTGCGGCTCGGCGGGGAGCTCGGCTTCTACGACACGCGCTGGGCCGAGGAGCGCTTGGTCGTGGGCTGAGCCGTGGACGCAGGGCGGCGAACGGCGTGAGGTCGGTCAGAGCACGCGGTCGAGCAGCGCGTCGAGGTCTGCCAGGATCGGATCGTCGCGCAGCCGCGCCAGGGCGGCGCGCGCCTTGCCGATCGTGGGCTCGACGAACTGGAGGAAGTCCGGGTTGCCGTTGCGTCGATCGATGAATACGAAGCGGCCCGCGTCCTTCAGCTTGCGCTGCACCGTCACAACGTCGAACTCGCGCCCGATGCGCTGGCGCTCCGCCGACGAGAGCCCGAGGGCGGCGGCGTACTCGTCGAGGCGCGCCTCGATGAAATCCCGCGTGAACACCTGGTAGCTGTCCGTGAGGAGCGCGACGAGATCGTAGACGCGCGGACCGAGCATCGCGTCCTGGAAGTCGATCCAGACGAGGTGAGGCGTCTCGTCGGCGCCCTCGTGCACCATGAGGTTGCGGCTCTGGTAGTCCCTGTGCACGAAGCCGCGCGGCCAGCCGGCGATGGTCGTCGCCAGATGCTCCGCGGCGCGGTCGAAGAGCTCCCGATCCGCAGGGCTGAGCTCGACGCCGCACGCGCCCAGGCGCCACTCCCGGAAATGGTCCACCTCCCAGCGCAGCAGGTCCCGATCGAAGGCCCGCTCCCGGACGATGCTGCCCGCCGGCAGCTCGGCGAGCGCCACCTGGGCTGCCGCCAGATCGTGCACCGCGGCGCGATAGAGGCTCTCGCGGCTCTCGGGCCGTCGCGCCAGGTAGTTCGCGAGGGTGTCGTCTCCCAAGTCTTGGACCAGCAGCAGCCCGTCGTCGCAGGCCTCCGCCAGGATCCGGGGGACGAGCACTCCCCGCTGCGCCAGCAGGTCTCGGACCTCGAGGAAGGGCCAGCGCCGCCCCTCCTCGCTCGCCTTGGCGATCTCTTGGCTCTTCCCGGGGACGAACATCGCGACCAGCGTGCTCCCGTCCTCGAGATGGACGCGGAAGAAGCGGCGGGTCGAAGCGCCGCCCTTCATCTCCTCCGCGCGGTACGTCGTCCCGCGCTCCGTGAGGCGCCGGAGCGCGCGCTCGAGGGGTTCAAAGGGAGGGGGCGGTGGCGGCGCGGCCGGAGAGGCAGAGGAAACCACGGCTCTCGTCTACCCCGAGCGGGGCGAGCTACGCTACACCGGGGGCGTCATGGCGCTCGAACTCCCTGCTGCTGGCTGGACATCGCGTGTCGCGCGGCTCCTAGAAGACCTCGAGCTGGTGATTTCACCAGCCACTGAGGCAGCCTTCTCGGCCTACCTGGACCAGGTGGTCACCTGGGGCGCGCGCATGGATCTGACCGCCGCCCGGACCTTGGACGAGCTGGTGGACCTCTCCTTCGCCGACGCGGTAGTGATCGCCCGGGAGGAGCGGCGACGCTCCGGGACGCTCGATGGCCGCTGGGTGGACGTGGGATCGGGAGCAGGCGCGCCGGGGATCCCGCTGTTCCTCTTGCTGTCCGAGGGGGCCCCTAGCTTCCGCGGGACCCTCGTCGAGCCGCGGACGAAGCGCGTGGCCTTCCTGCGCAGTGTGCTGGGGACCCTGGGACTCGAGGGGCTCGATGTCGTCCGGGCGCGCAGCGACACTCTCCCCCCGCGCACCTTCTCCCACACCGTCGCCCGGGCCACGCTGCCGCCTCCGCAATGGTTGGCGGAGGGCGCCCGGCTCGCCACGGAGGCGGTCTGGGTGCTGCTCGCGCGCGAGCCGGCGCCCAGCCATCCGGGGTGGTCTATTGACCACGAGCTCACCTACTGCTGGCCTGCGACCCGCGTGCCGCGGCGCGCGCTTCGATACGTCCCCACACCCTGAGCACGCGACGAACGGATCGACGGGAAGCATCCTCGGTGAGCGCGCGTAAGCCGCTCACGATGGTTGGCTCCGAGGGGACGGTTTCCTAGCGCGAGCGTAATCATTTGGTCGGAGCGAAACATCCCATCTTTTTCGACCCGATCCAGGACCCAGAGCCTACAGTTGATAGAACAGAACTCTCGTTGGCCCCGCGACCCACCAGTTGCCGCCAGCGGCTCTCTTCACGAGGATACTTGCCAATGAAATCCCAACCACGACGCATTCTCGTTGCAGCAGCTGGCCTCCTCGCTGGGCTGACCTTTGCTTTGGGCTCGTACGCCGCGTTCACGTCCGCGAAGGATATTTCGGTGAAGTTCCAAGCTGTCGGCCCAGCCGGGCTCAAGATCGATGGCACCGGTTCTTCGCTCACCGTGACGGAGAAGGACGGCAAGATAGAGTTCGTCGCAGGCGTCACGGACCTGAAGACGGGGATCAAGATGCGCGACGACCACCTCAAGAAGGCGCTCGCGGTCGAGAAGCACAAGGAGGCGAAGCTCGTCGTCGAGCGAAGCCAACTGACGTTGCCGGAAGCGGGGAAGGCCTCGAAGGGGAAAGTGGCCGGCAAGCTCACCTTGCACGGGCAGGAGAAGAGCGTGCCCGTCTACTACAAGGTGGAGCGAAAGGGCGAGGACTACGAGGTGTCGGGGCGCACGACCGTCAACATCGAGGAGTTCGGGATCGAGAAGCCCTGCTACCTGGGCGTATGCGTCAAGCCGGACGTGAAGGTCAGCGTGAAGGTCACTCTGCAGGACAAGTGAGCCGCGGGCGCGCCGTCGAGAGCGAAGGGCCTCGACGGCGCTGACACGTCGAGCTCCACACCCGGAAGGTGCGGAGCTGACGTCCTCGGCGCAAACGCGGCCCGCGTAGCTGCTCGAGCTGGCCTCAGCCATGGCGTGTCCCAGGGACTCGAGGGTCCTTGGGGCGCGCCGTTCGCGTTTTGTCGATGCGTCCCGGGCGTGCTGACTGGAGGAGCAGTTCTCACATCCTACTCCCATCTGTGGAGGCGTCCCCGACGTGGCGATTCATCTCGAGGCGCGTTGACCTCCGTTGCGACTGCAAGCATGCTCCGCCCCATGTCTGGCGGAAACGGGCGTCGAGCTTGGTTTGCTCCCAAGCTCTTGTTGGCCCTGGCCGTATCGTGCGTAGTGTGGTCGTGGTCCGAGTCCGCGCACGCTTATGCGTGGATGATTCGGCATTCGTATACGGCCTGCGGCACCTGTCACGCCGATCCCAGCGGTGGCGAGCTGCTTACCACCTACGGGCGCGCTCAAGGCGATTTGCTCTTGAGGATGCACTACGGAGGCGACTCGGCCGCTGACGGTGGAGACGACGACGGCGAGGGTGAGGCAGCGGGTCCCAACGACTCGTTGGGCGAGCCGACCACCGGCGTCCTGTGGGGTCTGTGGGAGCCCCCCGAGTGGTTGTTGCTCGGCGGTACGTACCGGAACCTGAACGTGTATCGGCCGACCGCCGAAGGGAGCAAGAACTCGCTGGTCCCGGTGATGCAGGCAGACCTGTATGGCCAGGTGCAGTTCGGCGCGTTCCGCGCCTCGGCGAGCGGAGGGATCTCACGGGTCAAGGTCGGGTCCCCACACGCCCGCGCGGCCCAGGTCACGACCGGCCAGGGGGAGGAGTTGAACCTCATCTCCCGCACCCACTGGGTGGGCGTCGACTTCGCAGATGCCTTCACGGTGCGCGCGGGGAGGATGAACCTCCCGTTCGGTCTGCGGATCCCCGAGCACACGATGTGGGTGCGTGAGAGCACCATGACAGATCGGGAGTCTGATCAACAGCACGGCGTCGCGTTGGCCTATGTCGGCCAGAGCGTCCGCGCCGAGATCATGGGCATCGCGGGCAACTACCAGATCCACCCCTCTCAGGTGCGTGAGCGGGGATACGCGGCCTACGCGGAGGCCATCGCGGCGAACAACATGGCCGTGGGCGTCAGCAGTAAGGTGACGAGCACGAACATCGATCGCTTCACCGGTGACACGAACGTCGTACGCCAGGCTCACGGCATCATGGGCCGCTGGGCGCCGATGCATCAGCTCGCGCTCATGTTCGAGGCGAACATGTTGTTCCGCACGAACGCGGAGGCGGGCTACGTCGGCTTCGTGCAAGCCGATTATGAGATCGTGCAGGGGCTACACTTTCTGCTCACTGGTGAGATGCTCGACGAAGGGCGCTCGGTCCTGACGGGGGCGCCGTCCGTGGGGCCTGGCTTGGGCGAGCCGAAGCTCGGGGGCTGGGTGAGCCTCGATTGGTTCTTTGCCAAGCAGTTCGAGGTGCGCCTCGACCTCGTGTCGCGGCAGAACGAGCCTCTGACCCTCCTGAGCCAACTGCACTTCTACCTCTGAGATCGTCGTCATGAGCCGCACAATCGCTTCTTCCCAAGGATCCTCGGTAGGCCGCGCAGCCGAGGCGCGCGCGGGCGTCGAGCTCGCCCGCCGC
>JAEWOQ010000308.1 GCA_023460875.1 Pseudomonadota bacterium
CGACCCACCCTCGTGACGCTATGGGCTTCGGAAGCTTCCCCTGCGGCGTCGGCCCCTTCGGCCTCGACCCGGTCTCCGAAACGCCCCGCCGGAAGGCAAGCCGCCCGATGGCGCTTGCGTTCGACGGGATGCGGCGCGACTTCGTCCTCGACGAGCAGGGCCAGTACAAGGGCGCGCACCCCGTCGATGCGAAGGTCTTCCTCCTCCTGCGGACAGTGCAGGGCTCGATTCGCTCCGCGCCGGACGTGGGGCAGACGGTGGGCGCGATCCGCTACATCGACGAGCAGCGCATTCAAGCGCAGGTCGAGGACCGCGTGCGGAGGGTGCTCGCCCCGCTCGTCGCCGCCGGAGAGATCGCCGTGCGCTCCATCGAGGTCGATACCTCCACCCGCGGCCGCATCCTCTTCGCGGTCGACTACGTGAACCGCGCCACTGGACGTCGTCAGACTCCGCGCTTCTGAAGCCATGCCCATCGACCAATTGCCAGGCGAGATCGTGGTTCCGAGCCGCGACACGGAGATCGATCGCTGGAAGCGATCCCACCGCCTCCGCGTTCCCGAAGCGGACACCGGGCCTGGCACCCAGCCCGACGTGGACGCGCGCATCGCAGCCGACGCGCTCATGCCGATCTACGCGAACGCGGTCGTCATCGGGAAGAACTCCGTGATGGAAGAGGCCCGCGGGAAGGCCCTCGACCGTTGGGCAGAGCGCGAGGGCGTCGAGCCGCGCCGCGGCGAGGTCGGCGGCTCGGGCTACGTCGAGGCGGTCACCTCCTCGGGCGGCAGCACGATCCGCGAGAACGACGAACTCATCCACGATGACTCCGGGATGCTGTTCCGCGTCATCAAGACGGAGCGCTACTTCACGGGCAACGCGATCCCCATCGTCGGGAAGGACGGTGGGACGGCGACGAACCTTTCCCCCGGGACACCGCTGAAATGGACCAGCCCGCGACCAGGCTCGGGGTCCATCGTCACGGTCCTCGAGCAGGCCGACGGCTCGGGGCTCAGCGGTGGGCGCCCGGCGGAGGACGACCGCGAGTTCTTCGAGCGGATCGCGGAGGAGAAGCGCACGCGAGCCGCAAGCGGGAACGATGCCGAATACCAGCTCGTCGCGCAGAGCACCCCAGCGGTCGCGGTCCAGAAGGCGTTCACCTACCCAGGCATCCGCGGGCCGGGCACCACCTGCCTCGTGTTCACGTTGCGGCCCCTGCGCTCCGGGGGTTCCCGAGTGCCGAACGCCGTCCAGATTGGTCTGATGGAGGCCCATACCGCGGGAAAGTTCCCGGGCGACGACGGACTCTTCGCCGGAACCCTCGTCGAAGACGATGCCGACGTCGTCTACGCCGTGGCTTGGGAGGAGTCCGCGGTCGGCTGGGAGGACCTCGTGCAGTGGCCTCCCTACTACGAGCCCGCCCCCATCAGCGGCCCCGGTGCTGTGGTCGTGGCCGAGGCGACGAGCTCGACGGTCTTCGTCCTCAAGACTCAGAACGACGTCTACACGGGCGCGACGCCCCCTCAGGCAGGCCAGACCATCGGCTTCTATGACCGAGCGGACTTCACGTTTCGGCGGAAGCGGATCGCCTCCGTTACGGGCTCCGGACCCTGGACCATCGCTGTCGACGTCACGCTCAGCGTGAGCGACACCGGGTACGTGCCGGTTGTGGGCCAGAGGGCGATCCCGTGGAGCGATTCGCTCGTCACGCTCCTGCCCGGCGTCCACGCCTACTTCGACCGCCTGGGCCCCGGGGAACAGGTCGCGACCTTCTACGATGAGGGTCGGCGCCAGCGACGGAGCCCTCGGCCGCCGAAGCACTGGCCCTCGGCGTTGACCACCCGGGACCTCATCACAGCAGCGTCCACCGTTCCGAACCCGGACCCCACGAAGCCCCCGCTGCCAAATGAGTCCGTTGCTGACGTGAAGGTGCTCGAGGGGGACGGCCTCGTGCCCAGCACGGGGGAGCCTGGCGTCCTGAGCAGCATCCTCAGCCTGCGCTCGCTGAGCGTGTTCCCGGAGACCCCATGAGCCTCGCAGCCCTCTACCTGACCTGGGATGGCGACCCCGCCAACGATGTCCTCCCCCGCCGTCCCTCGACGGACGACCTCGGCGGGGACGAAAAGGTCGACGACCTCGAGTACCCACCGGACGACAAGGAGCACCCGACTGCCGCGGGCTGGAACCAGCAGGTGCGCCAGGTCGCGGCTCTCGCCCGCGGCGTCGCGTCCCTGAAGTTCGAGGTCACCTACGACGGGCCCGCCCCTGCGATCGCGCGCGTCACCGGGCCCCGGAGCGCCCTGGCTGCGGGACAGCTCGCCATTGCCGAGGTGTCCGAAGGCGTGATCGAAGTGACATGGCCAGCGAACTTCTTCCCCCCGCACCAGTGCGCGCCGACCGGACTCACCATCCTTTCGGATTCGAGCTCACTGCGCTCAGGACAGGCCTTCGAGATTCCGAACGGCGTTCGGGTCCGAACATTCGAGAGCGGTTCACCCGGGCGCGTTGGGTTCGCGATCACCATCAACTGACCCCATGCGCTTCTCGGCCTTCGCGCCCTTCGGGCACCTCCGGTTCTCGGCGCGGCCCACGCACGGCCAGTGCATCTACGGGGACATGGTGCGCCAGCTGGGATCCGGGAAGAACTACTCGGAGGAATTCGACTCACTCGCCATGGCGCGCGTCTACGCCAACGCGATGGCCTTCGCGCGTGGGCTCTACGCGCTCGATCGCGCCGGGAACCAGTATCGGCCCGACCGTGCGCTGGAGCTACTCCCGGCGCTGGAGCGGGACTTCGGCATCATCCCGGATCCAGGGGATCGGCTCAGCGAACGACGTCGAGCCCTCGCAGCAGCGATGCGGATCGCGCGCGGGGCCCGGCGGTCGAACGTCGAGGCCGTGCTGCGGGACGTGCTGGGAGAGCACTTCATCGCCTACGTCACCACCGACGCCGAAGACGCCATCCTAAGCACGGAGGACCCCACGGCTGTCGGTGTCTACGCGCCGCCCGGGACCCAGCGCAGCGTATTCCGTCTGCTCGACCCAGTGCTGATGCCCGGAGCCCCCTACGCCGTCCGCTATGAGAGCGTTGCGGGAGCGCGTTCCGAACTGCTCGCGGGTGACCGCGTCATCGTAGATGCGGGCGACTACGGGCGCGCGGAAGCTGTGACCATCGAAGGCGTTGAAGTCGGCAGTGACGGGGCGAGCCGCATCGCGGCCACCTTCCTGCACCCCCATGACCGTGGGACGGTGCTCGCGACAGGGAGGCACCCGAACCAAGCCACGTCCAAGCGACACAACGTGGTCGTCCTCTCCGAGGAGGCTACCCGTGTCGATCGTCTCCGCAACAAGGCGAACCGCGCCCTTCGACGACTCCTCCGTGGAGTTTCCACATGGACGCTGACCTGTGCCGACCCCGGAGCCCCAGCCGTCGAGTACGTCAGCAGCGACGCGCTTGTCGGCTCTGGCACTATCCCGCCGGAGGTCACAGTCTCCGGCGCATACGCGCGGCTCCCTGGGCTGCGGGTCGAGGTGCTCTACTACAGCGGCCCCGCTGAGCCTCCGAACCTCGGTGTAGGAGAGATTGATGTGCGCGTGTCCCTGAACGGCGGCGTCGACTGGACCGCGACGATCCACGGCTTGCTGCCATGGACACTTGAAGTGCCCGGCGCGCCAGGCGCGTTCCTGCACTTCCCAACTGGCGTTGCGTACAGCGACGACAACACCTACACGCCCGTCACTAACACCGCGCCCGCCATCCCCGCCGACGGCACCACCGGTCCATTCCGGGTCGGGGTCGGCCGCCTTGGCGTCACGACGCTTGGCGCACTGGAGCTTCCGTCATGAGTTTTTCGCGAGTACGCAGTTCCGGCCTCTGGATCCCGAACTCGACCGTCGAACCCCATGAGTTCGAGAAGATCGATCGAAACCTTTCGCGAGCCGTCGACGGTCATGACGGCGGAGCGTACGCGCCGAGCGCCCCGATCGAAGTGGGCGGCGCCGGCATCCGTGTGCTCGCCCCTTCGCACGCGGACCAAGTCGCCCCGAAGGGCTGGGTGGAGAACCTGGTGAGCAACGCTGTATCGGCACTGGCAGCGCAAAAGGTGACAGCTAGGTGCTCCGAGTACACGTGGACAAACCAAACGGTCGATACCGATGCGCGGATCGCGCTCACCGAGTCATTCGCAGACCCAGGGTTCACGTTGGTTGGTCCAGGGAACACGGACGTCGAACTACCGAGCAACGGCCGCTATCTCGTCTCCTTGTACGCGCGAGGCCAATCGTCATCCTCGAACGATCCTCACTTCCCGGTGATCCAACTGTATCGCGGCGCAACCCAACTGTGGGTGGCTGCCGGCGAGCGGTTCAGTGATAGCACCATGATTTCAACGGTCATCCAGAGAACGTCTCAGGTCGCCATCACGGACCCAGCGTCCCAACGTCTCAGCCTGAATGTGCTGATTAGCGGTCTAGGCACGTCGTTCGACCTACACTCCGGCGGAACACTCAGCATCGTGTTCCTGTCGTCGTCGTGATGCGGCACGGGGTGCGCCCGTGAATCGGGTAGGGGTCACTTAGGGCAACCGCCTTCCCAGTCGCACCCGCCCCCATCCTGGGGAACGCAGACCCACTCGCATCCGTCGGGACACTTGCTGGACCAGATGCAGTCTCCTGCCTTCGTGGTGGAGCAGGCCCACTCCCGCACCTCGAAGGGGCACATCTGGGCCTGGCGCCCCTCACACTCCCAATCGCCCTCCGGGCACCTCGTGCTCCTCGGCTCGTCCTCGGGCGGGTCGGGCGCACCGGCCCAACCGGCACCAGGATCGGCGCCAGCCCCACCGTGTCCACCTGGCCCGGCTGAGCTCGGCGACAGGTCTAGGCTACACGCAAGCTGCAGCGCTCCGATTGCAAAAACCTTGGTAACTGCCCGCATCATCATCGTGTTCATCATTCGAATTCTCCTGGATTCGGACCGGCCCCCGGACGTGTCAGCGTCGCGGGGCCCCAAGCATGCGAAGACGGCCCAGCGCGTCACAAGCTTTCCCACGACCACCTCCGGTCCCCACACTCAAGCGACCGAAATCCCGCCTCCCTGAGCTCCTCGGTCACTTCCCCACGGAGCCATCGCTCGGCGAGCTTCTCGCACCGCTCGGGGTCAGCGGAGGGGACAAGCGTCGAGAGACCATCCCCAGTCGCAAGACCGCGCTCTCCGGCCACAATGACCTCGAGGATCTCCGCGGCCTCGCTCTCTGGCAGCGCGTCAGCAACACGATTGGCGCGGTGCAGGAAGGTCGCAAGGGTCTCCTTGGTGCGAAGCGACTCTTCCGTGATGGAGTCAAAGTCGCCCCACACATCGCTGGCGATACGAAGGCGCCTATCCTGAGGCGACTCGGCGTCCCGCCGGTCAAACTCCGCCCTCTGTGCACGTAGTCGAGCGACCGCCTGCTCCGTCTCAGCCCTGGAGGCCGCCGCGTAGCGCTGGACAGCGAAGAGCAACGAGCCGCCGAGCACGGCTAGGGCCCCGGCGGCGACCAGAGTGGCCTTCCAGCACCACCTCATCGCCGCGCGCCTACCTTCCCCCGATCAACACCATCGCGAGCAGCCAGAGCGCTCCGCCGAGGAACCACAGCAGGAACACAGCCCGGAAGACCCCGGACGAAACTGCGTCCCTCATGAGCTTCTGCGCCTCCTTCGGGGGCAGGTCTGCGAAACGTCCAGGCTCGTTCATGGTCCAGACATAATGACCAAGCCCTGTCCGGCGCGTCAAGTGAACCCCTGTCCGGCCACATGGCCGAAACCCGCGTCGTTCGCGGTCCGTGGTCGGCCTCGAGCTCGGCGTCCGCTGATGGCTCCCCTCCCCCAGTAACTGCCCATGGCAACACCAGAAGCCACCCTCCAGGCCTCCGTGAACAGCAGCGCGCCCCAGAAGGGCGTCGTCATCGTGGCCCATGGCGACGTCGTCGTCTTCTCGCCGGAGAACCCGGCGGGGGTGAACCGCGCCGAGTACCGCCTGCGGGAGTACCCCGAAGGATTCGAGTGCCCTGTGGGGTGGACGGAGCTCCCAGGAGGGCACGGCTACTACGTCATCACGAAGAACGGAGCCCCCGCGCCACCGGTCACCATGCCCGTGGGACACGACCTGTGGGGGAAGTACTTCCCGACGCTCGAGGTCAACGACCGCAGGCGGAACGGGGTCGTCGCTCCCGAACTCTTCGACGACGCCACCGTCCTGAAGATCCCGAGCGCCAGCGGGATCGAGGACTCGGGGTTCCTTGAGGAAGCCCAGTTCGATCCTGTCCGGCACTGGACAGGCGACTACAAGCGGTCGCTACGCACGGTCAACAACCTCCTCTCCGTCCCCGTCCGCGAGATCGCCGGCACGTCGCACACGCTCGAACTCGCCGACCGGGCGAAGGAACTGCGAACGACGAGCGGGAGCACCACCACGATCACGATCCCGCCTGAATCTGCGGAGGCGTGGCCCGCAGCGACGCGGGTTGCGTTCCTGCAGCTGGGCGCCGGCCAACTGCAGTTCGTAGCCGGGGACGGCGTGACGCTGCACGTCCCAGCGGGATTCTTGCCGCGCGTCAGGGACCAGTACCTGCCCGCGATCCTCGCGAAGATCGCTGCAGACGAATGGGTGCTCTACGGGGCACTGGAGGAGGTGTGAGCTTCCTGGACCTTATGGTCGCTGGGGCGATGGCTGTCCCGCGGTTGGACCCGGAGAACTACGACCTCTTCGCGTCGATCGACCTGCGTCGCGAGCCCGTGAGCAACCAACCGGGCATAGACTTCGACTTCATCGATAACACCTCCAGCGGCGGGTCGCTCCTCGCGCTGTGGTGGCAAGCGACGCCAAGCCTGCGGCCATTCCTGGATCGCTCAGCGGGCGCCGCGTACTTCCGCGAGGGGCGCCGGCTCGAGTCCAGCGCGTCGGCGACGGACTGGTCGTGGCTCCACGACGGGACGAGTAATGGGCGGGTCGCTCTACTCGTGCGGGTCGATGACCTCAGCGCGACCGCCGACATCCTCTCAACTTCTGACCCGGGTGGCCTCGGGGTGGGATTCGCTCTGCAGGTCACGGCCTCGGGGGCAATTCGGGTAGCGGTCGGCAATGGATCGACAGTTCAGACCCGAACTTCGGGGAACGGACTCGTGGACGTGGGGACGGACTGCGCGGTCGTCGTTGAAAAGAGCGGCGGGCTCTTCAGGATCCACGTGAACGGGACCCACGTAGGCGGCGGGTCCGCAATCACAAGCCCCTCTGCCGAGGCCCCGAGCCATTCGATGGTGATTGGCGCAGCCGCTTCTGGAGCCCGCCCGCTCGTGGGATGGATGCGACAGGCGCTGTTCTTTCGCGAAGACGCGCTCGGGGTGCCTTCCGTCGAGTGGCTGTTCGCGCTCTTGCGGAGCGGTCGGGGGCTGGACGGCGTGACGCCGCCATTGCCGTTGGCGCTGCTGGTGTCCTTCGAAGACGCGTGGGGCGGCAGCTTCGGGGAGATCGCGGGGGTGAGCAACCCGGGCTCCCTCGCGGGCTCGATGGAGCAGCCCGTGCCAGCGAACTACCCATTTGCTGTCAGGAATGCGGCCGGGAGGGTGGCCTACTTCGCGGACTCGCTATCGTTGTCCTCCGATCTCCAGCCCAGCGACTTTGCCGGCCTGCATGCCGCAACCGGAGACTACACGATCGCGATCCGTTTCCGGCTTCGCGAACTCTCGGGGACACAGCACCTGCTCGGAACACGCCCGCCGGCAACTGGCCAAACAGGACTCTCGCTGACGGTGGACGCGCTGGGCTCCCTGCAGGCGGTCTACCTGACCGACGGATCGTCCTCTCTCGTGCTGGAGACAGCAGACAACGCGGTTGCTGCCGGCACGACCCACTCAGCCGTACTCCGGAAGTCCGGATCAACCATCCACCTGTACCTGGACGACATGTCGGATCCTCTGTCCGGGGAACTGGGCGACCCGACAGATGACCCTCCGTCCGGCACGTTCGTCGTCGGCACACGGAGTGACGAGGACAACTGGCCCCTGCTCGGGTGGGTGTCGGGCGTCGCGATCCTTGCTACCGCAGCAGACGAGGCGGAACTCGAGACCATCACCGAGTGGTTGGACCGGCATTCCATCGAGGATTCGATCGGCGACCTCATCGAAACATACGCGACTGACGGCCTCGACAACGCCTACACACCGGACAGCATCCAGCTGTCGGGCGGCAACTTCATTGCGTGGCATGACGTCGTTGGCACATCGCATTGGTTCCCGACCGTGGGCACGACGGGCGTCGCGGAGCTCGACGGGATGCAGGCGCTGCGCCTGAACGTCGCTGCGCAGGTGAGTACGACGAACGGCATGTTCGGAGCGCTCGCGGGCACCAACAAGGGCTTCACCGTCATCCAGTACGCTGGCCTGAGCAGTGGGAGCCCGACGACCTTCCTCTGGGAGACCCGCGAGGGCACGTCCTACAGGCACCGGTGGTGGGTCTCTGGCACCGGAGCTGGGTCTCACCAGGTGCACCGGCATGACGGGACAACGCTCGTTACCGCCATCGGTCCGAGCCGGGATCTGTCGCAGAGGTTCTTCGCTCACGTGTTCGCCGGTGCGGACGACCCGGAAAACGCCATGTGGGTGGACGGGCAGCGCTACAGCGCTGCTCTCGACCTGGCTACGATCGCTCCGACCAGTGCCAGGATCTCCGCTGGTGCTGGGGTGCTCGACATCCCGTACATGCTCGTTTTCGGTCGACCCCTGAACGTTGGGGAACTCGCGATGTTCCGCGAGGCGCTCCAGCGGGAAGCCGCGTGAACCCGCTTGGCGCCCTGCGTCGCGACCTTCGCCCACTGGCCTGAATCACCCCCGCCGCGTCGCCCCTCCGCGCGCGTCGCCCCCTCCCACAGGAGCATCACATGTTCGAATCCATCCTCACCCCCGCGGTGCTGGAGGCGCTCGGCGTCCTCGTCAGCACGGTCCTGCTCGTCGGCATCACGCGCGCCGGGCACTTTCTCAGCCAGCGATTCGCGACGGAGCGCCAGCGCGCGATCCTCGAGCGCGTCGAGACGGCAGCCCGGAACGCGGTGCTCGCCACCCACCAGACTTTCGTCGAGCGGATCAAGCTCGTCGATGGGCAGCTCACGTCTGCGACCGCCGAGGAGGCTCTCCGTATCGCCGTGGAGCGCGCCAAGGTCGAGCTCGGTGCCGCGGGCCTCGCGGAGCTGCGGCGCGTCACGGACAGCGTCGATGCGCTGCTGAAGAATCAGGTCGAAGCCGCGCTGCTGAACGAGAAGTCGCGAGGCGGGCTGTGATCCGACTCGCCCGCAAGGCGCTGCGCCGGTTGCTCGCGGCGCTGCCTCTCGCGGTGGCGCTGGTGGTCGTGGCCGCTGCGCCAGGTTGCCAGCCGCGCCCGGCACAGGCCCCTCTCGCGAGCACGTCGAGCCCCGCCCGCGTGGCCTACGACGCCGCGCGCCTGGCTCTCGCGACGCTAGACGCCTTGGAAGAGGCTCGCCTCGACCGGCTCCTGGCCGAGGGCCACACCGCCGACGACGAGGCACACGCCGAGGCGCGCAGCAAGCGCCTACAGCTCGCCCACGCCGCCCTCACCGCGGCTCACGAGCACCTGGTGACGGGTGAGGCTCTCGACGTGCGGCGCGCGTTAGGCGACGCCGTGAGGCTGCTAGAGCAGCTCGCCGACGACCCCGCGGTCAAGGTGCCGGAGAGCGCACGCCAGAGCATCGCCATGGCGGCCGCGTGGCTCGGAGGGGACGGTGGGTCGTGAGCGCGGCAGAGGTGCTGCGGATCGCGGCGCTGTTCGCCCCGCTGATCCAGGACGCGATCGACTACGTGAGCGGCAAGCGCGACGACCTGCCGCCCGAGACGCCGGCGGATCTCCGGAGCCCGCTGAAGCTCGAGCGACTGAAGCGGCGCGGGCCGACGAAGCCGTGACGCCCTGGGTCTACGACCGCAACGCGCCATTCGACGCGACCTGAGTGTGTCCCGCCGAGTGTCCAAAAAAGCACGGTGATTCCCGGCAGATAGGTCCATGCCGGCAGATTCTGTGTCCTGCGTGAGGTGCTCGTTTGGCCAACCCCAAACCCCGACGCAAGCGGCGCCGCGGCGGCATCCGTGGGTGCTGCGGCATGTGCATGGGCTACCGGCTCACGGACTGCCACCACCGCATCCTCACGCGCCAGGAGCGGCGCGCTCAGCTCGACGAGAGGGAGCAGAGACGATGACCCTGCGCATCGAAGACCACTGGCTCGTCTGCGATCCTGACGACGAGATCGAACTCAGGCAGGTGCGCGGCCGGAAGGGCCGCACCATCACGCCGGAGGTGCTCGTCATCCACTACGCGGTGACGGACAGCATCGACGCGACGGTGGCGGCGCAGCAGCACCAGAACTTCTGGGCGCACCTGAGCATTGACGGCTGGTACACGGGCGAGCACTCGCGCATCCAGATCGTGCAGCACCTCCCCTTCAACGAGATGGGTAGCCATGCGGGGCAGTCGAGTTGGCGAGGGCGCTCGGGTGTGAACGCCTTCTCCATCGGAGTCGAGATCGCCAACCCCGGACCTCTCATCCGCGGCACGGACGGGAAGCTGCGCACGGTCTGGGGCAAGGCGTGGCCCGAGGATGACGCGGTCGAGGCGCGCCACAAGAGCGGGACGACGCCGAAGTCCTGGACGCACTGGGCACGGTTCTCGAAGGAGGAGGTCGACCTCTGCGCTCAGCTCTACCTCCTGCTCCGGGAGCACTACCCGATCATCGAAACGGTCGGGCACGACGACATCAGCCCGGGACGCAAGAGTGACCCCGGGCCCGCGCTTGCGCTCGCGAGAGCTTTTGCTGAGCGTCCCTGACTTGAACAAGGGCGCCCCGCGATCCCTTGCTCAAGCCAGCCTTGAACACTGACCGCCGACGCCCCATCGCGCCGGCCCCAACCACCCCTGACCCCGGCGCGTCCGGGAGAGGTACACCATGTCCTTCGGCAACACCTTCGAGACCGAACTACTCGCCCTCATCCTCAACGGCACCGCGATCTCCAACATCGCGGACAACGCGGCAAGCGGCCCGCTGACGAACCTCTACGTCTCCCTGCACACAGGAGACGTCGGGGAGGCCGGCGACCAGGAAACCAACGAGGCGGACTACACCAGCTACGACCGCGTGGCCGTGGCGCGCACGAGCGGCGGGTGGACCGTGGCTGACGGCGCGTTCGAGAACACCGCCGAGATCGCGTTCCCCGCAGCAACGGGTGGCTCCAACACAATCACGCACTTCGCGCTCGGGACGGCAGCGAGCGGCGCCGGAAAGGTGCTCATGAAGGGCGCTCTCGGCGCATCGCGCGCCATCAGTAGCGGCATCACGCCGCGGTTTGGCGCGGGGACAATCGTCGGCACGCTGGACTGAGGTCTGACTCGTGACCACTCGCCCCACCGCTGGACACCCAGCCTTCGAGGAAGGCGCGCGCCAGATCCTCACTCGAGGCTGGTACCCCGACGCGTGGGGACGGGTGCGCGTGTGCGTCCATCGCGACACGAGCCGCTCTCCCTATCGCATCATCGTGACCGGAGACGCGGGCCAAAGCGCGACCTACGACCGGTCGAGCGACACCAGCGCTGAGGCGACGGCCATCAGCATCCGGGCGATGTTCACGACTGACGGGCGCGTGCTCAGGAGTGAGCGTGCGCCGATTCGGCCCAAGGAGACGAGACTTCGATGACCGCGCAGATGGGCACCGGTTCGCACCTGAACCGGACATCGGGCGGCCTCCCAAGCCTGGCTGGGTTCACGATCTGCGGCTGGGTGCTCACCGATCTGCCGTCGGATGACTGGGCGACCGTCGTCTACCTCGTCGTTCCCGGGAACGACTCCCATTGCACGTTTCACACCAACCAAAGTGGCGACGTCCTCAACTGGCGGTACAGCTACGGCGACACGATCTTCACGAACGCGATCCCGCACGGTGAGTGGTTTTGGTGCGGTCTCCGATTCGATGACGAAGAAAATGTCACGGTGCTCGTGTACCGTCCGGGCCAAGACGAGGGCGTTGTCGAACTCGGGACCGCGGAGATCGGGGATCGTTACGAGACCGCCATCGAGGGGCTCTGGCTCGGTGACGACATCTGGAGCGAGCCGGTAGGCTCCAACACAAACCCGGGGCTCTTTCGCGCTTGGCGCATCGTCCCTAATTCCGCAGACCTGGATCTCGAGCGAGCGTCCCTGACCGCGGTCGCAACCCCGATCGCCGAGTGGCCGCTCGACGACGACGCGGACGACGTCTCGGGGAACGGATACCACCTCACCGAGCAGGGCTTGAACCTCGCTTGGGTCGCGCAAGAGCCGCCGATCGGAGGTGGCGGGGACTTCGCCGAGCTGTCCGGCACGGTTACCGCGGCGCTCGCGGCCAGCGCCGATCTAGACGCCGTCGCAGACCTGAACGGGTCCGTCGGCGCCGCACTGTCTGCCAGCGGCACCCTCGACGGGACCGCCGACCTCTCCGGTGGCGCGGCTGCCCAGCTGTCCACGGCGGGCACACTGACCGGAGCCGCGGACCTGTCGGGGTCGCTGGCGTGCGTCGCCGCCTTGGATGGCGAGCTCACCGCGACATGCGACCTGGCCGGTAGCGCGGCGGCGCAGCTGACGACGTCCGGTGGCCTCTCGGGGGGCGCCGCCCTTTCGGGCTCGTTGGCCACCTCGCTCTCCACCGCCGGGAGCCTGGCTGGAGTCGCTGACCTCAGCGGCACAGTGGAGACTGCGCTCTCCGTCGCGGGCGACCTGACGGCGACCGACCCCGGGAGCGGGGCCCTCTCGGGCACGATCGCGTGTTCGCTATCCGCCTCCGGTGATCTGACGGGGACCGCGGAGCTCTCCGGCACGGCGGGGGCGGTCCTCTCGACGCAGGGGAGCCTCTCCGGGAGCGCCAGCCTCTCCGGCGCCACAGCCGCGTCCCTTGCCGCCGTGGGCGGGCTCTCCGGCAACGCCGCGCTCTCGGGTGCCGCGACTGCACAGGCGGCCGCCACGGGGCAGCTGAGCGCCTGGGCGAGCCTGTCCGGGAGCGTCTCGGCGACCCTCGCTCTTGCTGGGGATCTGGAGGCGCCAACGGACCCCGGGGCGCTCTCCGGGACGGTGGCCTGCGCACTCAGCACGGCGGGCAACCTGTCGGGCTGGGCGGGCCTGTCGGGCGCCACCGCGGCGGCACTGCACCTCACAGCCGACCTCACTGGCGGGTTCCCTCCCCTCCCCCCCATCACCGCCGGCCCCGCGCGCGTTGCGCCCAAGCCGAGCGGCACAGCACGCGTCCGCCCGAAGGCCACGGCAACCGCCCGCGTCGTCGGCAACGTCCACACCTTCGAGGAAGCAGCGTAATGGCCCACTCCCCTCGCCTCATCATCACCGCATGGGACACCGACGTCATCGAGATCCCCGTGTCTCCCGCGTCGGCGCTCGCTGGGAGTCGCGTGCAGGCGAAGCTCTGGGTCGGGCCGATCAAGGAACCGACGTGGAGCTTCAGCTGGGACACCGTCGAGCCGAATGGCATCGAGGTCGACGAGGCAGGGGTCATCAGGCTGGCCACCGCCGTTGCTCCCTGGTCCTCGGCTCCCGTCCAGCGCTCGCTCGAAATGAAGCTCGTCGTCCGGGTTTCCCGCGGCGGGAGCTCCGACACGGTGTTTTCCGGGACGGTCTACGTCCACCCTCAGCCCATCGAATACACGGCGGAGCCTGACCCGGGTGACGTTCCGGAGGACGGCACGCTGACGGACGTCTGGGTCGACGGCGACGCGGGGAGCGACCTGGCAACGGGCACCGAGGACGACCCGGTGCGGACGCTCGCGCGAGCCATCGAGCTCGTCACGGACGAGGAGGTCGGCGCGGTCTATCTGCGCCCGAGCTTGGAGCCCTACGATGGGGCGGTGCTCGGGCGCCCGCTAGGACGGCGCTTCGGGCTTGAGATCGTGGCGCCTGGCGAGTGGGCCGAGGTGGCGCCGCCGTGGACGGTCAGCGCTGACAGCACGACGGTGGAGATCGGAGCGCCTGGTGCGACCTGGGCGCCAAATGAGTGGCTCGAGAGGGGCGCGACTCTCGAGGTGGTGGCGAGCAGCAATCCCGCGGTCGTAGGAGCGCGGCGCACGATCGTGCAGAACACGGCGGACCGCGTGTGGGTCTCCGTCGCGCTCGAGGACATGCCGGAAGGGACGACGTGCCGGATCGTCACTCCGGGCGTGACGCTCGACGTGAGCGACGGGCTCCACCTGGGGACGGGTCCCGCCTATCTGGCCCTGTTTGGTCTGGAACTGTTGGTGAACGATCTACCGCTCCTCCAGAGGACGTGGCACGGCACGGGCGTCATCCACGGATGTCGGGTGGCGGGGTGGGTGAACGTGTACCCCGGCCGATTTTGGACCGGGGCAGGCTACGCCTATCGGTTCGAGCCGGCGACGTACCGGTACGTAGGTCTGGGGGTCTCCGTTGTCGGTGAGCTGTACGTGGTCGGCGGGGATCAGGTATCCGGTACGCTCACGGCACATCGGCTGTCCATCGGGAGCACGTGGCTGGACGTCCACGGGCTGGGCGTGTCCGGGCTGAGTGGTGCTTACGACCTGGAGCTGTCTCGGGGCGCGTCGGGGAATCTGGGACGCACCGCCCTGTTTCCGGGCGCGGCGAAGGCGCCCATCTGGCTCGGGCGCCGCACGCATATCACCCACGGCTCACACGTCGACCTTCGCACGGCCGCACACTTGCCGGACGGCGGGGAACTCCGGGTGGACGGGTCGAGGCTCAGCGTGTCTTCGCCCGACCGCATCGTGACGACCGGCACGGTCCGCGCTCAGGCTGGCGGGGTCGTGCGAATCCAGGGGACCCCTGCGGTCAACTCGCCCCCTGGCGGCGGGTACATCGCGGGCGAGCCGAGCTTCCAGATCGCGGTCCCCGACCTCGACCACGAATCGCTCACACCCAAGGGGCGCCTTGTCAGCCCCGTCGACGGCAGCCGCATCTACTGGGCAGCACCGGAGCCAGCATGACCGACGACCTCTGCGCCTACTGCCGCGCCAACGCCGCAACCGACCACGCCTCACCGTTCTGCTCCGATGAGTGCTTGGAGCAGTACGAGCAGGCGTGTCGCGAGCAGGAGAAACTCGACAGCCTCGCCCTCCCCGGCCCCGGAGCCCCGCGCCAATGACCGAGTACGCAGTGGACGACGACCCCACGACCCCTGGTCACACGATCCCTTCGGCACCGATGGACCCAAACATCGAACTCTCCGGGGCCCCCGTATGGGCGCTAGCGATGCTCGAGAGACAGCAACAGCACCACGACGAGCTCCGGGCGTCGATGGAGGTGCTGGCAGACGCCAGTCGCAGTCTGGACCGGATCTC
>JAEWOQ010000309.1 GCA_023460875.1 Pseudomonadota bacterium
GGCGGCAACGACGACGGCGGCAACGACGACGGCGGCGACGACGACGACGGCGAGTGACGTCCGGGGCGGGCCGGGGGCGCCCCTGCCCGCCGTCAACCACCCCGGCTACACGCCGAGGAGGTCATCCGTCAGCCTGCGAGGCTTCGCCCCTGACCGCCTCCCTCTTCGGAACTCCCAGCCGTTGAGCTCGACGCTCGAGATCGCTGCCCGCTGCTCGAGCTAGGTCCAGGCGCTGTGAAAACACGGAGCCGTCTCAGGGCACAGCCGGAGGGCGCGCAACGCGCACGCCACCTCCCCCACATCGGGAAAGCGCAGGGCTACGTCCTTCTCGAGGCAACGCAGCACGACGCGCTCGAGCGCCGAGGGGACCTCGGGGCGGTGCGCCCTGATCGGCCGGACGTCTCCACAGATCACGCTCGCATACACCTCCGGCGGCGTGAGGCCCGAGAAGGCCAGATGGTCGGTGAGCATCTCGTAGAGCACCACGCCGAGGGACCAGATGTCCGCGCGGGCGTCGACCTGACGGGAATCGAGGATCTGCTCGGGGGCCATGTACCAGGGCGTCCCCACGTAGCCGCCCGCGTCGTCGGCTGACGCTCCCCGCCGTCCCAGGAGGCGCTTGGCCGCGCCGAAATCGGCGACCTTGACCCGTCGCCGTCCATCGTTGAGCTGCTCGATCAGGAGATTCTCGGGCTTGATGTCCCGGTGCACCACGCCCCGGCCGTGCACCTCCGCGAGGGCAGCGCAGACGTCGAGACCGTAGGCGACGGCGGTGCCGATCGGCAGGCGTCCGCGGCGAGCGAGCTCCACCTCCAGGTCCTGGCCGACGACGTACTCGAGCACGATGTAACACGCGCCCGCGATCATCTCGCCGACGTCGAGCACACGCACGACGTGATCGCTGCGCAAGCCCGCTGCCAAGCGCGCCTCTTCCTCGAGCCGCTCCACCAGGTCGTCGTCGTAGGCGTACTCAGGGCGCAAGACCTTGACCGCGACGAGCGCGTCGAGCCCGACGTGACGCGCTTTGTACACGACCCCGAGCCCGCCCGAGCCGAGCTCCTCCTCGATCCGATAGCGCCCTCCCAAGAGCACACCAGGTTCGAGGCGCGCGAAGAGGTTGGAAAAGGCAACGTACTTGGATGCGGCGACTGCCATTGTGTGGGTCTCGGGTGCCTCCGACACCACGCCCTCGGCCGCAAGAGAACGGCGCCTGACGTGACTCGTGGGTCGACCTGAATCAAGCAATCGGCGTGCCACCGCCTTCAGCGCCTACGACGCCACCCGGCTCCCCTCCGGACGCCTCCAAGACGCCCAGCATCGTGGCCTATCGCCCCACTTCGTCGCGTTCTGCCTCAACGTTCGGGCGGCCGAGCAGAATCTGGAGAATCAGCCAGCGAAGCGCGCGACGAGCCGGTCCATGAGCTCGTTCACCGTAGGATCGACCACGCAGCGCTCCGGATGGCGGAGGTGGTAGGAGACGATCTCCCGGACCCCGCGGTGAAACGGGATCGTGGCCTCGTCCGAGGTGATGTGGAACGCCTCGCCGATGGCCGCGGGGTGGCCGAGCAAACCGACGAAGCCCCGAGCGAAGTCCTGGTGGTGCGTCAGCACCCAGAGGGACGTCCCGTCTCCATGGACCACGACGGGGCGCCCTCGGAGGATCCGATCGAGCACCGTGTACCCGCCTCCATAAGGATCGAAGGGCAGCAACGTGTGATCGTATGTATGGGACGGTCGCACGATGGTGACTGGGAAGCCGTCTTCCCGGAAAGCTTGGAGCAGGCGCTCCTCGCAGGCGATCTTGTCCCGTGAGTACTGCCAGAAGGGATTGGCGAGGGGGGTGGATTCCGTGATCGGTACGCGCACCACAGGCTTGGCGTAGGCCGAGGCGGAGCTGATGAAGACGTACTGGGACGTACGATTCCGGAAGAGCTCGAGGTCCCGCTCGATGTGGCCGGGACGGAAGGCGATCCAGTCCCGGTCACCCCCGGTCACCAGGCCGTCCCGTTTACCGGGCACTATCGCCCGGGAGTGGCCGGGGGGTCGCCCGGGGGTCGCCCCCGCGCGCCGTGGTGAGATGCTTGACGCGGGGCCTCGGATCACTGCAACGTTGACATTCGTCAATGTCGACGCCGAGCAGATCCCTAGCGCCGAGCAGGTCGTCCTCCTTGGCGCCCTCCCGGAGGGGGCAGAGCCTCCGGCCCCGGAGCATCGCCCCCGCACGGCGCTGCGCTCGACACAAGCTCGTCCTTCGGCCCGACGGCACCTGCGTGGTGTGCGATCGTGAGGGCGGCCCCTTCGCGTCGGACGTGTCGGGGCTCCGAGGCCGAACCGTGAGCCCCGAGCGCCCTGGAGAACCTCGAGGCTCCCTGAGAGGGTGGCTCGCCCTGGGCCTGGCGTTCGGCCTGGTCGGCGGACTTCTCCTCTGGTTTCTGTTCGCGGGCCCATCCCGGAGCCTCGAGGCCGAGGTCCGGTACGAGCCAGGTCCCCAGGCTCGAGAGCCCTCGTCTGCCATGACATCCGCGGGGGAACTCCCCGACGTGAGCGCGCCCAAGGTCCGTGGGGCCCGCTCGGGCGAACCCGACCCCACGCCGGGACGAGCCGATGAACCTGCGGACCGGTCCAACCCTCTCCTCGATGCGCAGCGACGAGCTCAGGAGACCCCCGCGGTCGGAGAGCCTCGACCCCAGCCCCCCCGCGCGGACTCCGACGCGCGTTAGGTGCGCTCGGCCGTACCTGCGCCCAGCGTGGACGCTGGCGGCTCGCCCCTGCGTGCTAGCCTCTGCCCGAACGCAGCCGCGACTGGCTGCGCCCCGTCAAAAGGCCCTTTCATGAAAGGCCCTTCCAGAAAGGCTGAGTCGATCCCATGCAAGACTGCGTCCGCGCCTCCCACATTTTGCTGATGTACCGAGGGTCTTCCCGCTCCACGGCGACACGCTCGAAGGAGGAGGCCCTCACCCTGATCGGGGAGATCGAGAAGGAACTCCAGAGCGGCGGCGATTTCGCAGAGCTCGCCCGCAAGCACTCGGATTGCCCCTCCCGCGCCCGCGGCGGCGACCTGGGGAGCTTCAACAGAGGGCAGATGGTCAAGCCCTTCGAGCAGGCGGCCTTCGAGCTGCCCGTGGGCAGCGTGAGCGGGATCGTCGCGACGGACTTCGGCTACCACCTCATTCAGCGCACGGGTTGATGCCTCGAGACGGTCGCCCTCTGGGGCTCGATAGCTGGGACGCCGTCGTGTTCGACCTCGGCGGCGTCCTGCTGAACCTCGACTACTCCGCCACGACGGAGGCCTTTCAGCGTCTGGCGCGGCGACAGCTCCCCGGCTTCTACTCCAAGGCTCGTCAGGCGGATCTCTTCGATCGCTTCGAGCGTGGCGAGATCGACGTCGTCCGCTTTCGGGCGGCGCTGCGGGCGGCGCTGGAGGCGGAGTGCCTCGACGCCGAGCTCGACGCGGCCTGGAACGCGCTGCTCGGTGAGGTCCCCCGGCGGAACATCGAGCTCGTGCTGCGCCTCCGGGAGACCCATGGGGTCTACCTGCTCAGCAACACGAACGAGCTCCACCTCGCCGATTTCATCGCGCGCTTCGAGCGGGAACATGGGGGAGCCCACGGCCCCTGGAGCGAGCTGTTCCACAAGGACTACTACTCCCACCTGATCGGGCTACGCAAACCCGAGCGCGCCGTGTTCGAGCACGTGGTGCGCGCGGAGGGCCTCGAACCTCAGAGGACCCTCTTCATCGATGACAACTGGCACAACGTGCTGGGAGCTCGAGACGCCGGGCTCCACGGCGCCTGGCTCGACGTGCCCGCCCGAGGTGCGCGCCAGCCCGGCGGACCGCCCGCGAGCGAGCTCCACCCCCAGCTCGACGGCGCCCCGGACATCCACGAGTTGTTCCGGCGGTTCAACGGCAGCTGACCGAGGTCGGAGGAGGCAACGCCCGCGTCACCGCGCCGCCCTGAGCGGCGGCGCGCACCGCCTCCGCGCGGTTGCCGGGATCGGGATGCGTCGAGAGGAGCTCGGGGAGCGCAGATCCTCCCATCGCGCGCAGTCGCTCAAAGAAGGTCGCCAGACCGCGCGGATCGACGCCAGCTCGAACGAGCAGCTCCAGCCCCTCTCGATCCGCCTCGCTCTCCTGGACGCGATCATAGTCGAGCTCCGTCAGGTACCCCACGGACTGAGCGAAGACGTGGACGTCCGAGCCGCCAGTGGCCAGCCACAGCAGGGCTCGCCCGCCGAATCGACGGAGCACCCGCCGCGTGCCGTGACGGAGCAGGGCGTGCTGGATCTCGTGCGCCAACACCCCCGCCACCTCTTCCCCGGTCTCGGCGGCCTCGAGCAAGCCGCGATTGACGGTTACGTAGCCGCCGGGCAGCGCGAACGCGTTCACCGCAGGATCGTCGGCGACCCGAAACTCGAACTCGAAGGGGAGCTCGCCGGCCGCGTCGAGGAGGGGGCGCGCGAGCTCCTCCACGTAAGCGCGAGCCGCAGGGTTCGGGCACTCGCCGCCGCCGAGCGTCAGCTGCTGCGCCGCGCTCGCGCCGATCGCCCGATCGACGCGCGTGGACACGACGGGAGTCAGAGCGCCCGCAAGAGCGCCGCCACCCCAGGTGGCCCCCGCGCCGAGGGCGATGATGATCAGCACCACCAAGCCCACCTCCAAGACGATCCGACGTGGGCTGCTCTGAAAGCCGATGGTCTCCTCCTCGGCGGCGACGGGCGACGGCGGAGCGCCGGGCTCCGCGAGCGGTGCAGCGCCGACGTCCGGGTCCTCCGAGGGGGAGCCTGTCGAGGAGGGGGTTCGTAGGTCGTCTCGGGGCATCGGGATCAGCGCACCGGAAGAGCGGTTTTCCAGGCCAGAGGCTCCCCTACCTTGCACCGCGGCCCGGCCCGTCACAAGGTCGGGCCGCTGCCCCGCGACCGGGGCAGCCGCGACTTGGGGGGCGCGAGACCGCGAGAGCGCTCAATGCAACACTTCATCGAACACGGTCCCTCCTTCGCCTGGCTCCGAGTTCAGCTCGAGCAAGGAGAGAGCATCCAAGCCGAGGCGGGCGCCATGGTGCGTCGCACACCCGAGCTGGAGATGACGACCCACATCAACGCGGGCTATCGGCCCGGGATGTTCCGGTTGCTATGGAATTTGCTCGTGGCCTTTCTCCGAAAGGTCCTGGGTGGGGAGACGTTCTTCGTCAACCGCTTCCAGGGGCCTCAGGGGGGCGAGGTCGTGCTAGCGCCGTCCCTGAGCGGGCACATCGTGCACAAACGGCTCACCGGTGCCCAGAAGCTCTTCGTGCAGACGGGGAGCTACCTCGCGAACACCGGCTCCGTGGACACGAAGGTGCGCTTTGGCGGGCTCCGCACGCTGCTCGGCGGCGAGGGGCTCGTCCTGCTCGAGTGCAGCGGTCAGGGTGATCTCTGGGTGAACTCCTATGGCGGCGTCATCGAGATCCCCGTGGACGGCCGGTTCGTGGTCGACACGGGGCACATCGTCGCGTTCGACGGCACCCTCGACTTCAAGGTCCGCGGCGTCGGGGGGCTGAAGTCGTTCCTCTTCTCGGGGGAGGGGCTCGTCTGTGAGTTCCGCGGACGCGGCACCGTCTATGTCCAGTCCCGCAACCTGAATAGCCTCGTCGGCTGGCTCGGCCCCCTGCTGCCCGCTTGACCCGCCCGCTCCACGGAGCCCCTGATCCACGGAGTCCCCCGATGCACTTCGAGATTTCCTACCTCCCCGCTCACTCCCTGGCGACCGCCCACCTGAACCCAGGAGAGTCCGTCCGCGCCGAGGCCTCGGCCATGGTGAGCATGACGAGCGACATCCAGACCTCCACCACGGCCCGCGGCGCCGGCGGCGGTATCTTCGGCGGTCTGAAGCGCGCCATGCTCGGCGGCGAGTCCTTCTTCACGAACCTGTTCACGGCGCATGCTCCAGGGGCTCACGTCACCTTCGCGCCCAACCTCTGCGGCAGCATGGTGGTCCATGAGCTCGACTCGTCGGAGAACCTGCTCATCCAGGGGTCGAGCTACGTGGCCGCGCCGGACTCCGTGCGCATCGACACGCAGTTCCAGGGCTTCAAGGGCTTCTTCAGCGGAGAGAGCCTGTTCTTCTTGGAGGCGAGCGGCGACGGTCCGGTGCTCATCAACGCCTTCGGCGCCATCGAGAAGATCGACCTCGACGGCACGATGATCGTGGACACGGGCCACCTCGTCGCGTTCACCAGCGGGATTCGCTACTCGATCTCCAAGGCCTCCGCCGGTTGGATCGCCAGCTATCTCAGCGGCGAAGGTCTCGTCCTGCGGGTCGAGGGGCGCGGCACCCTCTACGTCCAGAGCCGCAATCCAAGCGAGTTCGGCAAGAACGTCGGGTCGAAACTCCCGCCTCGGAGCTGAAGCCATGAACTACGAAATCCTCGATTCTCCCGACTTTGCCCTGCTCCGCGTCACCCTCGACGCTGGCGAGAAGATCGTCAGCGAGAGCGGCGCGATGGTGGCCATGGACACCGAGCTCGACCTGCAGACGAACATGCGCGGCGGCGTCCTCGCCGCGGCCAAGCGAAAGCTGCTCGGCGGCGAGTCCTTGTTCCAGAACACGTACACCTCTCGCGCCCCTGGCCAGCGGGTCTTCTTCGCCCCGCCCTCGGAGGGCGACATGCGCGCTCGGCAGCTCGCGCCGGGCGAGGTCTTCTTCTTGCAAAGCGGCGCGTACGTCGCTCACCTCGGCGACGAGCTCGTGCTCGACAGCAAGTGGGCGGGGGTCAAGTCGTTCTTCGGCGGCGTGGGCCTGTTCATGCTGAAGCTGGTCGGTCCGGGCACCGTGTTCTACGCGAGCTACGGCGCGATCCACGAGGTGAGCGTCGGACCCGACGGCTACACCGTGGACACGGGGCATGTGGTGGGTTTCACCGACGGCGTCGATTTCAAGGTGCGCCCCTTCGGCGGCTTCAAGGGCCTGTTCTTCAGCGGCGAGGGGCTCGTGTGCAACTTCACGGGCAACGGGACGGTCTTCTTGCAGACTCGAAACGCCCAGGGCCTGGCTGCGTTCCTGCACCCGTTTCGTCCGGTGCAATCGAACGGCTGAGGTGCCGCGGCCGCCCCGCGGGCCGCCGCGACAGCGGGCGGCGTCACTCGTCGCGGCCGAAGCTCAGCGCACGACAAAGGCCGGACCAACACAGAGCGCCCGCCGGGTGGTCGGCGCAGTCCGCGAGAGATCGACAGGCGCGGCAACGTGCTCCCTCGCAGACGTTACCCTCCCCGTGCTGAGCGCACGCCCCATGATCCGTGCAGGGCGCGCAGCTGCCCCCCAGGCATAGGTTGCCCGCTGGGTGCTCTGCGCAGTCATGGGTACCGTCGCAGCGACCACACTCACCGGAGGTCTGGCAGCGGTTGCCCCACGGGTGCTCGCTGCACGCGTCGTGCGAGCCGCAGTCCTCGCAGCTCCCGCTCGAGCAGACCCTGCCGGCGCAGTCGCTCGGCTGCTCGCATTCACGGCAGCGGCCCTCGACGCAGAGGTCTCCCTCCGGGTGGTGGGCGCAGTCGCCATCGTCATGGCAGGGGGCGCAGCGACCATCCCGGCAGACGGAGGCTTCGCACTGATCGGACACCGTGCATTGGAGACACTCTCCCTCGCTGCAGTGGGCGCCGCGAGGGTGCCCCGCGCAGTGATCGTCTTGCCAACAGGGCCGGCAGTCGCCGTCCGCGCAGCGCCAGCTGCCACACTCGGCGCTCCCGCGGCACTCTGGCTCCGGGGGAGTCGGGGGAGCGGGCTTGGGCGGGGGAGTCGGAGGGGCCTGCGCCGCCCTCCCTCCGCTCGCGCCCTGGGGCTCTTCACCGCCGCCGCCGCTCGACCGGTCAGGCTCGGCGCGCCCTCCCACCCCGGGGACACCTCCGACGCCCTCGTTCCCCCCCGACGACCCGCCCGCCCCTCCCGGCCCTGGGATCGGCACGATGGGATTGCTCCCGCCGGCCCCGACGACGACATCGTCCTCGGGGCGCCCAACACAGGCCCCAACGGAGCCGAGGCCCACGACCAACACCCAACCCCACAGCCGCGCCTGACCCATGTCGCCCCCCCCTGC
>JAEWOQ010000310.1 GCA_023460875.1 Pseudomonadota bacterium
CCCTCCCCCTCTGCCTCGGGATCGCCCTCGCCTCCGGCGCGCCGCTAGTCGCCGGGCTCGTGGCGGGGATCGTGGGTGGCATCGTCATCGGTGGCCTCAGCGGCTCCGCCCTCTCGGTGAGCGGTCCGGCCGCTGGGCTGACCGTCGTCGTCCTCGACGCGATCCACACGTTGGGGACCTATGAGGCGTTCTTGATGGCCGGGATGCTCGCTGGCGTCCTCCAGCTCGGCTTGGGTTATCTGCGCGCCGGCACCCTGGGCGACTTCTTCCCGACCGCCGTCATCCGCGGGATGTTGGCGGGCATTGGCATCATCCTGATCCTCAAGCAGCTGCCCCACGCCCTGGGCTGGGACTCCGACTATGTGGGCGACGAGAGCTTCAACCAGGCCGACGGAGAGACCACGTTCTCGGCGCTCGCGAACCTGACGGAGCACATCAGCTGGGGTGCTACCCTCATCACGCTGCTGAGCCTCGGGTGCCTGATCGCCTGGGAGCTGCCCGCCATCCGTCAGAGCCGCAGGCTGCGCCTCATCCCCGGTCCGCTCGTGGCGGTGCTCGCGGGCGTGGGCCTCAACCAGATGTTCCACCGCGTCGCGCCGAACCTCGCCGTCGGCGAAGGGCACCGCGTGTCCGTGCCGCGCTTCGACTCCTTTCAGGGGCTCAAGGCGGAGCTCTACACCCCCGACTTCGGGCAGCTCCTGTCGGGCCATGTCTGGATGGTGGCCGTGACCATCGCCATCATCGCGAGCTTGGAGACCCTGCTCTCCGTCGACGCCGCGGACCGCCTGGATCCTCAGCGCCGGCTCACCCCGAAGAACCGGGAGCTGAAGGCCCAAGGCGTCGGCAACATGGTGTCATCCGCGCTGGGCGGGCTGCCGATCACGGCCGTGATCGTGCGGAGCTCCGCGAACGTGGTCGCCGGAGCGCGCACCAAGATGAGCTGCATCCTCCACGGCGCCTGGCTGCTGCTCTCGGTGTTGTTCCTCGCGAATGTGCTCGCGCTGATCCCGCTCGCGAGCCTCGCCGCGATCCTCCTGTTCGTCGGCTTCAAACTGACGCCGCCCGCGCTCTACAAGCGGATGTACAAGGACGGCTGGTCGCAGTTCGTCCCCTTCGCGGTGACCATCACGGCCATGGTGTTGACGAACCTCCTGGTGGGCGTGCTCGTCGGGCTGGTGGTCGGGACGTTCTACGTCTTCCACGCGAACTTCAAGACCGCGGTCTACACGGAGCAGGCGAGCGACCGCGTGCTCATCCGCTTCCAGAAGGACGTGAGCTTCCTCAACAAGGCGCGGGTGCGGCAGGTGCTCGAGAACATTCAGCCGGGCGCCGTCGTCGTCATCGACACCTCCCAGAGCGTGTTCGTCGATCACGACATCCAGCAGACCCTCGACGACTTCTGTGCCCTCGCGCCCGAGCGAGACATCAAGGTCGAGCTCCGCCGGAACGGGCCGGGAGATCCGGACAACGTCCAAGCCGCCTGAAGAGGCGCCCAGGACGCGCTGGCACGCGCCTCTGAGAGGACACTGGGGGCGCTGACGCGCCCCCGGCGCCGCTAGATTGCGCTGTCGATGCAATCCTGCGCGACCCAGGGGAGAAATCCCGCACCTGTCGGACGGGGGTGCAGCTGAGCCAAAGTGCTGGGGGACAGATGCCCCCTCGCCCCTTCCCGACATCGACCGACACGGCGCCAGGCCACACGGCGCCAGGCCACACGGCGCCAGGCCACCCGCAGAGCCTGCGCGGGTCGACGCCGCGTTCCTCGACGTCGCTCCTCTCGCTGTGGCGGACGACGACCTCGAAGGGCCGAAGCGCCGTTCGAGAGCCCCTTCGAGAGCACTGCGCTGCGCACTGCGCCGGAGCGCCCCGAGCGAACACCTACGGCGCGGGGTAGAAGGAACAACGTGCTAGCCCTGCTATCCTCCACCGCGACGAGCTCCGCGGGGCGGCCCCGAAGGCGCGCCGCTATCTCCGTGCTCGCGTCGGCGCCCCTCGAGGGAAAGGTCGGAGGAGGTGGGCTCGCCACAGGTCCGCTTGCCAGCGACCAGCCCCTGCCCGACAATTTTCGATCTCCACTCGCCCACTCCATGAACCCCCAGGTCCTGATCGACGCCATCGTCCGCCAGACGACGGTGCTCATCGCCCGCCTCTCCACCGCCGGGGGCGTGCGTTCGCCTTTGGGGCACGTCGCCAACGAGGTCTTCGTCGGCCTCGTGACCGAACTGGAGAACGAGGGGGTGAGCAAGAAGGTCATCGCCGACATGTTTGGGATGGCGCTCCGCTCCTATCGCCAAAAGGTGCAGCGCCTCGGTGAGTCGGCGACCACCCGAGGCGTGACCCTCTGGACGGCCGTCCAGACCTTCCTCGCGGAGCGGGGGACCGCGACCCGGAGCGAGCTACTGACTCGCTTCCAGTACGACGAGGAGGCCTCCATCCGCGGCATCCTCAACGACCTCGTCGAGAGCGGGCTCATCCTCCGCAGCGGGCGGGGCGACGAGACGCGGTATCGTGTCCCCACCGCGGAGGAGCTCCGTGATTTGGGCGCCTTCGTCGAGGATCGCTCCCAAGAGTCTTACGCCGCCCTGGTCTGGGTGCAGGTGTACCGCGAAGGCCCCCTCGGCATGGATCGGCTCGCGCAGCTCGTGCCTCTGCCTCAGGCCACGCTCGACGCGACCATCGAAGCGCTCGTCGCAGACGCGCGTATCCGGCGCGATCTTCGTGACGGGGTCGAGGTCTTCACGGCCGAGCACGTGCTCATCCCCGTGGGCGAGACCGCGGGCTGGGAGGCGGCCATCGTCGATCATCACCGCGCGGTGCTCAACGCGATCGCCGCGAAGGTCACGACCGGCACCCGCACCTCCACCCCCGCCGACGAAGTGGGTGGCACGACGCTCACCTTCGATCTCTGGCCCGGGCACCCCCGTGAGCAAGAGGTCAGGAGCCTCCTCCGCGCGACCCGCGCCTTGGTGCTGCCCCTCTGGGAGGAAGTGACGGAGTACAACCGCATGCACCCGGGCAAGGAGACCTATCAGGTGAACTACTATTGCGGGCAGCACGTGCTCGAGGAGGACGAGGGCGGATGAAGCCGGCGCTGGCGTGGGGTGTGTTCCTCCTTGGGCTCGTTCTGCTGCTCGGCGCTTGCTCCCCCTCAGGGCCGCAGGTGGGCAGCCAGACGAACTGG
>JAEWOQ010000311.1 GCA_023460875.1 Pseudomonadota bacterium
CCCGAGATCTGCGTCTCGGGCGCGAGGTCGCGCTCAAGGTGATCCACCGCCACCTGCGCGAAAACCACGAGGTCGCGTCGCGTTTCGCGAGCGAGGCGCTGGCGGTCGCGAAGCTCAAGCACCCCAACATCGTCGAGGTCTACGACGTCTCCGACGAGGACGACCAGGAGCGCTACCTGGTGGTGGAGCTGGTGCGGGGTGTCACCCTCCGCCGCTTGCTCACGGATCGTCGTCAGCTCCCGGCGGAGATCGCCGCGGCGATCGGCTTGGAGGTGTGCGCCGGCCTGGCCCACGCGCACCGACAGGGCGTCATCCACCGGGACATCAAGCCCGAGAACGTGTTGATCGAGCTCGACCCTGCGCAGGCGGAGGGCATCGAAGGCGACGATGACGAGGAGCGCGCGCGCATCAAGCTCGCGGATTTCGGTATCGCGAAGCTGCTCGATGCCCAGGGGGTCACCTCGACGGGGCAGGTGCTCGGCTCACCCGCTCACATGGCCCCTGAGCAGATCGAAGGGGGCGACGTGGACGCCCGAGCCGACGTCTTCGGGGTGGGCGTCTTGCTCTACGAGTGCATGGTGGGGCAGCTGCCCTTCGACGGAAAGAACCCAGCGCAGGTGCTGCGCCGGGTGCTAGAGGGCACGTTCACGGCGCCGGACCGCGCGCGCCCGACCGTGGGTAGCCAGTGGAGCGCCATCGTCTCGAAGGCGCTGGCGCAGCAGCCCTCCGAGCGCTTCGCCGACACCACCGAGCTGGCCGCTGCCCTGAAGCAGGAGCTCGCGGCCCTCGGGTTCGACGAGCCCCGCGGCGAGCTCGCGAAGTACCTCGCAGATCCAGAGCGGTATGTGGAGAGCTACGGCGAGCGCATCCTCGAGAGCCTGTCCGGGGCGGGTCACACCGCGCGGGAAGAGGGGGACGTGCTCCGGGCGGCTGGGCTCTTCAATCGTGCCTTGGCTTTCAAGCCGGACGACACCCAGTTGCTGGCGGAGGTCGCCGGGCTCGCGCGCCGAGCGCGGCGTCGGCGTCGGGTCGTGCGCATGGGGAGCGGCGCCTTGCTCGCTGGCGGGCTGGCGGGCGCTGCGCTGTGGGTCGGCAACTCGCTGATGGCCGACCGGTCGTCGAGCTCCGAGTCCCACGAAATGGGTCGTGCGCCGGTCGGCTCCCCTCCCGCCACAGCGGCGGCGACGGCCAGCGAGACGCGCGTGCCGACCGCGGTCTCCCCCGGCCCCGCTCCGGTGCCGTCCACGGCGAGCGCTCAGCCGGAGCCCTCCGCGCCGTCTACTGGGGCCTCCGAGACGCCCCGTGCCTCCGAGACCATTCCGCGCAAACCCGAGATCGCGCGGCGCAAACCCCAGAATCGCCCGTCGCCCCCCGAGACGAGCGAGGTGCGCGACGTGCGGACCCTCGTGATCGGACCACAGAACGCCAAGGTGCGGATCGACGGAAAGCTCGAGCCTTGGTTCCGGACGCGGCAGCTGACCCTGGGCCCCCACACCTTCGAGTTCGTGCCGCCGAACAGTGAGTGCTGTGAGCCGACGGCGCCGCGCACGATCGAGATCGTGCCTGGCGAGGGGGCGCAGGTCGTGCAAGGGACCATCCCATTCAAGCCAGCCGTGCTTCGCTACAGCGGCCCATCAGGCTCGCGCGCGAGCTGTGGCGTGGCTGGCCAGCTCGCGGTCGGGGAGACGAAGGAGATCCCCCTGAACCGTCCCGCCCACTACCTGACCTGCACGATCTTCCCATCGGCGGAGAGCGCGGAAGAACCCAAACGCATTGACGTCACCCTCCAGCCCGGCCGAACCTTCGTGCTGACCGGATCCTGAACCCCAGCGGGGCTCGGGGCCGTACGAGCGCTGGCGCGCCGGCGTCCAACACGGAGTGGTTCGCATCCGCCCCCATCCCCGACTCCCTCCCTCCAGTATGCCGTTCCGAGGCTTCTCCGTGCGAGCCGTCCCGGCGACGCTGTTCGGCGCGTGTCTGTGTCTGACGGGGCCCGCCCGAGCGCAGGATTGGGGCATCGGAGACCTCGAGTCTCCTGGTACTGGGCGCGACAGCGGGGGAGCGGATGCCGTCCCACGGGAGCGCCCGACGCTGCGGCGGCTGAGCGATCAGGCGGAGCTGGATCGAGCCGCAGCGATGTATTTGGCCGGGGACTACGCGTCCTGCGCGGAGCACCTGGGAGATCTGCTCGGAGAGTCGGCGGACCGCCCTTTCGAGGACGCCTTCGTTCGTGAGCGCGCCCGTCTGTACTACGCGACGTGCTTGCTCTTCTCCGATCAGCGTGAGCGCGCCCGGGAGCCGCTCTACGACGCGCTGCGGGAGAACCCGCTGATGAGCCCGCCCGACAGCCTGACGTTCCCGCCTCCTCTGGTGAGCCTGTTCCTCGAGGTGCGGGACGACATGCAGCAGCTCATCAAGCGCGAGGAGGACAATCAGCTGAATCAGCTCCGCGCGGAAGCCGCCGAGGCGCGCCGTCGCGCCGAGGAGCGGCGCAAGCGTCTGGAGGAGCTCGAGCGGCTCGCGGGAGAGGAGACCATCGTCATCCAGAACCCTCGTTGGCTCATGAGCGTGCCCTTTGGGGTGGGGCAATTTCAGAACGGGAACTCCACCCTCGGCTGGACCTTCTTGGTCAGCGAAACCGTGCTCGCGGCTACGGCCCTCGGCTCGGGGTTGGTGTTGCTCGATCAGTACGGGCGCGTGGCCCGGCAGGATCTCGATCGCCCGCTGCGTCACGACGTGCTGAACCGCAACACGCGGGCCGCCTACGGCACCTTGGTGGCGTCCTCCTGGGGCCTGCTCGCCGTCGCAGTGGCGGGCATCGTCGAAGCGCACGTGAGCTACGTGCCCGAGCGCCGCGAGACCCGCGAGCGGGTCCTACCCCGTCACCTGCAGGACGCGACCCGGGACAGCGCGACGCTGCCGCGGTTGACCCCCCTCGTGGATCCGGAGGCGGGGAACTTCGGCATGTCGCTCCAGGGCACGTTCTGAGGGTGACCGCTACAACGCGCTGACGACCGTGGCCGACCGGTCCGCGGCCCGCTCGGCGGCCTCGGCGCTCGCGACGCTCAGCTCGTCCGCGCGCCGGAGCTCCTGGGAGGTGAGCCCCAGCAGGCGGAGCAGCAAGCGCGGCGGGCGGAGGCCGAGGTCCGGCTCGTTCTCGAAGAGGCGCCCGAGATATTCGGCGTAGGCGCGGGCGAGCTGCAGGGTTCCGATGCCGTCGAAGGCCCGCGCCTTCGGGCGACTCGCGAGCGGGAGGGCCAAGAGGCTCGTGAAGAGCAGCAGGAAGATCCAACGGAGGCGGCGCCGCGCGTCCGGATCTCGCGCGAGGACGTGGCGGAGGAAGTGCACGTTGAGCGGCACGTGGAAGGACTCGTCCCGCGTCAAGATGGTGAGCATCGAGCGGGCGGCGGGGTGACGCACGTTGCGGAGCGCGAGCCGGTAGGTGGTCGCGCCGATCGTCTCGAACATCAGGTTCGTCAGGACGATGGTCTCCATGCGCTCGGCCCGCGCGTACAGACGATAGAACGTGCGGGTCACGCGCCCCATGGGCAGCACCTCGCCGCCGATGTGCTCGAGGAACTCCGTGAGCAGCTCGCGGTGCCAGCCCTCCTCGTTGCCGTAGAGCTCGAGGGTGCGGCCGAGGTCCGGATCCCAGGACGCGACCTCTTCGGCGAGCTCGTGGGCCTGGCGGAGCCCCGACTCCTCGGCGCGGAAGGCGGCGTTGAAGAACTTGATGGCCGCCCTGCGCTCCTCCTCGTTCGACCAGATGATCGGCTCGGAGAGATCCAGGTACTCCTCGCGCATCTTCTCGGCGCGTCGCTCGAGGATGCCGAGCCACCAGCGAGTGGGACGCCCAGGGGCGGTCGTCGAGCGGGTGTTCGTCGAGACGGAGTTCGTCGAGACGGAGTTCGTCGAGGCGATGTTCATCGGAGAGGAGCGGTGGCCGTCGGAGCGATCGGCATCAGCGGTCGCCGACGCGCGCCCGGCTTAGCGTGTCTTACGGTAGGCCGCCACGTAGAAGCCCGCGAGGTTGCGGAGGGGCGTGTCGCAGAGGGCGTGCTCGGCGCGCCACAGCACGTCACCGATGACCGGGACGCTGACGAGGGGCGCGGTGGGGGTGACGATGCGTACGCCCCGCGCGTCGAAGAACTCGCAGCCTGCAGGGGTGAGCTCCCGCGCGCGGCGCGGGGAGTCGAAGCGGGTGTAGACGTCGCTCTCGCGGGTGCCTTCGCCCACCTTCTGTGCCGGCCCCAACCGACGCAGGAGGCCGCGCAGGCTCCAGGGGTTGTAGAGCTCCGCCAGGACGACGCCGCCGATCCGTGTGACCCGGGCCATCTCGGAGAGCGCCCGCTCGATGTCCTGTACGTGCGCCAGGACCTTGAACGAGCACGTCACGTCGAAGCTCTCGTCGTCGAAGGGCAGCTCCGTCGCCGAGCCTTCGACCACGTCCAGGCCCCGCGCGCGGGCCTTCTCCAGCATGCCCGGCGAGAGATCGATGCCCTTGGCCTTGGACGCGAACTGGGCGATGCGCTCGAGCACGAGGCCTGTCCCGCAGCCCACTTCGAGCACCTCACGCCCCTCGCCGAACCGGCGGACGTACTCGCTCTCCAACGAGTCGAGCAGGTTGTGATAGCCCCGCGGCGCGTTGTCCCCGCGTTGCGCCTCGTACTGCTTCGAGAACTCGTCGTAGTAGGCTCGGTTCGTCTCGTGTCCGCCATCCATGGTGGAGCCTTGTAGCGAATCTGCAGGTCGAGGCCACGCCCCGGGGTGGGGGCAGCACGGAAAATCAGCCCGCATCGCCCCCGCGCCGTCCGAGGCTCAGAGGTGCTCGGGCGGGAGTTCACGCCCGCAGGTAGGGCACAGCGCTGGCTGAGAGGGAGTCGGTGGCGGCGGGGAGCTCGGTCGCTGGGCGAGGCTCTCCGCCAGCCGGGCGAGGGAGGCGTCCATCGACGAGTGCAGGCGCGCCCGGGCGAGCAACGTGAGCACGAGCACCGTCACGAGCGCGCCGCCCAAAGCCCAGAACATGGTGCCCGTGGGGAGCCCCTCGCTGGCGAAGGCGGCGATCCCCACGGCCAGGCTCAGGGCGACGAGATCGAGGGCCTGCCCCCGCTGCATACGGCGCCGCGCCGCGGAGCGGGCGATCTGGGTCCGGCTCCGCAGGGCCGCCGCGTCCGCCCCAGAGGTGGCGGCGCGGATGAGGGAGCCGGCGATCTCCGCGTAGGGGGACTGGAAGCCGAGGCTCCGCACGAGCCGGGTGAGCCTCGGGTCGTGGCTCTCCAGGGCTGCCATGAGGCGCGCGTGCACCTCTGGGACGTGAACGGCTGCCTGAAACAGGGCTACCGTGCGTGCGCCGAGCACGACTACGGCGAGCCCGAGGACGATCTCGATGCTGGGAATCGCGTCTTCGCCCAAACGAACCTCCGGCCACACTCGAGCACATCTCGCGCGCCGTCGCACTCGACATCGCCTTCGAGGTGGCCTTCGAGGTCCTCGGACGGCGTCGGACGGCGTCCCCGCGGGGGGGAGGAGCCTGGTGCTCGGTGCTGGCTGGAGGATGCCCGCTCTTCGGCTTCGAGATAGGCTCGCTCCGTGAGCTCACCCCTGCCTCCCCGGCGTGTCCCAGGTGCCCCCGAGAGGGCCGGCGCGCTGCTGGTGATCGGGTACCTGGAGCGGGTGGCGCTCCCCGGCTGGGGGGTGCCCGCGCTGACCGCCAAGGTGGATACGGGCGCCGACACCTCGGCCCTCCACGTCGCGGAGCTGCGGGCCGTCGGCAGCACTCGCGTCGTGTTCCAGGTGGGGGGAGACGACGGGGAGACGCGGGAGATCCAGGCGCGCATCGCGCGTCGGGGGTGGGTGCGTTGTTCGAGCGGAGAGGAAGAGGAGCGCGTCTTCGTGCGCACCGCCCTCCTGCTCGGGGGGAAGACCCGCGTGGTGGAGCTCGGTCTGGTGGATCGGAGCCGCATGCAGCATCGCATGCTGCTGGGCCGCTCCGCCCTCGAGGGGTGGTGCCTGGTCGACCCGAGCCGGGCTTTCTCCTGCCCGTCGAGCGTGTCCGCCTCACCGTGACGCGCTGACGTCGGCGTCGCGCCGCGGCACCTCGTGCCAACCCGCGGCG
>JAEWOQ010000312.1 GCA_023460875.1 Pseudomonadota bacterium
GCCTGGACGAGTACGTCGTGGAGGAGGCCACGAGCGGCGGCGCGCCCAGCTCCGGGGGCGCTGCTGGGGCCTCCGACGGGGACGGCGGCTCCACCGTGGGGGGGGCGGTCGGGACGGGGGGCGTCACGGGAGGGGCGTGCGCGACCGAGCCTTGCCCGCCCGCAGCCTGCGTCGACACGGCCCCGGGCAAGCAGGTCGACGATGGCTGCGACGCGGCGGCGCCGATCTGCGACGAGCGCGAGGCTCCGGTTTGCGTCCAGTGCACCCGAGCAGCGGACTGCGACGACGGCATCGAGTGCACCCTGGATCGCTGCGAGGAGGGCGTGTGCGTGTCCACCCCGAGGGACGCGCTGTGCGGCTCCGGAACTTGCCAGCCCGAGCTCTGCGACTCCGACCTGGGGTGTCGTCAGGAGATCACCCTGATCGACGACACGGAAATGTACGGCAACGGCAGCTTCGAGCACGGCGCCATCGACGGGAACGGCCAGGGCCCTCCCCCTTGGATGTACAACACCGATTGGAACCTCGTGTACGATTGCGAGGAGACGGACGGTTGCCAAGGCGCCCTCGGCGCCAACCTCCTCACCCGGCCCAGCCATGGGGACCGCGTGCTCTGGATGGCGGGAGTGAACGACCACGTCGACGACACCTTCCAGCACCTCACCCTGCCGCCCGGCGCGCGCATCCTCCGGGTCCGCGCCGACACGAGCTTGCAGACCCAGAGCGCTACGCCCACCAACGAGGACGTGCTCGAGGTCTGGCTCCTCGATCCCGCGGGGGCTCCCCTCCAGCCAGCGCCACTCCACCCTGCGCCACTCCAGCCAGCGCCACTCCACCCTGCGCCCCTCTGGCGGCGCACCGCCGAGGACGCCAGCACCGACAGCAGCGCCTGGACCACCGACGGCATCGACGTCGACGTCGACGTCTCCACCCTGACGAGCCCTGAGATACGCATCTCCTTCCAATCGTTCACCGACGACTCGTCGATCACCGACTTTTTCATCGATCGCATCCGTGTCACGACCCTGGTGTGTCAATGAGGGACGCGCGGCAGTGAAGGACGCTCAGCCATGACGTTGGACCGTGCCCCCGCATCAACCGATCCGACGCTCTCCGCGGGCGTCGTCCTCGCGGACAAGTACCGCCTGGAGCGGGAGCTCGGGCGCGGCGCGATGGGGACCGTGTGGCGGGCCACCCACGTGACCCTCGAGCAGGTCGTGGCCATCAAGATCATCTCTCGGGAGCACTCCGCCTCCGCCGAGCTCCGCCAGCGGGTGAGCACCGAGGCGCGGGCTGCCGCCAAGCTCCGCTCACGCCACGTGGTCGGCGTCTACGACCATGGCGAGACGGAGGACGGCCTGCCCTTCATCGTGCTCGAGTACCTCGAGGGCGAGACCCTGGAGGATCGGTTGACACGGGAGGGGCCGCTCCCATTGCGGGACACGGTGCGGGTGGTGCGGCACGTGGGGCGCGCGCTGAGTCGGGCCCACGCCCACGCCATCGTGCACCGGGACCTCAAGCCCGCCAACATTTTCATCACCCGCACCGAGGACGATGAGCGGGACGGCTGGCTCGCGAAGGTCCTGGACTTCGGCGTCGCGAAGATGAACTACAGCGGGAAGACCGCGACGAAGACCGGCGCGCTCATCGGCACACCGCTGTTCATGAGCCCTGAACAGGTGCGTGGCGCGAGCGACATCGACCACCGCGCCGACCTCTATTCCCTGGGCATGGTGTTCTACAACACGATCACGGGGAAGTACGCCTTCGACGGCGCCACCTTCGGCGACCTGCTCATCTCCATCTGCACCGATCCCCTGCCGAGCCTCCGGCAGGAGGCGCCCTGGGCGTCCGCCGAGCTAGAGGCCTGGTTTCGGCGGGCGTGCGCGCGGGCTCCCGAGGATCGCTTCGTCGACGCAGACGAGATGGTCGAGGCCCTCGAGGTGGCCGCGGGGTTGACCGATCTGCGCCCTTCCCTCGTCGATGGGGGCCGGACCTCCTCTAGCGTCGGCGGCCGCCCGCTGGGCGCCGACGCCCCGATCACCGCCAAGGGGCACCCGCCGCCCGACGGTCCCAGAAGCGCCGTGTCTCCGGGAAGCACCGTGCCTCCCACGGAGCTGACCAGCTCGAGCATCTCCAGTCCGGGAGCGGCGATCACCGTGCATCTTCCGCCGCCGCGCCGGTCGCGCGCCCCCTGGGTGATCGGCTCTGCCGTACTCGCGGCGGGGCTCGCAGTGGCCCTGAGCAGCGGCCTGAGCGGGACGTCGCACGAGGCCACCGGGCAGAGCAGCGCCGGAGCGGAGCTGTCCACCGCCTCGCAGGGAGCCGAGAGCGCCCCTTCGACGTCCAACGACAGCGGCGCCACGGAGAGGCGCGCCGAACCCACGAGGTCGCGCGGCGCCACCCCCTCCGCGGGCGACGCGCACGACGTGCACGACGCGGACGTCCTCCCCCCGCCGACGGACGCATCCCTCGCCGCCTCCACGGTTGAAGCAGCCGCGCAGCCGGCGCGGGTCCAGACCAGCACCGCCTCACCTTCACTCCCAACAGGCAAGGCTCAAGCAACCAAGGCCCAGCCCGCTCGAACCCAGCCAGCTAGGGTCGAACCAGCTAGGGTCGAACCAGCTAGGGTCGAACCAGCTCGAGCCCAGCCACCCAAGGCCCAGCCCGCTCGAACCCAGCCGGCCAAGGTCGAACCAGCCAAGGTCGAGCCAGCCAGGACCCAGCCTCCAGCGGGCTCCGCGGAGACCCCGCCACCTAAGACTCCACCGCCCGCTGCGAGCGCTCCTCGCTTGCCCGATCTCGGCTTCTGAACTCTACGCACCGTCCATGCGATCCGCTCGATTCACTTCAGTGGTTCTGGCGCGCCCGCGCCGCGTCAGCGCCGCGCTGCTCGCCGTGGGGGCCCTCACCCAAGCGCCTGGGTCGCTCGCAGACACCCCCGCCGAGAACAAGGCCGCCGCCCGCAACCTCGCGCTGCAAGGCGTGCAGCTGGCTGGGCAGGGCTCCTGTGACGAGGCGCTCCCTTTGCTCGAACGCGCGGAAGCCCTCTTCCACGCGCCCACCATCCTCGCGCACCTTGGAGAATGCCACCTGCGCCTCGGACGACTGGTGGAGGGCACGGAGATCCTGCGCCGAGTGGTCCGCGAGAAGCTGCCAGCGAACGCGCCCGACGCCTTCTTCGACGCCCAGCGCAGGGCGCAGGCCCTCCTCGACGAACACGAGCCTCGCATCGCCCAGCTCACCATCGAGGTCGAGCCCGCGGACATCGGAGCGCGGCTCCAAATCGATGGCTCCCTCGTCTCCGCGGCCTTCGTCGGCGTTCCCCGCCCCACGGATCCCGGCGCTCACCTCGTCGAGGTCTCCGCCCCGGGATACGAGCCGGCGCGCGCCGAGCTCGACCTCGCCGAGGGAGCGCGAGAGACCCTGCGGCTCACACTGCGGCGTCTCCCCGAGAGCTCACACGCGACCCACAGCGACCTCCCCGAGGGCTCCGGCCCCTCGTCGACGCAGCGGGTGCTCGGCTACGTCGGGGTCGGCCTCGGCGGCGCCCTGTTGACCACAGGGGTCATCACCGGCGTCATGGCCCTCGGCAAGGAGAACGAGCTGCAGCAGCGCTGCCCCGAAGGTCGCTGTCCACTCGACGAGCGGGGGACCCTAGACGAAGCCCGCTCCCTAGCCACGACCGCGACCTTCGCCACCCTCGGGGGCGCCGCCGCCGGCCTCATGGGTCTGGTGCTCCTGCTCACCGCACCTGAGGACACCGCGGCGCGCCACGCGATCTCGCCGCCCTCCAGCGCACGCGTCACCCCCTGGCTCGGCTGGGGGACCGCAGGCGTCACTGGCACCTTCTAGCCCGGGCGACGCGGGGCGGAAGCGACGTCAGCACCAGCGCGTCCGCACCCGGTAGGTCACCTTGGCCTTGCCCTTCGCGGGGACCTTCACGTCGAAGGTGAAGGTGTTTGCGTCCTTCCGCTGGTAGGGGTGTGACGACTCCGAGATCGTCCAGTCGCCGCCCACCGGCTCGAAGATCTCCACCTGCGTGGCCTGGTCCTTGTGGTTGCGCAGCTCGATCTCCCAGGCGCTCTCCCCGCTGCACGTCCCGAGGCTGCTCCACCGCGTCTGCTTGCGTTCCCCCACCACGTCGAAGGCCTCGCCCATCTTGATGCGCACCTCCTCGTCCCGGGGGGTGTGGTCGATCGCGTCCTCGCCGATGAACTGCTGTGAGCCGCTCTTGTCCGCTTTGTACACCCGCACGGTGCCCTTCGGCAGCGGCATCCCGAGCCCGTTCTCCTGGCTGTTCTTCAGGTCGAGGTAGACGCCCACCTTCTGGTTGCTCTGCACCTGCCCGTACTGCCCGCGATACCAATACTGCTGCCCGAAGAAGATGAGCTTCTTCTGGATCCTAACGCTCTTGGCCTCGAGGAGCGCGACCTGCTTCTGCTCGTTGTCGCGCACGTCCGTGGGCTGCTGCAGGGTGTACAGATGATACTCGAAGAATGACTCCTCCTGGAAGCCGGCGGGCGCTGGCGCCGGGGGGCCGCCCATGGCTTTGTACCTGACGTCGACGCGCGCGGGAGTGCTCACCCTCTGCACATCGCCCGCCACCAACTTGAGTCGTGCGTTCTCGTAGCTCGCCCCGGAGCGGTTCTCGAGGGTCACCCAGCCGGTGAGGGCGCCGCCCGTCTCCGCCTCGTTGACCACGAGCACGTAGTCCGCCTTCCAGTTCATGCCTCGGGTGAGATATGTGACCTCCAGCTGCTGGCGCGCTTGCTTGCTGTCGAGGAGCCACACCAGCGTCGGCTTCGCCATCAGGTTCTCCGGGACGCTCGGGAACGAGAAGCGGCCGGGAAACCCATAGGTGACCTCCCCGTTCATCTCGACGACGGCCTGCCCGTTCACGACGGAGAGGAGCCGCGCGTCGAAGCTGTCCTCGCGTCCTAGCCGCTCGTTGTAGCGATGCAGTCGCACCTCCTGCCCGACGTGCTTCTCGAGGAGCTTCTGGGGCGTCAGCAAGTCGTAGCGGTAGTTCTGCTCCAGGACGCCGAGGGACTGGGCGCCGCCGAGCGCGCGGATGTGGACGGTCTCCGGCTGGATCGTCGCGGCGACGTCTCGAAACTCGAGAGGCACCCTGCCGGTACCCACGGCCACGTCGCGCACCTCCCGCACCAGCCCGAAGTTCCCATTGTAGACCGTGATGCTCACCTCCCGGCGATCCGCCGCGCTGGAGGTCTGCGCGGCGACGGCCCCGGAAGAGGCCAGGAAAGAAGCCCCGAGGAGAAACGTGAGGAATGACTTGTGCGTGCTCATATCAACACCAGCGAACCCGAACTCGGTAGGTGATCGTCTCTCGACTCCGCGCCGCTACCGGCACGTCGAAGGTGAAGGTGCGGGAGTCCTCTCGTTCGTACGCATGGCTCGACTCGAGGATCTCCCACTCAGCGCTCACGGGCTCGACGACGTCGACTCGGACCGGCTCGTCCTTGTGGTTCCGCAGCTGGATCTCCCAGGCGCTCTCCGACTGGCACGAGCCCAGGGCCTTCCAGTGGGTCTGCTTGCGCTCCCCCACGACGTCGAAGGCCTCCCCGAGCTTGACGCGGATCTCCTCGTCTCGGGGCGTGTGATCGATGACGTCCTCGCCGATCAGCTGGCGAGCCCCCGAGCGATCCTCCTTGTACACGCGCACGGTGCCCTTCGGCAGGGGCATGCCCAGGCGGTTCTGCTCCGTGTTCTGCACGTCCAGGTAGACGCCGACCTTTTGGTTGCTCGTGATCTGGCCGTGCCGGCTGCGGTAGTACCACTCGGCGCCAGAGAAGATGTGCTTCTTCTGAACTCCGACGCCGTGGCCCTCGAGCAGGGTCACCTGCTTCTTCTCCTTGTCGCGCAGATCCGTCGGTCGACCGAGGGTGTAGAGGTGGTACTCGAAGAAGCTCTCTTCCTGGAAGCGTCCTGCAGATCCATCTTCGGCGACGGCCATCTGGAGCATGTCGTACATCTCCGGCGCGGACGGGCGTACCCGCTGCACGTCACCCGCGACCAGCTTCAGCTCCGCGTCCTCGTAGCTGGCGCCGCTCTCATTGGTGAGGGTCACCCACCCCGTCAGGTCGCCTTGGCGATCCTTCGCGTCGATGACGAAGACGTAGTCCGCCTCCCAGCTCAAGTTGCCCGTGAGATAGGTCACCTCGACCCGCTGCTCCGGCAAGGAGCTGGCGAGCTGCCACACCAGCGTCGGCTTGGAGATCAGATCGTCGGGCACCGAGGGGAAGGCGATGCGCTCACCGACACTCTCGGTCACCTCGCCGTCGATGCGCAGCACCGTGCCCCCGTGCACGGAGAGGATCTCGGCCTCCTTCTGCTCCTCCGTGCCGAGGGTCTCGTTATAGCGGTAGACCTTGACCCGCTTGCCGACGTGCTTCTCGAGGAGCTTCTCGGGCGTGAGCAGATCGTAACGGTAGTTCTGCTCGAGCACGGCGAGGGCGTCGGGAGCGTCGAGGCCGCGCAGGTGCACCGTCTCTGGCTGGATGTGGGCGGAGACGTCCCGGAACTCGAGCTCGACCCTGCCCTCCCCGAGGGACACCTTCCGGACCTCCCGCACCAGCCCGAAGTTCCCGTTGTAGACGGTGATGCTCACCTTCTCTCGCTCGGTCGCCGCGCTGCTGCGCGCCACGGCAGGTCCGTCCGAGGACGGCGGGTCCGCCGCAGGTTGCTTCGAGCAGCCCCAGAGCACAGCGCACATCCCGCCGATCGCCCATCGTTGCCAGTGTCGCATCGCCAATCTTCGTCCTCGCGCCATCTACGACTCAAAGCCTTGGACGTTCCTCGGTCGCAAAAGTTGTACAAAAAGCGAGCCTGGCGCTCGTGGCACATTACACCGCCTCCCTCCGCCTCGATACCTCGAGAAGCTTCCTCGCCCCCGCTCCCCGCTCCGCGCTCCCCTGAGAGCGCTGAGGGCGCTGAGGGCGGCGGGGCCGTCGAGGGCGGCGGGGGCGTTCAGGCGAGCGGTGCACCCGGCGGCGGCTCGGGCGGGGGCTCCTCCTGTGGCGTTCGGCCTCCTGCCCCCAGGAAGGGGGTGAGCAACGCCGAGCGCACGGCCTCCTCGTCCGGCGCGTGGGCAAGCACGGTGACGTGGTCCCACCCCTGCAGGTGCGTATTCCCCTTCGGCACGACCACCTCGTTACCGCGCGTGATGAGGACGATCACGGCGCCCTCGGGGAGCGCCAGGCTCCGGATTCGAGGTCCCAGGGCGCCGCTCGGCCCTGGCAGGTCGATCACGATGAGATCGTAGTCCGTGGGGCGCATCGTGATGAGCTCGAGGTTGATGAGAGGCCGCGGTCGCGATGGCTCCGCCAAGC
>JAEWOQ010000313.1 GCA_023460875.1 Pseudomonadota bacterium
GAAGAGCCCCGCGCGGCTCGCCCACTCCATGACGCTCGGGGAGCGAGGTGGGGGCGGCACGGGCGGGCTGGCGGTGTTGCCGTCGGCGGCCTTCTTGGCGTCCCAGGTGGTGTGGCTGGGGAGCGAGCGCTGGAGCCTCTTGAGCTCCTCGAGCAAATGATGACCGTCCCGGTAGCGTTTGCGCTGATCTTTCTCGAGCAAGCGCATCACGAGCTTCTCCGCCTCCGGGTGGCAGTCTCGGCGGACGGAGGAAGGCAGAGGGGCCCGTCCGGTGCGCTGCATCTCGAGCAGCGTGTCACGGTCGCTGGCGCGGAAGGGCAGCTGCCCCGTCATCATCTCGAAGAACAGCACGCCGAGGGCATACAGGTCTGATTGCGGCCCGGCTTGCTCGCCGCGCGCCTGCTCTGGTGACATGTACTCCGGCGTCCCGAAGACCGCGCCCTTCGGGGCGAGCCGTGGATCGTGAGCCAGGGCCGCGAGCCCGAAGTCGAGGATCTTCACGAAATCCTGGCGGCCGCCGCGGGCGGTGAGCAGGATGTTATCGCTCTTGAGGTCCCGATGAACGACCCCGAGGTCGTGAGCGCGGCAGAGGGCGGCGCCCATCTGTTCGATGATGTCGACCGCGCGCTGTAGGGGCATCGGCCCGCGGGCGAGCTCAGTCGAGAGCGGGGTGCCGATCAGGTACTCCATGACCAGATACAGCTCGCCTTCGTCGGTCTCCCCGATGTCGTGGATGTCGATGATGTGCGCGTGATCGACGCGGTTCGCGGCGCGCGCTTCCCGCAACATCCAGGCGCGCAGGTGCGTCTCGCCGCGCAGATCCGGTCGGATGAGCTTCACCGCGACCACTCGATCGATCAGCACGTGTCGAGCGCGGTACACGATGCCCATGCCGCCCTCGCCGATGCGAGCTTCTAGGCGGTAGCGCCCAGCGATGACTTTGCCGAGGGCCGGATCTTCGCCGCGCTTGCTGCGCGAGCTACCCCGTTGGGGCGCGAGCTCTACCATGGTCGTTTCGCCGTTGTTCGAGTCGTCTTCGGGCTGCGACCGCGACAGGGAACTCCTGACGCCGCCTTGCTCGAGCTTGCTGGATGTGAGGACTCACGAGGCCGACCCAGCTTGCTCATCTCCATGAATGTTAGGAGAAGGCGATGCCCCGCGGAAGCCAGGTGCTCGAGTAGGTCACGTGCCGACCTGGTGGCATGGGTGGGGGGAGCTGCGCCGTTGGAACACGTAGTCATCGCGGTGCGCGACCGCGGGGCGTCGGTGCGACTCCGTGGCTCCGTGACTTTGTAACTCGGCGTCGGCGACTTCGTGACTCGGCGACTTCGTGACTCGGCGACTCCGTGACTCGGCGACTCCGTGACTCGGCGACTCAGAAGCGCATGGCCAGCACTGGCACGCGGAGCTCTGTCTCGCGGGGCAGGCCGTAGGTGCGTCGCAGCTCGGGTGACCAGACGTCGAGGAGCGCGACGGCGGGCACACCCAGGAACCAGCGGCCCTCGTCGACGCCGATCAGAGATGGCGGCGGGAGGCCGAGAGTCAGCGTCGAGCGCTCGGGAGCGCTCGCTCCCTGGGGCGGCGCGTCGACGGGCTGGTCCTCCGGTGCGACGTCCTGCACGTAGTCTCGTGGCGGCTCGTAGGCGCTGGCGCTCAGCGCGGCGATCGTCGCCGGGATGGCGAGGACCAGGCCGCTCGCGAGGAGGATGGTGGTCGTCTTGGGGCTGAGGTGGTCTTCGAGGAAGTAGCCGCCGAGGCCGCCCCCGACGGCGCCTACGCCAGCGCCGACCAGGTAGGCCCAAGCGGGACGCACGCCAAAGGCCGCCTCCGCGAACACGACGGCCTCCGCTCCGAGTAGGGCCCCGGCGACGATCCCCTTCCCGTCGCTCGACGCCGCGTCGGTGCCGGTCTGAGCCTGCGCGGGGAGGGGCGCGGCGAAGGCGACGGCTGCGCCGGTCAGCGCCAGCAACGTGCTGGCGCGGCGAAGGAGATAGGGGGCGCCCGGGGCGCGCGGTTCCGCTTGGGGCGAACTATTCGACGTCTCCATCCATTGCTCCAGTCCCGCGGGGACACCCCCCCGACGGGGTGAGCATACCAAGGGCACTCGCACGGAGGAACCGCAGCGTTTTCCGTGGACCCGCTGGCCCCGGTCCTGCATTGCTCACGATAGGCCACGGTGGTAAAGGACGCGGCACACCGCCCGGCGCCCCGGCGATCCCCAAGTAAGACGGGTCTCGGGTCAGGCCTGGTGACCGCTGGAGACATTCCTCATGGCTGTTGGCCCCTGGCAGATCGTCATCATCGCGCTCGTCATCCTGCTCCTGTTCGGGGCCAGTCGGTTGGGCGACATCGGTAAGGGCCTGGGTGAGGGCATCCGCAACTTCAAGAAGGGCATCACCGAGGATCCCGACGAGACGGACGACGCCGACGAGGACGAAGAGGAGCCGAAGCAGCTCGCGGGCAAGTCCCTGTCGGACAAGCAGGCTGCTCGGAAGAAGCAGCATAAGGCCTGATCGGGCAGCATGCAGACCCCTGCGGATCTACTGGACAGGCCCCGGGACGTCCTACGTACCCTGCGGGCCTTGCTCGAGCTCAGCAAGCCGGGAGTGACGCGCCTCGTGCTGGTCACGACGGCCTGCGGTGGGTTCGCCGCGCCTGGACCGCTGGACGGCCTGACCCTCGCCTTGGCCGTCCTCGGGACAGGCCTCGTGGTCGCAGGCGCCAACGCCCTGAACATGCTCCTCGAGATCGACTCGGACGCGTTCATGACGCGGACCCGGACGCGCCCGCTGCCCACGGGGCGGCTCAGCCCCGACGAGGCCCTCGTCTTCGGCGTCGGGGTCTCCATCGCGGGGCTCGCCCTCCTCGCGCACTTCACGACGCTGACCGCGGTGGCTTTGTCCGCCTTCGCGCTGCTCAGCTACGTCCTCGTCTACACCCCGCTGAAGCGCGTCACGCCAGTATCGCTCTACGTCGGGGCGGTCCCTGGTGCGCTGCCCCCCGCCATCGGGTATGCGGCGATGGCCGGCACGCTCGACCGCAGGGCGCTGGCGCTCTTCGCGATCCTCTTCGTCTGGCAGCTCCCGCACTTCCTCGCCATCTCCGTCTTCCGACGGGACGAGTACGCGCGCGCAGGGCTCAAAGTCTTGGCGGCGGAGCGGGGGCTCGTCCTCGCCAAGCGGCACATCGCGGTCTTGGCGATCGCGCTCTGGGTCACGACCTTGTTGCCCTACTGGGGTGGCCTGGTCGGCGTCGTCTACGGTGGGCTCGCGGGTGTGTCCGGCGCCTTGTTCGTCGCCTGGGCCCTGCGCGGTCTGCGAGCCGACGCGGATCACGCCTGGGCGCGGTCGTTGTTCCTCGCCTCGATGCCGCACCTCGTGTTGGTGATGGCCGCGCTGGTGATCGGGCGCGCCTGAGCAGGATCCCGCGGGAGCGTCGCGGCGGAGCGTCGCGGCGGCCCGGGCTCGACGACGGCGCGGGCGGGCTGGGCTTGCTGGCTACGCGAGCGGGCTGGGCTTGCTGGCTACGCGAGCGAATCGCTTCGGCGCAGGCTAGGGGCGCCGGCGCAGGGTAGGGCTAAGCTCCGCCGGGCGCCTGGTACCGCAGCGCCAGGAGGGTCACGTCATCGTCGAGGGTCGTGGCCCAGTCGCGCACCTGGCGCAGCACCGCGCCGCAGATCTCGGCCACGGGCGCGGCGCGGACCGTCTGCAGCGCTGCGCACAGGCGCTCGATGCCGAACTGGGCGCCGTGGGCGTCGCGGGCCTCGACGATCCCATCGGTGAACAGGACCAGCAGGTCACCGTCCTCCAAGTGGAAGTGGGCGTCGTGGGTCACGGTCCGGACGTCCTGCATGGCGCCGACCCACACGCCATTGGTGGAGATGCACTCCACCTGGCCCGTCCTCGCGCGGACGACGAGGAGCTCCTCGTGAGCGCCAGCGAAGGCGACGCGACCATCGCGTTGGTAGAGGAGGACGACGAGGGTCGCGTGGTCGTCGCGCCCGAGCCGATCGCGGAGGTTGTGGAAGAGGGCGCGGTTGACGTCCGTGACCACCTCGGCGGGGCTGCGACAGCTCTCTCGACGGAGCAGGGCGGCCATCATGCTCTGGAGCATCAGCATGATCAGGCCCGCGGCGAGGCCGTGGCCGCTGACGTCCCCCACGGCGATCCAGGCGCCCCCGTCCGCCTCCACGACGTCGTAGTAATCGCCGCCGGCCTCCGCCGCGGGGACCATCCTCGCGGCGACGTCGAGGCCGTCGACGTCGATCGTCTTGGGGACGATCGACGTCTGGATCGCGGCGGCCATGCGCGTCTCCTTGGCGGCGCTCTCCTTCTCGACGCGCTCTCGCGCGGCGATCTGCTCCACGACTTGGCGATGCATCGAGGCGGTGGTCAGGGCGGAGCCGATCTGGTGCCGGAGGGTCTCGTAGATGGTCTCGTTCGCGCCCGCGGCCATCATCAAGACGCCCAGGAGGCGCGCCTCGAAGGTCAACGGCATCACGTACAGGCTGAAGCGGCGCTCCCCGAAGAGGTCGGCGGGGCGGAGCTCGGCGGCGTCGAAGGGCGCTCCGTCGACGGGGAGCGCCTCTCCGTCTCGCAAGACGACGAAGGGCCGCAGGAGGCGTTGGGTGTCCGAGCAGAGGAAGACGGCCGCGTGCGGGATCCCGATCTCGGGCAAAGCGCCGGTGATGGCTCGCTCGAGCAAGGGCAGGCTGAGGGCGGTCGCGAACCTCTCCCCGGAGTGCGCGAGGCGCACCGCGGACAGCTCGACGTCGAGGCGACGCTTGCCCTGCGCCCTCACGGAAGCATCACCGATCCGCATCCGCGCGGCGTGCCAGAGCCGCTCTTGCGCGGCCTTACGGGCTGGGTCCTCGGAGCGGGCGCGGTTGCCCTCTCGGCGCAGGAGCGTGATCGCTCGCTGGAACTCGTCGATCGCGATCCCCTCCCGCGCCGCCTCCTCGAGCACGTCGTCGAGCTCCCTCAGGAACGCGCCGGGATCGCCCCGGAGCTCGCGGGCCAGCGCCCCGAGGAGCCGCTCGGGCCAGTCGCCGGCGGTGTCGGACGACAAGGTGACGGTCTCGCGTAGCCTGGCGACGAGCTCCGCCTCCCGCTCCGCCTCCCGCTCCGCCTCCCGCTCCGCAGGGCGCGGCAGGGCACCTACCTCTGCCGGCCTCGGGGGGATCCAGGTGTTGACGAGCTGATAGCCGCAGCCGCAGGACTCCCGGCGCACGAACTCGACGGGCACGACCGTCGAGCCGACGGTCGGCCTCCCGTCGATCGCGTCGAGGACGCACTCGACGGCGGCGGCGGCCAAGCGCCGCAGGGGCTGTCGGACGGTGGTCAGGGAGGGGCTCGCGAAGCGCGCCACCGTGACGTCGTCGAAGCCGGACACCACGACCTCGCCGGGCACGGAGGTGCCCTGCTGCTGGAGCACCTGCATGGCGCCGAGGGCCATGTTGTCGTTGGCGCCCACGACAGCGTCGAAGGGCGCGCCTCGAGCGAGGAGCTGCCGCATGGCCTGGGCGCCGCCGGGCGTCGTGAAGTCGCCATGGACGAGCAGGGCGGGATCGAGGTGCAGGCCGTGGAGCTCCAGCTTCCGTCGCGCCGCCTCGAGGCGCAGCCGAGCCTCGTCGTTGCTCGCCGGGCCGGCGATGAACGCGAACCTGCGTCGCCGGTGATCGACGATGAGGTGCTCCACGGCGAGGGCCATGCCGGCGGCGTTGTCCACGATGATGCTGGGGATCCCAGGCAGCGCGATGCCGATACTGCAGAGCGGCAGGGACGCGTAGGCCTGCAAGAACCGGAGGGTGCCCTCTACGCCAGCGCGGTGTCCGAAGGTTCCGGACAGGGCGATGATCCCGTGACAGCTGCGGGGCGTGACGAGCTCGTAGATCGTGTTGGCGAGGGACTCGCTCCCGAGCGTCGCGATCTGCTGTCCGGTGACGAAGAGGAGGTTGGTGTCGCGCTCCGCAGCGGCGCGCTCGATCGCCGATCGGACGTCCGTCTGGTACTCCCCGCCGAGGGTGTCCGCCAGGACCGCGATCGTTCGGCGTGGTCTCGTCATCGGGCGGGGATCAGAGGATCCTGATGGAGACCGTCGAGGGGGACATCCTCCGGAGCGGAGCCAGGGCGCGCTCTTGCCACGTCAGCTTGCCGTCCGTGATGAACTCGAGGAGCGGCGTGTGATCGGCCTCACGCAGGAAGAACACCAGGTTGACGAACGCCTTCAGGCAGCTCGAGTTGATGAAGAGCAGCGCGCGCATGTCCGCTTCGACGCGCGGCGGGCGGAGGCGCTCGACGTCACCTCGCAGCTCCGTCAGGAAGCTCTGAAGCGGCTCGACGGCGATCAGATCCGCGGTCCCCTTGAGGGCGAAGCAGACGTCTGCCCCCTCGAGCTTCGGCACGAAGGTGAAGGTGGGGGCGACGACCTCTTGGACGGCGAGGGTCATGTCGTGTCCCCCCCTGAGCTCGCCTCCGCTGTGATGGTGAGCTCGTTGCCGTCGATCGCGTAGTCGAGGCGCAGCCTCCCTTCCGCTCGGATGCGGGCGAGGCCGAGCCCCGAGGTGCCCTCGATGCCTGCTCCCGCCAGGATCAGGCCGTCGTAGAGGGCCTCGGGATCCGGGGTCGTCTTCAGGGCCTCGACGTGCCGTCGGACGTCCGCGAGCTTCTCTGGCGACGCGGTGTTCGTCGCCCGCAGCCGCATCAGGTACCCGCCGCCCTCATGACGGAACTGCACGCCGAGGCTCACCACGGGCCCGTCGCCGTACTTGACGACGTTCTCTGCGAGCTCTTGTGCGGCCATGTGGTAGCGCATCGTCACGTTCGGGTCCGAGAAGACCAGGTTGCAGAAGTCGGCGACGAGCTTGGAGATCGCGGGGACCAGCTGCTCCGAAGGGAAGAAGCTGAGCTCGAGGGTCATGGAGGGCGCGCTGTCCGCGCTGACGGGAGGCACCGATCTTTTATTCTATCGAAAGCACGTAGCCGCGACAATTGTGGTTGTGCGGTGCTGCGCGGAGATAGGGGCGTGATGGTGGGTGGTTGTGAGGTGAGGTTGTGGGGGCGTCGGCGTCGTGACGTCGGACCTCTGGGTGGGGCCTCTAGGTTGGTCGGTCAAGCGCGCTTCGCTGGGGGGCGGATGGCGACCCACAGGGCCCCGACCGTGAGCACGAGGGCGAGCAGTGGGGTGTCTGGGGCGCGCAGCGCCAGCAGGCAGAAGCCGAGCGCGATCTTCTGGGTGGGAGGGAGGCTCCGATGGGTGAGCGCCCAGGCCGCGACGGCGAGGCCGAGCAGGTGTTCGACGGCGACGAAGAACGGCGGCACGGCGGGGAGAGGCGTGCGGAACAGACCCTGAGCAGCGCGGGCGAGGAAGACCTGCCAAGTCGGCTCGTCGAAGGTCCGAGGGCGGGTGACGAGCCAGCTCAGCGTGGTCGCGAGCAGGCACAACAGGAGGGGCGTGAGCGGAGGGCGGGTGAGCGGAAGACGAGGCCGCTCTCCGTCCTTCGAGGTGCGCGTCAGGAAGGCGAAGGCCCCAAACGTCACGATGGCGCTCACCGCCCAGGCCGCGGTCGCCAGCCACGGGCTCCAGGAGTCGAAGGGGGGAGGCTCGAGGGTGGTCGCCTGCCACGCCGAGACCCGAGCGGCGGCCCAGAGGAGCGCCGCCACGGAGGTGAGGATCAAGAGGATCCCGACCCGCCGCGACGTGGCGCGCCGGGTAGCAGAGACGGAGCCCCCTTCGAGGCCGCGCGCGATCCCCGTGGCGAGGGCGAGCCCCGAGGCCAGGACGCCGAAGAGGAGCAGGGGGAGGACGGCCAGCTCGCCGACGGCGGCGTTCATCAAGAGGGTGCAGAGCACCGACGTCACCGGGACGGTCAGGGCGCGTAGGGGCAACGGTGCGGCCGAGCGGAGCACGAGCAGCTCCAGGTGCACGACGAGGATGACGCCGCTCACGAACAGGAGCTGGGTCAGCAGCGCGCCCAGGGCCGTGAGGGCGTCGATGAGCCCCGAGATGCCGCTCGCGCTGCCCCGCAGCCCGCCCAGTAAGAGCACCTCCACCACGAAGGTGACGAACCCCAAGACCCCCCACGCGAGGACGGGCTTGTCCGCCACGCCCGCGTCCCAGCGGCTGGAGCGGGTCTCAACCACGGGGGTGAGAAGCTTCACGCCGGTCTCGGTGGAGGAAGCCACTGCGCTGTCCTGGGGTGGCTGGAGCCGCACGACTCGGGTCGTAGGGTTGCTCGCCGCGTGGAGGAGGCATCCGTGGTGGCGCCTGCCGTGGGGGGGCCGTCCCCGGGGCGCTCTTCAGGATGTAGGGCCTCGCGAAAAAGGTGGAGCAGGCGTAGTGGGGCAGGCGATGAAACTCCCAGTGGAGATAGACGTTGCCGTCTGGAGAGACGATGACGTCAGGGGGCGCCCCGAAGGGCGACGCCTTCTGCACGGAGTCCAGGGCGCCCACGTCGAAGGCGGTCACGCCGCTGGACTTGGTGATGCCCATGCGCACGATGCGCCCGTCTTCCTTGCTCAGCACGATCTCTAGGTGCGTGCTCATGTCGTCGCGGTTCAGCGGATGATCCTTGGGCAGAGACTGGAGGCTGGCCAGGAAGCGGTCGGCGAAGACCGGGTGGATACGGAGGTGAATCGCGTTGAGATAGCGCGCGAAGGGCACACTCGCCGTGTTCAGGGCCGTCTGGTTGCCCATCTGCACGCTCGCGACGTAGTTCTCGAGGGCGGGCTTCCAGCGCTCGAGCCCGAGGGATTTCCACGAGCCTCGATGGGCGCTCTTGCGGCGTTCCCCGTCGAGGCGGCGCTCTCGAGCGAGCTGGTCCGCGCCGACCGCCGCGACGGCCATCTGAGGTGATAGGTTCAGGTTCACGCCGTTGCGGGTGGTGCCCGTCGCGCCGAGGCCCAAGAGATCCGTTGGCTTCTCTGAGCGTCGAGGAGGGACCGCCTTCTGAGCGTCACGCCCCTCGAGGGGCCGCGCCAAGGACCAGCGACCGGAGCCATGCCCGTGCACCTCCGGCGACTCATCTTGCTGTGACTGCGCGACGCTGGGCGGAGTCGGCGCGGGAGGAGGAGCGCTCGCGCCGGGCGCACCGGGGGTCTGGGTGCTGGCCTCCCGTGGGGGGGGCTCGGCGGCGACCGGTGGGAGGGGGTGCTCGCCCGCGGTGTCGCCGGGGGGCCTGTCTGGGCTGCCCTCGGCTTCGTCGACCTGGGCGATCCGAGACTCCTCCGCGTTGCCTGGATCCGGATCGGAGCCCACGTGGTGTTCGCCGGGGCTCGGCTCTGGCTCATTCTGATCCGTGGAGGTGATGCGCGCGCGGGTCTCCTCCTCGACGCGGTTGGCGTGCTCGGCGATGTGGGCTGCGTCCGGGTTGTCCTCCTGCTCCTTGTCCTCCACGTGCTGCTCGACCGCGACTCGGTTCAGTGCTTCGGGAGGGACCACCAACTGGGGCTGGTCTCGTTCCGGCGCAGGCTCCGGCTCCGGCTCGACCGTCGGCGCCTGGGGCCGCTCCGGGGGCTTCTCCTTCTCCTTCTCCTTTTCGCGCTTCTTCTCGTCCTCCTGCTCCTTCTTGCGGTCCGCCTCGGTGGACTCCTGAGGGTCAGCTTCGTCCGTGGGCTCCTGCGTGGGATCGACCTCGGAGGGCACCTCGAGGGAGGAGGCCTCCTGCTCGTCCAGGAGGGACACTTCGACCGGAACGGAATGGAGGCGGACGTGCCGCTGCACCTCCCGAGCGAAGGCGCCGATGTCGAGGGTCTCCTCGAGGGCCTTGGAGACCTGATGCGCACCTCCACCCCAGATCGCGTGGGCTATGATTGCCGTCGCGATCCAAAGGAACAGAGGGATGTGCGGTTCACGAGACATCGGCTCTCGAGCGGTGGGTTCGATTCGCTCGACCCCGTTGGCTCCCGCGGTCCCGGCGGGGCTCCTTGCTGGTTCGCGGCGACCTTTTCCCGCCCCAGGCTAACATCCACCCCGAGGGCCAGCAATTTGGGGACAGCGAACCCGAGCGAATCCGGGCGCCTAGAAGCCCCGTAGGCGTGGCACCGGCCTCCGCGGCGTCGGCTCACCCCGACACAAGCCGTCGGGTAGCCCGCCACCCGCTCCAGACCGGTCGCGCTGACCCGCCCTCGCGTGGCTACACCTTGCTGATCGACTCGAGGTGCTCGGCGATCTCCTCTGGGGTCCAGATGCCGCCGTCGGCTTCCTTGAGCCTTCCGGAGCTCTCCACGAGCTGGAACGTGCTGAGCCGCCCCCCCGCCACGCTGAACACCATCCCGGAGACCTCGCTCGCCAGCTCGCTCGCGAGGAAGGTGTAGACGGGGGCGGCGTGGTCAGGCCCCAGCGTGTCGCCCACCTTCTCGAACATGGGGAGATCCTCCGTGAGCCGGGTCTTGGCGATGGGCGCGACGGCGTTGACGTTGATCCCGTACTTCTGAAGCTCGATCGACGCCGTGCGCGTCAGGCCGTAGACGCCCGCCTTCGCAGCGGATTCGTTCGCCTGCCCGAGGTTGCCGAGCAAGCCCGAGATGCTCGTGGTGTTGATGATGCGACCGCCGCGGCGCTGGACGCGCATCTGCGCCGCCGCCGCCTGGGTGCAGAGGAACGCGCCGTGCAGGTGGACCGCCATGACCTCGTCCCACATGCTCTCGGAGAGACCCAGCAGGCTCTTGTCCTGGAGGATGCCCGCGTTGTTCACCAGCACGTCGACGCCGCCCCACAGCTCCACCGCGGCGCGCACGATGCCCGCGGCGCCTGCGGCGGTCGCCACCGTGTCGACGTTGGCGACGGCTTCGCCGGCCTGAGCTCGGATCTCGTCGACGACCCGGGTGGCCACCGTCGGATCCGAGCCGGCGCCGTCCTCGGAGCACCCCAAATCGTTGACCAAGACGCGCGCGCCCTGCGCGGCGAAGGCCAGCGCGACGGCCCGGCCAATACCCCGGCCGGCCCCCGTGACGATCGCGGTCTTGCCCTGCAAAAGCCCGGTGGACTCCATGGGCGCCCCATAGCACCGCCACAGCACGAAGTCCTGAGTCGTGACGTGTCGCGGAGGTTCTCGTAACCTCCCGGCCCCATGTCTGCACCCGCGACCTCTCCGACGCGCCGACGCCTGCTCGTGACGAGCGCGCTACCCTACGCGAACGGGCACATCCATATCGGACACCTGGTGGAGTACCTCCAGACAGATATCTGGGTCCGCTTCCAGAAGTCCCGGGGGCACCGCTGCGTCTACGTCTGCGCAGACGACACCCACGGCACCAGCATCATGATCCGGGCGCGCCAGGAGGGGCGCTCGGAGACGGAGCTCATCGCCGACATGCAGGCGGCGCACGAGCGCGACTTCGCCCGGTTCCAGATCGAGTTCGACAACTACGGGAGCACCAACTCGGAGGAGAACCGCGCCCGCTGCGCGGAGATTTGGGCCGCCCTGCGGCGCCAGGGGTTGGTGGTGGAGCGTGAGGTCACCCAGCTGTTCGATCCGGAGGCCGGGGTGTTCTTGGCGGATCGCTTCGTGAAGGGCACCTGCCCGAAGTGCTCCGCGAAGGACCAATACGGAGACTCCTGTGAGAAGTGTGGCGCCGCCTACGGGGCGACGGATCTGGTGGATCCCTACAGCGCGCACACCGGCGCGCGCCCGGAGGTCCGCACCGCTCCACATCTCTTCGTGCAGATCGAGCAGCTCCATGGCTTCCTCGAGGCCTGGACCCAGAAGGGAGGCCACCTACAGCCGGAGGTCGCCAACTACCTCAAGGGGCACTTCCTGGCGGAGCCGCTGCGGGACTGGGACGTGTCACGGCCGGCGCCCTATTTCGGCTTCGAGATCCCGGACGCGCCGGGCCACTACTGGTACGTCTGGTTCGACGCCCCCATCGGCTACATGGCGTCGACGGAGCAGTGGTGTCAGCGTCACGGCGAGCGCTTCGAGGACTGGTGGCGCTCCGACGACACGGAGATCCATCACTTCATCGGCAAAGACATCACCTACTTCCACACGCTATTCTGGCCGGCCATGTTGAAGAGCGCTGGGTACTCGCTGCCGACGCGCGTCCAGGTCCATGGGTTCCTCACGGTCAACGGCGAGAAGATGTCCAAGTCGAAGGGCACCTTCATCCGCGCCTCGACCTACCTCGAGCACCTCGACCCGGCGTATCTCCGCTACTACTACGCGAGCAAGCTCACCTCGCGGGTGGACGACATCGACCTCAACGTCGACGAGTTCGTCGCCAAGGTGAACGCGGATCTCATCGGCAAGGTGGTGAACCTGGCGAGCCGCACGGCGCGCTTCGTGACGCAGCTGGCGAGCCGCTACCCGGAGGACGAGGGCCTGTTCGAGCAGGCGCGCCGGGCGGGGGACGACATCGCGGCGGCCTACGAGGAGCGGGAGTTCGCGCGGGCGATGCGCCTCGTCATGGGCTTGGCCGATCGGGCGAACGAGTACCTGGATCGGAAGGAGCCCTGGAAGCTCCGCAAGGATCCGGAGCGGGCGCAGGAGCTCGTCGACGTCTGCACCGTGGCCCTGAACCTGTACCGACAGATCGTCGTGTACCTGGCGCCGGTGCTGCCGCAGCTGGCCGCCGACAGCGCTGCGCTGCTCGGGGCGCCCTGCGACCGCTGGGAGCTCGCGGCAGAGCCGCTCGTCGGCGCGGCGCTCGGTGAGTTCAAGCACCTGATGCAGCGCGTGGATCCGAAGAAGGTGGCCCAGATGGTGGAGGCAAGCGTGGACGCGTCGAGCGAGATTCAGGATCAGAGTGGGCAGGGCGAGCCTGTCGAGGATTCGGACGAGGCGCTGCGGGCGGAGCCGCTCGCGCCGGAGTGCACCATCGACGACTTCGGCAAGGTGGATCTGCGCGTCGCCCGCGTCGTCCGGGCGGAGGAGGTCAAGGAGGCGCGCAAGCTCCTCAAGCTGACCGTGAGCCTCGGCGGCGAGGAGCGCCGGACGATCTTCGCCGGGATCAAGGCCGCCTACGAGCCGGCGCAGCTCGAGGGGCGCCTCGTGGTCATCGTCGCCAACCTGGCGCCTCGGCAGATGAAGTTCGGGTTGAGCGAGGGCATGGTGGTCGCGGCGGGCTCGGGCGGCAGCGATCTGTTCGTGCTCTCACCCGACAGCGGCGCCCGGCCCGGGCAGCGGGTGCACTGACCTTTCCTCGGAGCCCGGGCGTTCCCTCGGAGCCCGGGCGTTCCCTCGGAGCCCGGGCGTCCCCTCCGAGCAGTGGGCGTCCCCTCCGAGCGGCGGGCGCGCTGGCGCGCTCACTCGTCTGCGGCGCTGCGACCCTGCAGGACCGCCTCGAAGTCGCGGGCGAGCACCGTCTTGCGGGAGTTCGTGGCGGCGCTGCGGATCGCCGCCTTGCAGAGCGCGCGCAGGTGATCCGACAGCACGTCGACGACGCCATCGGAGGTGTTCATGGTGCTCCGGGCGCGCACGTAGGCCTTGAGCTTGGAGACCACCACGAGCACGTCCCGGGGCAGGGCCGCGTCCTCCGCGTCGTCGTCGGGGGCCGGGCGCGGGGTGGTGGGCTGGTTCCCCGACACGATGCGGCGGACTGGCTCGCCGCCGCGGTGAGCTTCGGCGCTCCGCCCACCCGCCGCGCTCGCGGGCTGCGCCGACTCGGCGCCTTTGGCCCGCTCCCGGAGCCACTCCTCACGGGTCGGCGCGGTCTCGACCTCCGCCCAGGCGTCCCGGTGCCGGGCCTCCGGGACGTGGGCGTCCCAGCAGGGCACCGAGCAGAAGTACATCGCCGTCGCCCTGCGGTTGCAGGTGGAGACGCTGCACGCATAGTACTTCGCGGAGAAGGGGATGGGCGTCTTGCAGGTCGTGCAGAGGCGGAAGTGCGACGGCTCGCTCATGACTTGCTTTGTGTCAGCGCCGCCCCGCGGCGGCAAGGGGGGCGGGCGGTCAACAGGGCGTCGGTAAGCCCTGGGGCGCGTCCTGATCCTGAATCCCGAACCACTTCTCTTGGCGGGTGCTGGCGAGCACCGAGCGCCACAGCGCCCCCTGGACGTCCACCTTCTGGCGCTCGTAGGTGGCCACGGAGATGGGCACGTTGACGAAATGGCGGTTCCAGGAGCCTACGACGACGTTGGTCCGGCCCGCCATGGCCGAGTGCACGGCTGACTCGGCCAGGCGATGACACAGGATCTGATCCGTGCCCGACGCCGGCACGCTCCGGATGAGGTAGCTCGGATCGAAATACTTCATCGAGACCGGCTGCCCCAGCTCACGGAAGTGCTCGGTGATGCGCTGATTCAGGTAAGGGCCGATGTCGTGCTTCAAGAGGTTGCCCGAGGCATCGTAGCGAGGCGGCTGATCCGAGAAGAGGTTCTGCCCCGCCCCCTCCGCGACGACGATGAGGGCGTGGTTCTTCTTCTCGAAGCGCCGCTCGAGCGCCCGGAGCAGGCCGTGCTCACCCTCCAGGCACAGCTCCACCTCGGGGATCAGGCAGATGTTCACCACCGGGTTGGCCAGGGAGGCGTAGGCGGCGATGAAGCCGGAGTCGCGCCCCATGAGCTGGATGAGCCCGATGCCCCGGGGGACGCTCTTCGACTCGACGTGCGCCGAGGTGATGACTGGCGTGCTGTGATAGACGGCGGTCTCGAAGCCGAAGGTGCTGCCGACGAAATGGATGTCGTTGTCGATCGTCTTGGGGATACCCACGACCGAGATGGCCAGACGCCGACGCTTGATGGCCTCCACGATCTTCGCCGCGCCGCGGAGGGTGCCGTCCCCGCCGACCGTGAAGAGCAGGTTGCAGCGTAGGTTGACGAGCGTCTGCACCATCCGGTCCGGATCCTGTGCGCCCCGAGACGAGCCGAGGATCGAGCCGCCCTGCAGGTGGATGGTGTCGACCACGTCTGGCCCGAGCACCACGGGACGGTGCCCGTTCGCTGCGTCGAGCCCGCGGTACCCGTAGGGGATCCCGTAGACCTCCGTGACCCCGTACTCCTGGTACAGCGTCTCCACGAGGCCCTTGATCACGGAGTTCAGGCCCGGGCAGAGCCCGCCGCAGGTGACGATGGCCGCCCGGGTCATGAAGGGGGGATGGAAGATCTTCTCGCGGGGTCCCGCCCGCTCCATCGTCGGGATCGGGACGGCCTTCTGGACGCAGTGCTCCACGGTCGCCAGATCCGAGGGGACGATCACGCGCTCGTCGGGTCGGATGAACGTGCGCCGGCGCAGGGGGCTGTCCACCGTGCACTCCCCCAAGGTCTCGACGGTGAAATCGAACCGCTCCGGGTCGTCGCTTACCGCTCCGTCGCTCATCTCTCAGATCTAGAAACGAAGGGGTCGAGAGGCAAGCGCGGGCGCGCGCTGAGGGGGGCTCGGGCGTGGCCGCGGATCAGTGGCGAAGCCCGGGGGCCTCCTGGCCGCTGGCGGCGACGTACTCGTCGTAGCCGCCGTCGTAGACGCGCGGGCCTGCGGCGGTCAGCTCGAGCACGCGGTTGGACAGCGCGCTCAGGAACGTGCGGTCGTGGGAGACGAACAGCATGGTCCCCTCGAACTTGTGGAGCGCTCTCACGAGCATCTCCTTCGTGTCGATGTCCAGGTGGTTCGTCGGCTCGTCGAGGACGAGGAAGTTCGGGGGATCGAAGAGCATGATGGCGAGCACCAGCCGAGCCTTCTCGCCACCGGACAAGATCGCGCAGCGCTTCTCCACGGAGTCGCCGGGGAAGCCGAAGGCCCCGAGCAAGGTGCGGAGCACGCCCAGGCCGGCGAGGGGATACTCGTGCTGCAAGGTCTCGAGGACCGTGCGCTCGGGGGAGAGCAGCTCCATGGTGTGTTGGGCGAAGTATCCCAGCTTCACGCTGGCGCCGACGCGTATGCTGCCGCGGTCCGGCGCGGAGGAGCCGGCGACCAGCTTGAGCAAGGTCGTCTTGCCGGCGCCGTTCACGCCCATCACGCACCAACGCTCTTGGCGGCGGATCAGGAGGCTCAGGCCGTCGTAGATGACCTTATCGCCGTAAGCTTTGCGCACGTCCTCCACGGTCGCGACGTCGTCCCCCGAGCGGGGCGGCGCCCTGAAGTCGAACTCGATGATCTTGCGCTCCCGCGGGGCCTCGATCTTGTCGATCTTCTCGAGCTTCTTCACCCGAGATTGGACCTGGGCCGCGTGGCTCGCCCGGGCCTTGAAGCGGTCGATGAAGGCCTGCTCCTTGGCGAGCATCGCCTGCTGGCGGGCGAACTGAGCTGCTTGCTGCTCGCGGCGCAGCTGCCATTGCTGCTGATAGAAGTCGTAGTCCCCCGAGTAGCTGACGAGGTCGCCCGCATCGATGTCGACGATGCGGGTGACGACGCGGTTCAGGAACGCTCGATCGTGGGAGGTCAACACGAGGGCTCCGGCGGAGCTCTTCAGGAACCCCTCGAGCCAGATGATCGACTCGATGTCGAGGTGGTTCGTCGGCTCGTCGAGGAGGAGCACGTCGGGTTTCATGAGCAGCACCCGGGCCAGGGCGACGCGCATCTTCCAGCCGCCCGAGAGCTGGCCCACGTCCCCCGCCACCATCGTCTCGCTGAAGCCGAGCCCCGCGAGGACCTCCTGGGCGCGCGCCTCGAGGGCGTAGCCGTCGAGCTCGTCGAAGCGCGCCTGCACGGTGCCGAAGCGCTCCACGAGCTCGTCGAGCTTGTCGAACTGCTCGGGATCCGCCATGGCCGCCTCGAGGCGGAGGAGCTCTGAGCGCAGGGTGGACACCTCGCCGGCGCCCGCCATGGTCTCCTCCAGGGTGCTGCGCCCGCTCATCTCGCCGACGTTCTGGTCGAAGTAGCCGATGGCCGTGTTCTTCTCGATCGCCACCTGACCCGCGTCGGGCTGCTCCTGGCCCACCAAGAGGCGGAAGATGGTCGACTTGCCGGCGCCGTTCGGGCCGACCAGGCCGACGCGCTCGCCGCGGAACACCGCGAAGCTCGCGTCGATGAACAGGATCTGGCTGCCGTGCCGCTTCGAGACGGAGTCGAGCTGAATCATGCTCGTCGCTCGGTACTGCGCCGGTGGTCTCGAGTCTACCTCCGACGTGCCGTTCTCCGCCGGCGCGGTCGACGCAACGGTCAACGACTGGAGCGGATTCGCTCCAAGAGGAGAGGCGTCGCGGCGGGCGGCCTCGCGCGCACCTCGAACGAGGCAGCCGCTTCTCGCTGCCACAGCTCACGCTGGGCGCGCGAGCTGCTGCGGCGGAGGTGGAGCAGGGCGAGGGGCTGCCCTGCTTCGACGCGGTCCCCCCTGCGCGCCAAGAGCTGCACTCCGACGGCGGGATCCACCGGATCCTCGGCTCGCCGACGGCCCGCCCCGATCTTGACGGCGAGCTCTCCGAGGGCGCGTGCGTCGACGGTGACGAGGTAGCCGGCGCGGGGGGCGGTCAGCTCGAGGAGCACGCGTGCCCGGGGGAGACGGCCCGGGTCCGTCACGAAGCGCGTGTCGCCGCCCTGGAGGTGCACCATGCGCTCGAAATGTTCGAAGGCGGAGCCGCTGCGGAGGGCCTCGAGGAGGCGGGCGCGCGCTGCAGGACGCCGAGGAGCGAGCCCCACCGCGAGCAACATGTCCTCACCCAGAGCGAGGGTGAGCTCGCGCACGTTCGCGGGGCCGCCGTCACGGAGCACGTCGATGGCCTCCCGGAGCTCCAGGGCGTTACCGATGGTGAGGCCCAGGGGAGCGTCCATGTCCGTGAGCAGGGCGCGCACCTGCGTGCCCGTGCTCTGGCCGACGTTCACGAGGGCGCGCGCCAGCTCGCGTCCCGAGGGCAGATCGGCCATGAAGGCGCCGCGCCCGACCTTGACGTCGAGCACCAGGGCGTCGATGCCCTCCGCGAGCTTCTTCGACAGGATGCTCGCGACGATGAGGGGGATGCAGGCCACGGTGCCCGTCACGTCGCGCAGGGCGTAGATGCGACGATCGGCCGGGGCGAGCTCGGCGGTCTGCCCGATGATCGCCACGCCCGCCGTGCGCACCACCTTCTCGAAGCGGCTCGCGGACAGGTGGACGTCGTACCCCGGGATCGACTCCAGCTTGTCGAGGGTGCCCCCCGTGTGGCCCAGCCCGCGCCCGGCGATCATCGGGACGGCGGCGCCGCAGGCGGCCACTAGAGGGCCGAGGCACAGGCTGATCTTGTCTCCGACGCCGCCCGTCGAGTGCTTGTCCACCTTGGGGCGGGTCACGCTGGGCAGCCTGAGGATCTTCCCGGACTCGAGCATCGCTCGCGTCAGAGCCGCCGTCTCTCCGGCGTCGAGGCCGCGCAGGAACGCAGCCATGAGCCAGGCGCTCATCTGGTAGTCCGCCATGCGCCCGTCGCTGAGCTGCTCGACGAGGCTGTGGATCTCTTCGGGGGAGTGGGTGCCGCCGTCGCGCTTGCGCGCGATGAGCTCGACGGGGCTCGGCGGCGACGCGACGCGGGCCGCGGCCGCCTTCGCGCGCGTGGTGCTCTGCGGGGCGCGCCGCGTCTTCGCTGGGGGTGCGGCCTTCGAGCGCGGCGACGGGGTAGAGCGCGGTGACGAGGTAGAGCGGGGAGGGGGCACCGCTCCGGACGATGGCGCGCGCCCCGACGGCTTTCAAGGGCGCCCAACGGCGCGCAGAAAGCAGGCGGTTCGTCGCGCCCTGAGGGGCGAGCGCGCTCCAGGAGGTGCTCCGATCGGTGCTCGCGGGCGCTTCGGCGGATCTCGGGGCGCAGAATCTGGTAAGAACGTCGCTAGAGCCGTGAGCCGTAGCGCTAGACCCCTCGGACGCCCCATCGGCAACTTCACGCAGCATCGACGCCTCGATCGGCTGCGCGAGATCTTGATGCGCCATCCCAAGGGGATCTCGCTGTACGATCTCGCGGACGGGCTCGGGGTCACGACGCGGACCATGCGCCGCTACCTCAAGGAGGTGGAGCGGGAGTACGAGCTGGAGAGCACGGAGGTGCGCGGCGGGGGCCCGCTGCTCTGGAAGATCCGGGCGAGCGAGCTGCCCCGGAAGGTGGAGCTGCGGCGGACCCAGGTCTACGCGATCCTCGCCGCGCGCCGGTTGTTCGAGCCGATGGCTGGCTCCGCCCTCTACGACGAGATCGACATGGCGACCTCGAAGCTCCTGGCCTTCGCCAGGAAGCCGGGGCGGGGTCCCAACGCGGGGCTGGCGGACGCGCGCCTCGAGGATCGGTTCTTGTACTTGCCCTTCGCGCCGAAGAACTACTCGGAGAAGACGGAGGAGCTGGACGACGTGTTCCAGGCGGTCGCGGACCTCCGTCCCCTGTCATTGCGCTACCGGAGCGGCAACAAGGGGAAGGAGGAGCGCATCACGATTCACCCCTACGCGATGGTGCTCCACCGAGACTCGATCTACTGCGTCGCTCATCATTTGGGGCACGGGGAGATCCGGACCTTGGTGCTCGATCGGATGCGGGACACCCAGCTCCACCACACGGAGCATTTCGAGCTCCCGGCGGAGTTCGACATCAACGAGTACTTTCAGGGGGAGTTCGGCATCTTCAAGAGCACGGAGCGGCACAAGGTCGTCGTGGACTTCGACGCCAAGGCGGCGGAGTACGTGCGCATGCGCAAGGTGCACCCGACGCAGAAGCTGGCGGCGATCGCGGGCGGTGGAGTGCGGCTCACGATGACCGTGGGTAATCTCTTGCCCGTGACGAGCTGGGTGCTCGAGTGGGGGCCGCGCGCGCGGGTGGTGGAGCCCGCCGAGCTCGTGGAGCGCGTGCGTCGAGAGCTGGAGGAGGCGCTCGCGAACTACGGCAAGGGCGGGCGCAAGCGGGAGGGGTGAGCGCGGCGGGGGGGCGAGCCGAGCGGTGCTCTAGACCTCTGTCAGCGTGGCTCTGTCAGCGTGGCTCTGTCAGCGTGCCTCTGGCCGGCGGTGCCCTGCTCAGCGGGCCGCGGTGACGGCGAGGACCTCTTGCTCGCGGTACTGGCGGTAGTACTCGAGCACCTTCACCACGTAGTGCTGCGTCTCCGCGTACGGGGGGATGCCACCGTGGCGGATCACGGCGTTCTCGCCTGCGTTGTAGGCGGCGACGGTGAGCTGCAGATCGCCGTTGAAGAGGTTCGCGAGCACGCGCAGGTAGCGCGTACCCCCGAAGATGTTCTGTCGGGGATCGTAGATGTCCTGCACCATCATGCGCTCGGCCGTCGGCGGGATGAGCTGCATGAGCCCGTGGGCGTTGGCGGGGGAGAGCGCCCGCGGGTCGAAGTTGCTCTCCACCTTGATCACGGCTCGGATGAGGGCCTCGGGGATCTGGTAGAGGGCGGCTGCCTCGCGGATGAAGGCGTCGTAGCGGTTCACGCGAGCCGCCGAGGTGTCGCTCGGCATCACCGGGCTGGCGGCCTTCTTCGCCTTCGACTCCTTGACGACGCGCTTGCTGCCCGGGCTCGGCTTGTTGGTGAAGGAGATGACGCCGTCTTTGTCGACGCTCCTGTAGATGTCCGCGTGCACGGCGGAGGCGGACAGCACGAGCAGGGCGCTCGCGAGGACGCCTTGAAGACGTGGCAGCGGGGGAGTCCAACCCATGGGTAGGGATGATGATACGGCCCTCCTACGCAACGCGGCAAGGGGGCCACGCAGACGCGATAAACGCATGTCCAGGTTCTCTGGCCTCAGGGAACCGGCGTTCTCCGGTACCCTCCGTGCTCGAGCGCCCGGCAACCGTCGACCTCAATGGGTGTGAATGTAGTCGCCTGTGCTCTCTCGCCCTGTGCTCTGGTCGGGAAGGCGACTGCCGAAGAAACGCAGGTGCGGCCAAGATTGCTAAGAGCCACCACTGCTGCGTGGCTTGGTCGACGGCGGTGACGTTCAGCCCACAAACACGGAACAGACTCAGGTCATCCTTAACAAATGTCAATTGGAGCGCCCGCGGCGAGGTCGGTAGGCGCTTCGTCGAAAGAGTCCTCCCGATAGTCGCCGCTCTCCTTCGGCAGGACCATCACGTCTCACCTTCTCGGGAGCTGCTTGGCGAACGCTGCTGTTGTGAAGCGCTGCTCATCAGGCACACCTCACAGGTTCGCGGCCGCCTTTGCTCCTCTGCCGCGAACCTCCGCGCCCGCGTCTCCGCTGAAGGGTCTTCGCCGGAACACGGCGAACGCGTACGAACATCCGAGTCACAAACTCACGGGCAGCAAACGAACTGCCCTCTCGGAGGAGCTTGACGTTGGCGCATGGGCCTTGGTATGTGTGCCCACAGTTTATTCGATGGGGACATGCAGCTTTGCTGCTCGGAGGGGAAACTGTGGGACACGGCAATAGGAGGAGGTCGAGATGGTGTTGGACGTCGGTGACATGGAGGCGAACGCTTGTTCCTCCAGCAGCGATCCACCGAAGCGCCGACAGCGGGTCGGCCTTCCGAACCCGGATTTGGAATGGTTTCTGACTCGAGCTGCTAGCGCGCTCGGCGCGCGAGGCACCTTCGAGACCGTGGTGTCGGTGCTGCAGCGTGGCGGCCTGCAGGGAAGCTTGCTCGTCAGCGGAGAGCTGTGCACCGACGAACAGCTGGGCTGGGGTAGGTATCGGGGGCGCGGATTGGTGGAGAGATTCCGCCGCATCGAAAGATTCTGGAGGCGGGTTCCGCAATCCACCCAAAATATTCTTGTAGCATTCTACGTCCCGGTGCGGCTACCCCCGGGGATCCGTGAGGAGCTACGGGAATACGCAGGGCCGGCTCATCTTTTGTGCGAGGGCGAGGCGCTGCAGCGGGCTTGCCGAGCCCTGAGCGAGCGGCCCGAAGCCATACGAAGGCAGCCTGCTGGTCTCCATGCGCGCTCAGTGGTCGCTCAGGCACGGCGCGCGGCAAAGGGAGCCGTGCGGACCGCCCACGATGCTTGGGAGGAGGTGTGCCGTGTTCAAGCGGAGGCATGGGTGGACGCATGAGCACGAAGCTGCCTCGCCCCCAAGTGGGAGATACTTGGATCTCCCTGAAGCAGGCCGCCGAACTCTCGGAGGTTCCGGTGCACACGATGCGGCGGCGTCTACAGAAAATCCACGAACAGCAACCGGAGCTCGGGTTGCTGCGACGGATAGGAGCGCGCAAGTTCGAGGTCAGCCTCGAAGCGCTGCGGAGGTCTCGCTCCACGGAGTCGGCGGTGCCGGGTGAGGAGCTTCAAGATCTCGCGTCGCGCATCGACGAAGTCGAGCGAAATCTCCTGGCAATGAGAAGAAGCTTCAGGTCCTTGAGAACTCTAGTGAAAGACGCCCTGGGGACCGCCCCGGCAGTGACAGGATGTGACAAGACGTGACGTGGATTTGCACATCCCTATAGGATGGCAAATCCACTCCTGATCGAGTTACGGACACCGTCGCAGGTCACTGAAGACGGAAGCGAGGGCTCGAGGGACATCGGCGAGTTACGTCGCGCAGCCCATCGGGTGATCCCTTGAGCTCCGACCCCACGGACATCTACGGACTCATCGAAGAGATCCGCGTTGCGTTGAACGAGCTCACGAACGATCTGTTTCCGCTGGCAAACTGGGTGGTTGGCCTCGAAGCGGACCCGCTGACGGAGCCGCCGGGCGTCGAGTGGCGCGAGCAGGGCGGAGAGATCGAGACCGGCACGACGGAGCTGACCGGCGGTGAGAGCGGCGATATCGCCATGGACGCCAGCTCGTTCCACGTGACGATCTGGCGGGACACTCCGCAGGAGTGCAAGGAGACGCTCTACGACCTCGTGCGCGCCGTGCGCGCCATCACCTACGGCCCGAACAACGAGTTTGGCGAGTACACGTGGAGCTCCGAGACCGTAGGCAGAAAGCTCGACGTGGCACTGACGCTCCGTTTGCCCATCAAGGTCGATAAGGACGTGGCTACCGAGATCGTCGAGTTCCACCAGCACACCACCACGCTGACGATCGACGGCACACCAGAAGAGGTGTGTTGAATGGCCCCCGGGGCCCTCGAACTCGGGTTTGCGATGGGAGAAAGAATGATTGATACGCCCACGACAGCAGCAAGTGACGCCGGGGTCAGCGAAATGCAGGGTGGCGAAGTTCAGGAAGGTGCCGCGAGACCGCGCCCAGTTCCGGAAAGTCGTACGCCCGAGGAGTGGGCCCAGGCGCTGGGCTATGTCGGAAAGCGCTCGTCCCTGACGATCAACGGCCAGCGGCGGCCGACGCCCTTCCAATGGCAGCACGCTGCCGCCGATCAGCTCCACGGTTGGAGCCTGCACAAGCAGCACACCGTCGAGCTCTTCAAGCTCACCCGTGCGGCCTACGAAGCGGCCCTGCAAGCAGCGTCGAAGCCTTCCGGTCGCACCTACCAGGCCCATTCCGCGGCCCTGTCGCCGTTCTGCAACCGCAATCGAGGTCACTGATGGCATACCCCCCTGGACAGAATATAACAGTACGCAACAACGGCGTCGGTCTGGTTTCGACCACGGCCGCGCTCCCTCTGGTCGTGGGTCACACCACGGGGGGTACACCGAACACCCTGTACCAGTACACGAACCCCAACGCGCTGCGCGACGAACAGGTGTCGGGTCCGGCGCTCGAGGTGGCGCTGGCCGCCATCGCTTCGGCTGGCGGGTGTTTGCTGCTGGTGACCGCTGCTTCGACCGCAGGCGTCGCTTCGGCGGTCGACAAAGCCGCCGCCGGCTCGAGCACGGGCACGATGGCGGTCTCCGGAGTTCCTGCCCTGGAGCTCGACGTGCGGATCGAGATCACGACGACGGGAGCGCTTGGAGAAGCCCGTTTCCGCTACACGCTCGACGGTGTCACCTTCGGGGTCGTCCGCGTCATCCCGAGTGGGGGGACCTTCGAGATCCCCGAGACTGGCTTGACCTTGACGTTCACCGCAGGAGCAGGCCCCGTCCATTTCGAGGAAGGCGACGTGCACACGTTCACGACGAGCGCACCGCACTACACGACAACGGACCTCGGAGGTGCCTGGACGGCCCTCCTGGCGCAGATCGGCTCGCGGCGCATCCGCCGGGTGGTCTTCAGCGGTCGCAACGCGACCGCTAGCGACGGAGCGACCATGGCCGGGGCCATTGCTGGGCACATGGAGACCCTCGAGGCGGAGCACTACTATGCCCGCGCCCTCTGTGACGCCGGCGAGGAGGCGGATCCGGCGGCGGTCATCGTCGCCTTCGGCGCCTTCGCCCACGATCGCGTCGCCCTGTGCTACGGCGACGCACGCATGATCAGCCGGGCGCCCTTCGAGGGCTATGCAAACGTCCGGCAGCCCATCCTGCGCGCGGTGGCGGAGCGGGCGTTCGCGGCCGATCTGTCGGAGAACCTTGGGCGCAAGGCGAGCGGCGCGCTGACGGGTGTGACCCAGATTTTCCACGACGAAGGCACGGACACCGCCTTCAGCGAAGCGGACAAGATCGTCACGCTGCGCACGTTCCGGGGCCAGCCGGGCTTCTACATCACCAACGGGTACCTCAGGAGCCCCGCGGGCAGCGACTTTCTGTATTGGGACTGGGGCATCGTCGTGGACGAGCTGTGCGAAGGCGTGGTGGAGGGTCAAGACAAGTGGCTGCTCTCCAAACTCCGAGCCCGCACGGACGGATCGGGGAACCTCACGGACGAAGATGCCAAGCGGGTCGAAGACGCGGTGCTGTCGGTGCTCAACATCCGCCTCAAACAGCCCGACAACATCGAAGGCTTCAAGGGACACG
>JAEWOQ010000314.1 GCA_023460875.1 Pseudomonadota bacterium
GCCACGCACAGCGCGGCGGCGGCGTTCAGGAGAAAGGCGTCCCGAGAGGGGTGCCGCTCACCCGCGAGCACGGCCGCGAGCACGCGCGCGTTCTCGGCAGCGTCGCCCCCATCGATGGCGCCCTCGGCGCTCGGCTCGAGCCCGAACTCCTCGGGGGTGAGCACCCGCTCCTCCAGGCGATCATGGTCGACCACGGTCACCCGGGTGGGGCCGAAGGGGCTCACCTCGTCCATCCCGTCAGCGCCGCGCACGACCCAAGCTCGCCGCACCCCCAGGCTCTGCAGGGTGCGGGCGAGCACGGGGCGAAGCTCGTCGTCGAAGGCGCCGAGGAGCTGGTGGCTCGCGCGCGCGGGATTGGCGAGGGGCCCCAGGACGTTGAACACCGTCCGGATGCCGAGCTCCTTACGCGCTGGCGCCACGAAGCGCATGGCAGGGTGGTGGGCGGGCGCGAAGAGGAACGCGATGCGCGCCTCTTCCAGGATGCTGCGCGCGGCTGCGGGCGGCGCGTCCAAGGCGACGCCGAGCTCCTGGAGCACGTCTGCGCTGCCCGAGCGACTGGAGACCGCGCGGTTGCCGTGCTTCGCCACGGGGACCCCCGCCGCCGCGACGATCAGGGCCGCCCCGGTCGACAGATTCAGGCTCCCGCGGCCGTCGCCCCCGGTGCCACAGGTGTCCAAGAGCACGTCGAAGGAATGGTCCACCGCTACCATGTGGTCCCGGAGGCTCCGCGCCGCGGCGGCGATGACTTCAGGGGTCTCGCCCTTGAGCCGGAGGGCCACGGCGAAGGCGGCGATCTGCGTCGCCGTCCAGCTGCCGGCGAAGATCGCGTCGAACACCGACTTCACGAGGCCGGCGTCCGCCTCCTGCGCCGCCTCGAGCCGCGCGAAGGCCTCACGAAAGGAGAGGGGGCTCATGTCCGGCTCCCTCGAGCCATGGCCCACTCGGGCTCCGCAGAGGGCTGCGTGACGCGCGCGTCGTCGAGCATCTCGAGCCAGTTTTCCATCATGCGCATCCCCCCCTGGGTGAGGATCGATTCAGGGTGGAACTGAACACCCTCGATGGGGAGCTCGCGATGGCGTACGCCCATGACCTCCCCGGCCGCCGTCCGCGCCGTCACCTCTAAGCAGGCGGGGAGGGAGGCGGGATCGAGGATGAGCGAGTGGTACCGGGTGGCCTCGAACGGGTTGGGCATTCCCTCGAAGAGCCCCGTACCGTCGTGGTCGATGGGGGAGGTCTTGCCGTGCATCAGGCGCGGAGCGCGGACCACCGCACCTCCGAAGGACTGCCCGATGGCTTGGTGCCCGAGGCAAACACCGAACAGCGGCACGCTCCCGCCGAGTCGCGCGATCAGCTCGAGGGTGATCCCCGCGTCGTCCGGGCTCCCTGGTCCGGGGGAGAGCAGGATCCCTTCGGCGTTCGCGTTCACCACGTCGTCGACGCTGACGCGGTCGTTCAAATGGACCTCGCAGCTGGCCCCCAGCGCCTCCAGGTACTGCACCAGATTGTACGTAAAGGAGTCGTAGTTATCGATGACGAGGACGCGTTTGGACATGAAGTCTCCTGCGCGAAGGGGGGTGCCGGCCCAGCGGCGTCGGGGCGAGAGCCTGTCAAATCACCTGGAACGGGTCAATCGGACCGCTCGGGGGACCCCAGACACGGCGCGGCGACCCTCGTGGGCTCCGCGGGGTGCGTCGGGGAGGACCATGAGGGCTCAGCCGGCTGCGCGAGTCGGGGGAGCCTCCAAGAGCCCTTGGCGCTGGAGGAAGCGGGTGATGCGTCGGTTGATGACGTCTGGATACTCCGCGGCCGCATAGTGTGTGCCGCCCGGGACGATCAGGAGCTCCCCTTGGGGGATCGTGTCCGCCATGCGTTCGGCGAGGGCGGGCGGCGTGAACAGATCTCGGGTCCCCGTCACCACGAGGGTGGGCACTTCGATGTGCTCCAGGACGTGCTCTGCGTCGTGCTCGCCGAGCACCGAGAGCATCTTGAGGTAAGTCTCCAGATCCAAGCTGCCGAAATCGACCGCCATCTCCGCGAAGAGCTCCGGGTCGAGGCTAGGGGCGATGACCCCGAGGCGCTTGAGCCAGGCGCCCGTCTCCTCCCAGCGGCTCGCCCGCTGCAAAATTGCGCTCCCGACGACGTGGAGACGGCGCGCGTGATGCACCGCCCCCGGGAGGAAGCGGCCCACGAAGGGCAGCCCCACCCCATGGAGCGGGCGACCGAAGGTCCCATTGATCAACACGAGGTGGCTGACCCGCTCAGGGCACTCGTCGCAGAGCTCGAGGATGACCTGAACCCCCATGCTCCAGCCGAAGAACACCGCGCGGTCGACGCCCGAGGCGGCCAAGACTGCCTTCAAGTCCGTAACGTGAGCTCGGATGCTGAGGTCGGGCACGCGACCACGTGGGAAGGCGGAGCCATACAATCCCCTATAGTCCCAGCTCAGAACCCGGAAACGATCGCGGAAATGCTCAATCTGGTGGCTCCACGCGGTGAGCGGTCCGCCTAGGCCATTCGCGAGGACCAAACAGGGGCGATTGCTCCCCGAAGATCCGGGCTCGGTGTCGAAGTAGCGTAGGGTTGTTCCGTCCTCGCGCCTGATGGTCTGGTACGTGATGTGGAGCTTCGGCATGCGCCAATTCATTCTTGCCCACGCAGGTTCGGGCCGCTAGTGTCGCTGCGGTTCGCCGCTGGAAGCACTTGTTTTCATTCCCTCCGCGGCTCCTACCCGATGGCCGAAGAAGCGAATAAGAAACCCAAGATCGACCTCAAGGCGCGTCTCGGAAAGAAGACGATCTCGAGCGGGGCGGGTGCATCGATTCCTCCTCCCGTCGGAATGCAGCCGAGCAGCATTCCAGCGCCGCCCTTCGGGTCACGTCCGTCGGCTGTAGGCTCTGCACCGGCGGCTGCGCCGATGGCCGCGCCGGTCTCCGACCCCTTCGCCGCCGTCGCGATGGCGGAGCCGCCGCGACCAGTCGCACCTGCGGCCATCCGGATCGAGATGAGCGAAGAGCTCGTCGAGGCCCAGAAGAAGGGGCGGAAAAAGATCATGGCCATCGCCGTCGCCACCGCGCTCATCGGCGGCGTGCTCGGGTACGCGGTCGGTGGCGGTGCTGAGCGCGGGCGTCGTCACGACACGGCGTTGCAAGGCGCGTCGATGCTCGTCGACGAGGTACAGAAGGCGAACGAAGAGATCGAGAAGCTCGCCGACGTGCTCAAGAAGGCCAAGGCCAAGCTCGGAGAGGGCAAGTACCCCGAGGAAGAGATCAACGCCCTCGGTGGCATCGATATCCCCTTCGACGGTAACTACCTGGCTGGCAAGGGAACCGGTCTCATGGGCAACGAGGTCAACCGCCTGCTCGTGAAGTTCGCCGGCGACGCCGTCATGGCCAACGACCAGAAGGAGACGCTGAAGCGCGTGCTCACGGGTCGGCGCAAGACGATCGAGGACTTGCTCGGGCAGCGCGACAACCCGAAGGTCAACTGGGGGGTCTACGTCGCCAACGGTCCGCACGGCCCGATGGCGGGGATGCAGCCCATCCCGGAGCCGTTCCTGGTGAAATCGGACAAGGGGAAGGACGGCAAGGCGTACTCCTGGCCCGATGAGTTCGAGCTGAAGGACGGTGACAAGACCGTCAAGATGAAGCGTTACACGTCGGGCGCTCCCGGCTCGGAGCTCATCCCGGTCGATCCGACGACCCAGTCTTCGGTCTGTTCGTCGGACACGATCATGCAGATCGCGCGCGAGATCGGGAACCTCGAGACCACCCTCAAGGGGGACCGGAGCGACCCGACGAACGAGAAGACGGGCCTGGTTGACACGGGCACGGCACTGCTGGAGCGACTCAAGAGCATCGGCGTCGGCGCCTGAGCGAGCTCTCGCTCCGCTGCTGCGGAGAGGCCGTCCTTGGTTCAGCCAAGGGTGGCCTTTTTCATGGCTCCACGGGAGCGCGCGGCGAGGCGTGAGCCTTCGCCTGCCCCCAAGCAGCACGAAGTGACGCGCCGACGGCGAGGCGCGCTCACCTCACGAGCCACTCATGCCGTCGAGGTGCGCCTGCGAGGCGGGCAGCGGAGCCCCGAGACACGCAGCGGAGCCCCGAGGCATGCAGCGGAGCACGCCGCCGAGCCCCGAGACACGCAGCGGAGCACGCAGCCGAGCCCCGAGACACGCAGCCGAGCCCCGCGACACGCAGCGGAGCCCCGAGACACGCAGCGGAGCTCCGATGACTACGCGGTCGCGGAGCCTGCTCCGCTGACACGAAATGCTCACCTGTCACTTCGCGGCGATCCACGGAAGTTTGGGCCGCCGCGAGGTGACCCGTGCGTGGATCTCGAGGAGCCCTCAGGGGCGTTTACGAAGGAGCCCCGCTCAGGCAGCGCTGGCAGGGCGCTGACTCGAGGACGGCTGGGTCTCGGGGCTAGGGTCGAGCGGCTGAATCTCCACGCGGCAGATGTGTCGCTCGTCGGCCTCCCGCACCACGAAGCGCAACCCATACGCTTCGTGATCGGAGCCGGTGCTCGGGACGTAGCCAAGCTGGTCGACGAGCAGGCCGCCGACGGAGACATAGTCCCCATCGTCGGGGATCTGGGTGCCCAGCTTTCGGTTGAGATCGGCGACGGGGATGCTCGCGTCGACGAGGAGCTTGCCGTCCCCGAGCTCGAGGATGGGCGCCTCGTCGTCGAGATCGTGCTCGTCCTGGATGTCACCGACGATCTCTTCGAGCAGATCCTCCAAGGTGACGACCCCCGAAAACCCACCGAACTCGTCGATGACGACGGCGAGGTGATGGCGACCGGCGCGCATCTCCTTGAGCACCGTGGAGGCGAGCTGAGACTCTGGGACGAAGGCCACGGGGCTCCGCATCAAGTCCCGCAGGCTGGTCGAGTCGATCCGCTCCTCGGCGACGGCGGTGAACAGATCCTTCACGTGGAGGATGCCGATCACGTTGTCGATCCCGTCGGAGAAGACCGGGTAGCGGGAGTGCTGGGTCGCGGCGACCGTGGACAGCACCTCGTCCAGGGGCATGCGCTCGTTCAGCGCGTCCACCCGCGTCCGGGGCACCATGACCTCACCCGCGGTGAGCGCCCCGAAATCCAGGACGTTCCGGATCATCTCGGACTGATCGTGGGCGAGGGAGCCGTTCAGCTCGCCTTCGTTGACGATCAACTCCACCTCGGTCTCGGTCATCCCGGCGTTGGTGAAGCGTGCGGCGCTCTGGGTCCCGCCGACGGCTTGGGCCACGGTGACGATGGGATCGGCCACCGGCGCGACGAGCCACTCGAGGGGGCGGAGCCAGCGCAGCAGGAGGGGTGCCCAACGCTCGGCGCGGCTCGAAAGTAGCGCGCGCGCCAGCTCTGCTGGCAGCGCGTAGGCGAAGACCGCCGCGCCGATGCCGGCGATCCAATCCAGGGGCGCCGCGAAAGAGCTCTCCCAGCGCGCCGAGAGCAGCACCGCGGTGAGCGCGATGCCGATCACTCGCCAGACGCGCCAGCGGGCCTCAACCTTGGCTTCGTTCTGGACGTATCTGTCCAGGGCGCTGCGGCCAGCCGGGGAGAGGTAATCCCGGAGCGCTGCTCGTCGGGAGTTGGAGAGGGTCGCGAGGACCGAGCTGGCGGCGGAGAGCACGGCGGCGGTGACCGCCGGCAGGAACGCCAACCCGTAGTGTAGAACCTGTTGTGGTGGCTCGGAATCCAATTCTGAATCGCTCGCCTGGGGACGGGTGTCCGTCGGCTTCAAACCTTTCGCGGCGAGAGGCCGCCTTCTGAGGAAATCTAGCCGACGGCGCCGGGGGCGTGCAAGTCGGGCCCCGTGGGGTCGTGGATCCCTCGGACAATCTTGAGGGTTTCGGGGTCGATCTCTTCCGCCAGGGCGACGAGCCGATTCTCGAAGGCGCAGGCCACGAGGGGGGCCGTCTTTGGGGTGGCAGCTTCCAGGGCCCCGCCGCCGAGGTCGTCGATGCTCCGCTCCGGGATCCCCTCAGAGTTCGTCACCGGGGACACCATTTCCGGCGTGGGCGCCCCAGCGGGCTGGTAGTCGTCGTGCAGGCGGAGCCGCTTGCCGGAGCGGGCTCGCTCGGCGCCGGCAAGCGTGAGGAGGGCCAGCGGAAAGGCTCGTCGGGCCACCTCGAGGAGGCTCAGCGGGGGGACAACCCCTTCCAAAGGGAAGGGGACGGCTTGGGCGAGGGTGAAGGGGCCGCTGCGGGTCCGACGCAGGGCAGCGAGGTGGGCGGGCACCCCCAGCGCGTCCCCCAGGTCGCGGGCGAAGGCGCGCACGTAGTAGCCCTTGGAGACCGTGAGCTCTGCGGTGATCTGCTGGTGATCCCAGCGCAGCAGCCGCACCTCGTGGAGCCGCACGTCCCTCGGGGCGAGCTCCACGGCCTCACCCCGGCGCACGCGAGCGTGAGCAGCGGTGCCGGCGACCTTGATCGCGCTCACCGCCGGGGGGATCTGCAGCTCGCGCTCGAGCTCGGACTGGAGCGCCCCCTCGAGGGCCTCTTCGGAGAGCCACCCCGCGGCGAGAGGCCGACGGCGGGTCACCGTCCCCTGCGCGTCGAGCGTCGTCGTCGAGCTGCCGAAGGCGACGACGGCCTCATAGGTCTTCACGTCGCGGGTGAGGTGCGATGACAGCTTGGTGGCCTCGCCGAGCAAGAGCACGAGCACGCCCGTCGCCATGGGATCCAACGTCCCCGCGTGGCCGACCCGACGCGTCCCGAAATGACGCCGCGCCGCGGCGACGACGTCGTGGCTCGTGGGGCCCGTGGGCTTGTCCACTACGACCACGCCGTGGATCGAGCCCTGGCCCGCGTAGCGGTCGCGCTTGGTGCTCACAACCAGACGCTGCGGCGGGCCCGCAGGGAGCCCTCCAACATGGAGCTGATGCTCGCCCGCACACGCTCCGACAGACGACCGATCAGCACGTGATCGTCCGCAGCCTCGGGGCCGTACCCATCGAGGGCGATGGGCTCTCCGAAGGTGACGCGCCACTTGGTCGGCGCCGGCACGAGGCCGAGCGGCCCGAGCCAGGGGAACGTGGGCGTGACGGGCAAATACTGGAGCCCCAACAGCCGGGAGAGGTTGTCCAGTCGATAGAGCATCGGGTTCGTCTCCTCCGCTCCGACGATGGCGCAGGGGATGAGCGGGCTCTGCGTGCGCAGGCACAAGCGGATGTAACCGCCGCGCCCGAAGCGCTGGAGCTGATAGCGCTGCCGGTAGAGCTTCTTGATGCCCTTCGTGCCCTCCGGAAACACCGCGATGAGATGGTCCTTGGCGAGGAGGCGCTGCGCGTTCTCCTGGCACGCCCGCACCGCGCCGATGCGGTTGAGGGTCACGCCGATGAACGGCAGGTAGAACACGAAGTCCTCGGCGAGCCAGCGCAGATCTCGCGTCGCCGGGTGGTGCTCGCGGAGGGCTTGCCGCAGGATGACGCCATCGAGGGGCAGGGTGCCCGAGTGGTTCGCGACGACCACCGCGCGCCCCTCGCTGGGGATGTTGTCGATGCCTTTGGTCTCGACGCGGAAGTAGTAGCGAAATAGGAACTTGAGCAGGGGCAGGACGCGCTCCTCGAACTCAGGAGCGAGCCCGAAATCGTCCACCTCCTCCATGTGCGCCCGCAGGCTCGCGCGGCCCCATTTCCGGCGATAGTAGTCGTTCTGGAGGAGCTCGCGTGCGGCCTCGACGGCGTTGGCCTCCGTGAGCTCCTCCTCACGAGGTTCGCCGCGGCGCGGATCGCTGCCCTCGGTCGTTGGCCGCGGCGCAGACGGCGGCGTCGCGACGGTCGTCATCATGCCATCGAGCCGCGCTTCGAGCTCGCGGATGCGCTCCTCTACGGTCTCGGCGTCGGGGGTGGGGACGGGGTGTATCACGCTGGAGTCCTCCTCGAAGAGCTCGAACTCCATGTCCGGCGGTAGCACGCGCGTGCCGATACCCAGCATCCCGAAGTCCCCCGCGTCGGCGGTCTCGTGGGAGGAGGGGTAGGAGCGCCCCGCGTCGGGTGCGTCCGCGCGCTGGGTCCTCTGGCTCGAAGGGGGCGACTCGTCTGGATCTGCCCAGACGTCGACCCCTGGCGCCCAATCAGGGGGCGGCGCGGTCGGGGGTGGCGTGGTGGGCGCGGGGGCTGGGGCTTTGCGCTTGGGAGGAGCGGTAGCGGTGGGTGCGTTCGTCTTGGTGAGGCCGCCGAGCCGACCGCCACCGGGCGGCGGACGGTTCGACGAGACCAGGGGGCGCCCACGGAGGTCATCGGCTCTCCGCCGTCCCCGACGCTCGGAGCCGCTTGGTCGGTCCGCGTCCTCGCGAGAACGAAGGGCCCCTGCCGTCCGCGAGCCTCGGTTGTCCAGGGCTGCGTCCTGGGCGCGCCCTAGCTCTCCGCTGCTCTGCTTTCCGCTGGCCTGGGCACCGCTGCTTTGTTTTGCGCGGCTTGGTTTCCCGCTGCGCCCGCGGCCCTGCTTTCCGCCGACCGGGGGGGCGGCGCGGCCCGGCTTGTTGGCCCCGCCAGGGGACCGCCGCTGGCGATGCTTGGGAGTCTTGTTGCTCTTGCTACTGGTCACGCGGGATTCTCCGAGAGCAGCTTCACGTCACGAAGGTTCTGAGCCGCGGCGAAGTCGGAGACTGCCTCTCGGCTCGTGTACATGGGGACGAACCCAAGCTCCCGCCGGGCGCGGGCGGTGTCGGCGACGCAAACGTACTGGAGGTAGTCGAGGAAGGCGGCTGGGATGGCGGAGGCCCGAGCGGCCCACATTGAGCCGATCACGACGTTCGCCGCCGGGCGCGGGAGGGCGACACGACGGCGGCTCACGAGGCGTACCACCTTGGTGAGAGGCAGGACTCCTTCGCCGCTGATGTTGAAGATGCCCGGAGCGTTCCAGTCGATGGCGCGCTTGAACGCCGCCACCGCGTCCGACTCGTGCAGAAATTGCCAGAGCGGGTCGAAGCCCATCACCGTGGGCACGACGGCTTGGCGGAGGTACCGGGTGAAGTAGTTGTCGATCGTCGGCCCGACGATGGGCGCCGTGCGCAGGATCGTGACCGTGCGGCCGCGACCCGGCTTCCCGAAGTCGAGGGCGTCCGCCTCAGCTTCGATTTTGTCCGCGAAGAACGCGTCGGAGCGGTCTGCTCGCAGCGGATGGCTCTCGGAGAGGAAGTTCGGGTTCGTCGGGCGTGCCCCGTAGAGGAACGTCTGGCTCCATAGGACGACCTTGTGCACCTGGGTCCGCCGACAGGCGTTCAGGGCGTGCATCGTGCCGACGCTCTCGAGCTCGTGCACCTTGCCCGGGCGGTGGCTCGGGGAGCCGCGGAACGCGAGGTGCACCAGGGTGTCGACCTTCTCGGAGGCGAGGATCTCGGCGATGCGCTCCTCGGGGTTCCCGCGGGTGAGGTCCACGTCGAAATGACGCGTCTTGGAGCCTGCGGTCGCCGGCGCGACCCGATCGAGGCTCACCACACGTTCGATGCGCTCACTGTCCTCGAGCAGGCCGATCAGGTTTGTGCCCAAGAAGGCGGACGTCCCCGTGACCGCGACCACGCGCCCGGGGAGCCGCCCGGGGCGGTGCGCGGGGCCGTCGTTGGTTTCCACGTCGGGGACGATGGGCGGCGTTGCGGGGGGCGAAGAGTCCGACATCTCTGCGGACGGAATACCCCTGGAGCTTCAGAAACTCCAGAAGTGCGCGAAAAGCCCGGACAAAGGGAAGAAAGTCGAGAAGGTCGTCGAGGCGGGCCGCGGAGAGGTAGGGCGTCAGGGACGTACGGAGCCGCACCTGGGGGCGTGGGACCCGCGGCCGGCGCCCTTTCCTCCACGCGGGGGCGCCGAGCGGGCGGCCGAACGGGCGCCGGAGCGCCAGGCGAGAAGGCAGCGACGCAGGGCACTCGGCGAGGCGTGGGGTAAGCGGTCGCCTCACCCTGCGGGGATCCGCGCACCGGGGCCGCGCCCGGCGCACAGCGCACCACGTGTGGTGAGCGGATTGTGAGGTTCGGCGAGGCTGGGAGACGGCACGCAGTTCTTCCGCTACCATGGCTAAGATGGCTGTCGTGAGGGCACCCTCCAACCGCATCGGCGACTACGTGCTGCTCGAGCGTCTCGGCGTGGGCGGCATGGCCGAGGTCTTCGCGGCGCAGCGCGAGGGCCCCTACGGCTTCGCGAAGAAGGTGGCGCTCAAGCGGATCCTGCCAGGCCTCGCGGCGGACCCCCGCTTCGTGGAGATGTTCTGCGACGAGGCGCGTGTGTCCGCGGCGTTGAGCCACCCGAACATCGTGCAGGTCGTCGATTTCGGTGAGTGCAGCGGCGAGCTCTTCATGGCGATGGAGTTCGTGGACGGGATGACGGTGGCTCGGCTGCTGCGTATGTCGGCCTCCGCGAAGCGCCCCGTGCCGATGGCGGTAGCCTTGTACGTCGTCCACGAGGTGCTGCGTGGATTGGACTATGCTCACGAGGCGCGCGACGAGTCGGGACGGCCGCTGCGCCTCGTGCACCGTGACGTGTCGCCGGGCAACATCCTGCTCGGGTACTCCGGTGAGGTGAAGCTCAGCGATTTCGGGATCGTGCGTAGCGAGATCGTGGCGCGTCGCACGTACCCGGGCGAGCTCAAGGGCAAGGTCGGGTACATGTCCCCCGAACAGGTGGCGAGCCTCGACGTCGACCGCCGCAGCGATCTGTTCACCGTGGGGATCGTCCTGACGGAGCTGCTGCTGCTCAGGCCGCTCTTTCAGGGCAAGAACGAGCTCGAGACCCTCACGAAGATCAACCGGGTGGATCTCGGGGTGCTCGACCGTCACGGGCACGGTCTGCCCCGCGGGATCCGCGCCGTGATCGACCGCGCGCTGCAACGGGATCCCAACCGGCGCTTCGCCAGCGCAGCGCAGTTCGCCGACGCGCTGGCGCACGCGGCGCGCGCCGAAGGCATCGCCTTGAACGGCGAGCTCATGGGGAGCTGGATCCGCGACGTCACAGGGCGCTCGACGGTCCTCGATGCGCCCTCGTCGGAGCGGGGAGCGCTGCACGGGGGACCCCCCGCCCGGCGCCCGGAGTCGGGTGCTCGGCGCGCGGCGCCGTCGGCGCGGGATCGTAGCGTGGCG
>JAEWOQ010000315.1 GCA_023460875.1 Pseudomonadota bacterium
TGGAGCCTCCGGGCGGCCCGCCCCGCGGCCAAGTCGAGGCGTCGTGTCACGACGAGCGGCGACGCCTCGACCGAGCGATGCCGACTACTGAGGCTTGCGACGCACGAAGTGGGGCTCTGCTGCCAGGGAGGCGATGTAGTCGACGAAGCCGATGGCGCCGCTCATGAACGCCGCCCGCTCCGTCTCCCCGAGGCACGCGTCCTCGGTGCCGAACGCGTACGCCTTCACCCGCGCGCTGACGCAGGTCTGCATTTCCTCTTCGTGAGCGAGCAGCTCCGCTAGCTCGCTCTGCCCGGAGAAGGTGAACGACCCAGGGACTTGGCCGCTGGCGTCGATGGTGAGCCCCCCTTCGTCCGCCCGGTAGCGGCCGACCTCGTCGAAGTGCTCGAAGCCGAAGCCGATGGGGTCGAACATCCGGTGGCAGTTGTTACAGCCGCCGACGGAGTGGACCTCCTCGTAGCGCTGTCGCGTCGTCACCTGACCCACCTGGGGCGCGGGGAGGAGCGGCACGTCTGCCGGCACCTCCGGCGGCGTACGACACAGGAAGTTCTCCATCACCAACAGCCCACGCTTGGTGGGAGAGGAGCCATCGGGAGAGGCCTGCGTCGCCAGCACGGATCCCTGAGCGAGGATGCCGATGCCCCCCGTCTCGGGGCGTGGGACGCTCTGATAGTCCGCGCCCGGCGCCGGGAAGCCGTAGAACTGAGCCAGCGCCTGGGAGGGGGTCGTGACGGGGCTGGTCAGCAGCTCCACGACCCCACCCGCACCCTCGAACACCACCAGCTCGATGAAGCGCCGCGTCTCCTCCCGCATGTCCCCGCGGAGGGCGTCGAACTCGGGCACGTTGGTCTTCGTGAGGTTCGTCACCCGCGAGTAACCCAGCCAGCTCCCGAAGAGATGGTGGAGGTTCTCACGTCCCCGAGGGGTGACGATCAGGTCCCGCGCGACTTGAACGAGCACCTCGGGGCTCGCGAGCTCACCGGCGTCCGCCCGCGCGAGCAAGGCGTCGCTCGGAGGGGCGCCGCCGAAGGTGAAGGCGAGCGCCGCGGCCACCTCATGCTGGGTCAGCTTGCGCTCACCGTCCGCGAGGACGCCGAGCTCGCTGCGGTAGACGGTGTGCGGCGAGTGCACGAGCGCTCGGGTGAGCCAGCCGATGGCCTCCGCGAAATCCGTCTTGGCGACGGCCTCGTCGAAGAAGCCGAGGAGCTTGTCCTTGTCCGTTGCCTCGAGGGGCCGCCGGAAGAGGCGCTTGCCGTACTTGTCGAGGAACCCCTCGGCGCAGGCCCGATCCGGCGAGCTCGCCGCGCAGGGGAGGAGCTGCGTCACCGCGCCGCTCACCGCGCTGGCCAGAGAGGCCGCCGTGCCGTCGATCTCGCGGGCCTTCTGCTTGCCCACCAACAGGCGCTCGGCGGCGTTGTCGTAGCCGTAGTGGGAGATCGGATCCGAGCTCAGGGACGAGGTCCACGAACCCGCGACCTCCGGGAAGGCCTCCGTCAGAGTCGCCTCGAACTCCCGCACCGTGAGGCGCCGCAGCAGCGGCGTGCCGGGCTGTGACGACGCGCACAGCGCCTCGCCGCCGCCTGGGTTTTCTCCGTCGGATCCGCCGCCCGACCCCCCGCCCTGGACGCCGTCGGGTTCGGGCTCCGACGAGCACCCCGCCAAGGCCGTCAGCCACAGGGACGCAGCCAGACCCAGCTTGCCCATCACTCCGAATCGTCGCAGCAGGCTCATGTCAGCGCCTCCGTCACCAGCTGGCTCGCGCCGCCGAAGGACATGGTGCTGCTCCCCATGGCGCGCGCCAGGGTGAGCCACAGCTCGCCCGCTTCACGGTCGCCGTCACCTATCGGCTTGGAGACGTCGTGATAGTTGAGGATCTGGCCCGTCTTGAGGGCACCGCCGCCACCGCCGATGGTGACGATCGGCATGTAGCTCATGATCCCGGGCGGCGCGCCCGCCAGGATCTCTTGGGTCTCGCTGGTGTGCCACTGCCCCTCACCGATCTCGCTGACGAGGAGGATGGTCGTGTTGTCCAGCACGGTGTGCGCGGGATCTGCGGGGTCTTCCACCAAGAGCCGCTCGATGACGTGCTCCGTGAGCATCTCCAGGAACCAGCGCTGGGCCTTCGCGAAGGGCTCGCGCGCCTGCATGTTCGCCACGCCGCCGGAGATCTGGGGCGAAGTGTGCGACAGCCCGTTGTGATGCGGGCCGCTCGAGCCCATGAAGCCGAAATCGATGTCGCAGTTGGCGTAGAGGGGCTGCACCGCCACGACGGGGCGCGCGTTGCAGACCAAGCTCGCGGCCGCGACCTCGAGCTGCGCCGCCAGGATCGCGGGGAAGTTAGCCTCCGAGTAGAACCACTCGTCGGGCTGCCCGCTCGCCAGAGGCCGCAACGCCTCGACGGCGGGGAGGGTCGGCGCCGCCGCGCAGCTGATCTCGTGACCGCCGCCCGACTTGAGATCCCGCAGGGACTCCAGGTGGGTCTGCAGCTTGCTCTGCTCGCGGGTGAGCCCGCTCAGCTCGCCGTGCAGGGACTCGAGCTCCGCCTCCGTGAGGGACAACAGGGACTGCTGGAGCTCGGCGCGGACGTCGGTCTCCCCGGCGCCGGTGCCTGTATCCACCCCGATCCCCCCGAACACCTCGTCGTACGCCACCAGCGGGCTCTTTTGCGGCACCACGGCCTGCCCATCCCACATGAGCTTGGCGTCGAAGTCTTGCCCCCACTGCCGCTGGGCGACCGCGCCGAGGGCGAGGGTCCGCGTCCCCAGCTCGTTGCCGATGAAGTGCTCGATGGACGTGCGCTCCGTCGTGTCGTCGTTGTTCTCCACCCTGAGGTTGGACAGGAACTTGACGATGCCCTCGTGGGTCGATGCCCCCGGGTACATGAAGCCCTGGTAGACGTTCACCAGCGACTTGTAGGGCTCGAGGGGACCAAGGATGGAGACGCCGCTGTCGGCGAGGGTGAAATCGGCGCCCGACCCCGCCGGGTTGAAATGCTCGGGAGGCGCTCCGTGGGGCATGTAGAACAACATGAACCGCTTGGGGCGACCGACGTCCTGGGCTCTGGCTGCGCGGACCACCTGGTAGGCGACCGGGGCGCTCAGGCCCAAACCGAGAGCCTTCAAAAACAGCCTGCGTTCCAGCCGCAGGCGTGCTCGCGAGGAAGCTCGAGGCAACTTCATGATCAAGGGAACCTTTCGAAGCCGTAAGAGGTAGCGCTACCACCCGTCGGACGGAGAGAGGCGGACTCGCGGGGCGCGCGAGGGCCGCGGGGCTGGTCGATGCGGGCGCAGGGCTCTGTAGAGCTAGCCCTCTTAGTGTACGGTCAGGCCGGTGGTCCGACGAGGTATTCCAGGCGGAAATGGGCCGCTCCTCGCCCGGCGACACGCAGCCATGGCGCAACTTTCCGGCAGCGACGCATTCCACCCTCCGACGCTGGGTGGGGAGGGCCATGCTAGGTCCAGAAAACGTGAAGCAGGCCATCCTCCTCATCGATCACGGCAGCCGCCGCGACGCCGCCAACGAGCAGCTCCGCGCCCTGGCGGAGCACCTGGAGCACACCCTCCGACAGGGAGACGACGCCGCGATCGTCGAGTACGCGCACATGGAGCTCTGCGAGCCAGACATCGCCGCGGGGTTCGCCAGGTGCGTCGCCCGCGGAGCGACCTCCGTGATCGCGGTACCGTGCATGCTCTCCCGCGGCCGCCACGTCACCGAGGACATCCCGCGGCTGCTGCGGGAGGCCGCGGCGGCGTCCCCCGAGATCGAGCTGGGCTTCGCGGCCCCGCTGGCAGAGCAGCCGAGCTTCCTCGACGTGCTGCGAGAGGCCGCGGCGAGGGCCGTGGTTCTCCCCCGGTAGAGCCCCCCCGCGCTCCCGGAGGCTCCTCGGGGGGCGTCCGCTGGACGGCGCCGGGACCTGAGCGTTCAGGGCCGACTTCCCGCTTCGAGACGCGGGGCTCAGTTTCTGCGGCGCGTGCCGTTGAGGAGGCTGCCATGCAAGCGCGCGTCAAGATCCTCGGTCACCCGGTCCACCAGATGCTCATCGTCTTCCCCCTCGGGGCGCTCGGAGCAGCGGTGGTCTTCGACATCGTCGGGCTCGTCAGCAAGGCTCGTTGGCACGATATCTCCTTTTGGATGATCGCCTTCGGCATCATCACCGGCTTGATCGCAGCGGTGTTCGGGCTCATGGACTGGCTGGCCATCCCCCGGGGCACCCGCGCCTGGAGGGTCGGCGCTCTGCATGGGTCGGGGAACGTCGTCGTCATCATGCTCTTCGCTGCGAGCTGGCTCCTCCGCTTGCCCACGCCGGGCACCGCACCCACGGTCGCGGTGCTCCTGTCCTTCTTGGGCTTCGCCCTGGCGGGGGTCACCGGGTGGCTGGGCGGAGAGCTCGTGGGGCGCCTGGGGGTGGGGGTCGACGAGGGGGCGC
>JAEWOQ010000316.1 GCA_023460875.1 Pseudomonadota bacterium
GCCTTCGACTTTCGGTTCCTCGCGTTCGACACGTCGACCGTGCGGGCCGGTGCGCGTCGTATCCCGCCCAAGTGTCCTCTGCCATGTGCCGAGATTACAACGGCGTTCTTGTCCCGAAGCCAGCCGCGCCGTCGGCTGGGGTGCTGCGGTCCGGCGAGCGCTTTGCTCGATCGCGACGCTCCTCAGGCCAGGGAACGGCGCGCCTGGTGGGGCGCAGCCGCCGGGCGGGGGCGGCCAGACAGGGCCACGTCTTGGTCGCCGAGGGCCGCCGCCCGCGAGCTCGCGGTGGCGCCCTCGAGCGAGTTTGGCGCACCGCGACGAGGATGTTGGGTTCAGGCGCGGGTTGACGGTATGCTTTCGAGCATGAAAGAGACGATTATCGAAACTCCTCGAATGTCTCTCTATTACCATCCGTTCGAGAAGATCATCCACCACGAGATGCACAGCTACCCCGGTCTGGAGACCTTGGAGCGAATTCTCCTCGGTGGGCTCGAGGTGATGAAGGAGAACCGCGCAATCAAGTGGCTCTCGGATGACCGCAATGGAGGGGCGGTACCGAAATCACACCACGAGTGGGGTGATCGAGTCTGGGCACCACAGGCCGTCAAGGCGGGGTGGCGGTATTGGGCACTTTTACCGCCTCAGGATGCCCTCGGGACCGCCAACATGAAACGCCTAGTGAAGGTCTACGCCAAGAAGGGCGTCACGGTGGAAATGTTCGGGGACTTCGAGGAAGCCTTCACCTGGCTGCGCCACCAAGGGCAGAACCCCGTCGCGAAAGCGACGTAGCCCTCCGTTCCCGCCAGCCCGGCGTCTACTTGCGTGGACCGCCGCGGATTCGACTCTGAGCGGCACGCGGGCACGCGGGCACGCGGGAGCCACCTCGCGGCTTCATCCCTGACTGTGAGCAAGAACGGCGCGCCTACGACGGGTGCGTCGCGACGCAGTGAGCCGAGCTCCCTGGCGAGGCGCGTCACGCTCATCCCAAGGGCGCTCTGGCAGCAGTCTCCACCAGCAAGCGGGCTGGCCATTCGCGGCCTACAGGCGACTGGAGAACGATGGCAGCCGAGTTGCCATCGACGTTCCGACCCTCTGTCGGAAATCTTCAAGACGCCGCCGGGCTCCAGGCGCAGACTCGGGGCCATGACGAGCACGGGAAGCATGCGATTCGGCTACACGATTCTCTACGTCGAAGACGTCAACGACAGCGTCGCCTTCTACGAGCGCGCCTTCGGCTTGACGCGCAGGTTCATTCACGAGAGCGGTGATTTCGCGGAGCTCGAAACGGGCGCCACCGCCCTGGCCTTCTCCTCCCGGAAGCTGCTCACGACCCTCGGCAAAAACCCCCAGCCGCCCAAGGCCGAAGCCCCCGTCTTCGAGATCGCCTTCACGACGGACGACGTCCCCGCCGCCCTCGAGCGGGCCCTCCAGGCGGGCGCGACCCTGAAGCAGAAGCCCGAAGTCATGAGCTGGGGTCAAACCGTCGCCTACGTCGCGGACCCCGACGGCTTCCTGGTGGAGCTCTGCACGCCCGTCGGCTGAACGGGGCAGCGTCTCCACCGCCCTGGGCTCAGGCGAACCCTGCTTCTCCGGTGAGCGCGAGCAGGGCCGCGTCGCGACGCAGCTGAGACGGCGTCACGCCGAACCAGCGCCTAAAGGTGCGCGTCATGTGTCCCTGGTCGGCGTAGCCCGACTCGAGCGCGACGTCGGCGAGCGGGAGCTCCGTGCCTACGACGCGAGCCGCGCGCCGGATCCGCGCCAGTTGCTTCCACCAGATGGGGCGGCGCCCGGTGCGCTGCACGACCAGCCGCTCGAGGTTGCGCTCGGACATGCCGCAGGCGCGCGCGGCGGACGCAACGCTCTCGCACGCCGCGAGACAAGCGAGCGCTTCCTCTACCCGCGGGTCGACTCGAACGAGTTCGTCGATGCGCTCGCATGTACGTGAAGAGTCCTCGGCATCGATCTCACCCATGGCAGAGACCAAGTCGGACTCCTGTAGGACGATCCCGGGTCTGAAGCGGAAACCGAGCCACACCTCCCCAGGCCGACACGCGCCGTGCTGCACCCCATCCATGAGGGGAGAAACGAACCACCGGGGCCGCTCGCCCGGCCTCCCCAACACGATCAGATCCCGACACCCGTCGGGCAAGATGGTCACCGACGAAGCGCGGCGCGGCGTGTGCCGCCACGTCGCCAGCACGGCGTCGGGGAGCGCGGAATTATCGCGTCGCATGGGCTGAGGTTCTCCAAGGCAGAGCTGGAGTGTACAGGACGGCGAGTTCCACACCGCGACCGAGTTTCCTCGCCCCCGGAGCGTCCGCTTTTCCTCCGCAGGCCCCCAAGAGCTGGCCCTACTCCAGCTTGCAGCCTACGATCACGGTGGAGCCATGAGTGGCGTCAAGAAGAGCCTGCGGTTCGAGACCGACACCCCTTCCACCCCGGATCGGGTGATCGACGTCGCGCGCATGTTCTCCGAAGCCCTGAGGGCCTGCGCCGAAGGGGCACAGACCGGTGAGGTCACCCTCACGGTCGCCAACCTCAACATGGTGACGACGCTCAACGCCAGGGACCACCAGGCTGCAGCCCTCGTGACCAAGCTGGACCGCCTGCTCTCCTCCCCGAAGCAGGCTGCGTTGACCCCTGTTGGCCGCATGGTCCTCGAGGTGGCGAAAAAGTACGCGACCAAATTCCCTTACGGGAGCAAGCTCCTGAGCGACTCGGGGGAACCTGCGGTGGAGTTGACGGAGTTCTACTGGGAGCAAGTCTCAGCTGCCCTCGGGGAGAGAACCGATGTCGTTCCCGTGGCGGAGGAGACGCAGGTCCACGGCAGGGTGATCGGCGTGCGCGAGGCGAGTCGCGGGCAGCGGGTCAGACTTCGTCTCGATGACGACAGCTCGGATGAGTTCGCGGCTTCGGAAGAGGTCGCCATGATAGCGGCGAAACTCTACTTGCAGCCGGTCAAAGCACGCGTTTCCTTCCGTCACGCTGACAAGCGTTGCGGCGAACGCATCCATTCCCTCGACCCCTTCGTGCCAGAAGAAGACGTCGTGGCGGGCTTTGCCCGAGCCCGCAAGCGTCTGGCCAAACGTGGTATCAAGGTGGATCCCATTGCCTGGATGCGGGAACGAGGGAAGCATTGAATGGCTCAAAAGCACTCGCTGTCCTGGACACGTCCGTCGTCCTCTTTGCGCTCTCGGATCCAGAAGCTGCCTGCGACGAAGATGCGAAACGCCAGACCGTCGCCGTGACTGACAAGCTGGTCGCCCTGCAGAAAACGCACCGCTTCGGCCTACCGGCGGTAGTCGTAGCGGAGCTTGGGAGGGACGGCGAAACGGAAGCGACCGTTGCCGCCATCATCTCGGAAATGCCCAACCTGAGCGTGCTGGCCTTAGGCTACGAGGGCGGTTTGCACGCCGCCTGTCTCCGACAGGAAGCGCTGCGTAAGAGGCCGCAGGACAGAACGCGGGGAGCGGTCACCTATGATGCGCTCGTCTTTGCTACGGCGCTGGAGCACGGCGCCGACTGCATTCTCACCGAGAACGGCGAGGACTTTCGCCCGCTCCTCGAGAAGTCGCCGCGCCCCGTCGAGATCGTCGTTCCGAGCGACCCTATCGATGAGAGAGGTCAGGTTCTACTGTTCGCGGGCAAGGCCAAGTCCAAGCCATAACCCATGAAAGCCGTACTCTGGCTCCTCCCGCGTCACCGCCGGGGTGCCCGTGCTCGTCGTAGTGGGGCTCACGCCCGCGACGCGCGCCTCGAGCGGCGCGTTGCCCATGCCACGAAGCCGGGCAGCAGCCACCAGGCCGACGTTGCGCTGCCGACCGCGAACCGACAGCCGCCACCGCTGCCCTCCTGGGGACCGATTTCGTCGTTCGCCGACGGCTCCACCCAGCGGCGCGCCCCCGAGCCCCCCGGCGGGCCATCGCCGCTGCGGTCCTCCCCGCAGGAGACGGTGCTGAACGCACCCAGCAAGGATCCGGCACCGAACACGCCGAGCAGAGCCCGGCGCAGCGCCTCCCCGTCAAGCCAAGTCATGAGCCGATTGTACGCTGGCCCCCGCTGATTGGCAGCAGCTTTCCCAAGCCAACATTCCCCTTGGGCGCACCTCCCGCCCCGCGAGCCGGCGTCCACGGAGCACCTCCCGCCCCGCGACCATCCGGCGGGCGCCGCTCTCCGCGCAACACGACCGCCAACACCACCAGCCACAGGCCGCTGACCACCCCCAGCGCCGAGAACCCGCCAGCACATACCCACTCGACCCCCCCCAGGGGACGAACGGGCCCAGCGAGGTCAGCGCCAGCGCGCAGCTCACCGTGAGCGAGAGCGCCAGGGCGGCACCGCGCCGACCGGTTCGCCATCGGGAGAGCGCCCGCCCATCAGGCCCCGACCCCTTGCGGCGGGCCCGATGGGCTCACCCAAGCCTCCGTTCGACGCCTCCACGCTCCGTCTCTTTCCACGGGACGTGGGTTCAGGCGTTGGGCTCGCAGAGGGGATGACGTTATGCTTTCCCGCATGAAGGAGACGATCATCGAGACTCCTCGGATGTCTCTCTATTACCATCCGGTCGAGAAGATCATTCACCACGAGATGCACAGCTATCCGGGCTTGGAGATCCTGGAGCGGATCCTGCTGGGGGGGCTCGAGGTGATGAAGGAGCGGGGCGCGACGAAGTGGATTTCGGATGATCGTAAGGGCGGAGCGGTCCCGAAGTCGCATCACGACTGGGGCGATCGGGTGTGGGCGCCGCAGGCGGTGAAGGCTGGCTGGCGCTATTGGGCCCTCGTTCCGCCCCAGGACGTCCTGGGGACCGCCAACATGAAGCGGCTCGTGAAGGTCTACGCCAAGAAGGGCGTCACCGTGGAGCTGTTCGGCGACTTCGACGAAGCCTTCGGCTGGCTGCGCCACCAAGGACAAGCCCCCGTCGCCAAGGCGACGTAGCGCTACGCCGTTCGCGCCGTGACGGCGCCCCCT
>JAEWOQ010000317.1 GCA_023460875.1 Pseudomonadota bacterium
GCCCCGACGCGGCGCCCGAAGCCCCGTCCGCAGGGACGGACGAGGCAGAGCGTCCGGACGCCGCCGCGCCCGCCGAACCCCCAGACGGGGCGGAAGGGGCGCCGGGCCACGGCGGAGCCCCGCACCAAGCGACACCGCCCGAACCGCCCGGAGACGAACCGCCTGGAGAGGCTGTCCCCGGCGCGGATGACCCAACCCCCGGAAGCGCGCCCTTCGAGGCGAGAGAGACGGATCTGGATCTGGCGTCCCAGAGCCCCCCTCCGCCCCTGAACGCTCTCCCGGAGGACGCCTTCGTGCTCCAACCGAGCCAAATGACCCCCGAGGAGGAGGCGCGCCTCTTCGCGGAGCTGAGGCGTTATCGGGGCCCCTTCGCCCAGGGGAGACTGCGGCTCTCGGTGCTGCTCGGAGGCGGCACCAACTTCCAAGACAACTACCTGATCTTGGGCGCCGGCGTGGGCTACTTCCCGATCGATGGGCTGGAGGCGTCCCTGGGAGGCACCGCGTGGCTCCTCGGCGATCCATTCATCGGGACCGTGACCCCGGGCCTCACTTACGTCTTCTACCAGGTGCCGAAGATCCACCCGTACCTCGGGGCGTTCTATCGTCACTATTTCATTACTGGCGATTTCGACGACTTCGACGCCTACGGGGGCCGCGGCGGCGTAAACCTGCTCATGGGCGACAACGGCTACGTCGGCGGCGGCGTCGTGTACGAGCGGCTCTTCGACTGCCAGCGGGACGTCTGGCGAGACTGCGATCAGTGGTATCCCGAGCTCACCTTCGCGATCGTGTTCTAGATTCAGCGCCGGTAGCCCGCCACGAACGCGGCGCTCACCACCAATGCACCGGAGTCAGGAACGCCAGTGGCCGCGCCCAGGGGAGGCCAAGGGGAGCTGCCTCGAGGTGTGCCAGGCTCAGCAAGGCGGGTGCAACCGGCGCCCTGAGGGCGCCGGCGCCTGCTCCTTGGTCGAGTGCTCTCGACGCCCTGTCCTCAAGGCGACGAGAACATCCACTCGATGCCGAACTGATCGACGAGGGTGCCGAACTTGCCGCCCCAGAACACGTCCTGCAGATCCATGCGGACCCGGCCAGAGGCCGCGAGGGCCTGGAAACGTCGGGTCATCTCCTCGGCGTCGTCGAACTCGAGAGAGATCTCCACGCGGCAGCCGTCGGCGGGAGACTGGTCTGGAGGCAAGTCGCTGAGCATGACGTGGGTCTCCCCCAGGCGAAGGTTGGCGTGCATGACCCGGTCCGCATACTCCGGCGGGAAATTCTCGCCGGGCACCTCTCCGAAACGCTGCAAGCCCTCGACCTTCGCGCCGAGCGCCTGCTCGTAGAGAGCAATGGCAGCTGCGGCGTCGCCCTTGAAGAAAAGATAGGGAGTAGCGTTCTTGATGGTCACGATTCGTCTCCTCGGTGACGGGGCGCCCGCTCCTGAGCGGCCCCCCTGGTTTCCGAGGATGCGACCACTGGCATCCGTGGAGCGCAACCACCGCCGCGCTGGCCCGTTGGCCGGTCTATGCCGGCGACCGGTGGAGGCCGTCGGTCAGCGCGGCGGTCGCCGCGGCGAGCGCACGCTCAGCCTCCTCCTCTCTCACAGATCGAAGAACAGATCCGCCGCGAAGAGGAGCTCCACCTGATCGAAGGCGCGGGGTGAGCGCACGTCCGTCTCTCGGATGCGCCCGGAGATGTCCCCGAGGGTGCCGCCGCTCGTCACGATCGTGTAGCCGACGAAGAACCCGACGGGGACGGCCACGTCCTCGAAGCCGCCCCAGGTGATCATGGCCACCTCGGGCCCGAGGAAGACCTGAGGCGTCACGTTGATGGGCACGAGGAAGGGCACCTCGAGATCGACGGTCGTGTTGTCCTCCGGGAACTCCGAGCGGAGAAAGGCGCCCATATCGAGGCGCACGCGGTTGCCCGCGTGTATGTGGAGGGGGACGCCGCCGCGGAGCACGAGGTGGCCCTCGTAGGGGATCCCCACTCCCCAGAACACGCCCACGTCCACCGTGCCCCGCGCGAACTGATACGTCCCGTGGAACGTCGGGTTCTGCAGGTCGCCCTCGGGATAGAGGAGCAGAGGCTGGACGAAGCCGAGCTCGAGGTTCTCGGTGACCCCGAAGGACGCCCCCGCCCGCAGCAGTAGCGCGTCGTCCGCGTCCCTCTGCACGAAATGGGAGAGCTGCCCCGAAGGCAGCGGCCAGCGCGGTCCGCCGTCGAGGCGCAGGGTGTGACGGGGCAACGCCAGGTCCCGATCCACGTGCCGCATCGGCCACGCGCGGGTCTGCGCGGTGGCGGAGACAGACAGCAGCAGGACGCTTAAGGCCGCCGCGCCAGCGAACAGGGAGCTTCCGAGCCGCGCGCCCACCAGGGGGCGCGCCCATCGAGCGGGACCTCGCTTGAGCATGAAGCCCCTATAGCAAAGACCCGCCCGGAACACGCCCCCACGCCGCTGTAGTCGCTGGCTTCGCGCCTCGATTCAGGGCTCCTGGGGAGGTCGCTCTCCGGACGGAGCGGACTCCTCGAATCCTCGCGCGACGCTCCTCCCCGTGAGGGCGTCGAGGAAGGTGACGATGGCCGTGACCTGCTCGTCGGAGAGCTCCAGCCCGAGCTGATGGACCCCCATCAGCCTCACTGCCTCCGGGAGGGTCGCGACGGAACCGTCATGGAAATAGGGGGCCGTCTCGGCGACGTTGCGCAGGCTCGGCACCTTGAACACATTTCGGTCCTGCACCGCCTGCGTCACGTCGAAGCGCCCCCGATCCCCGCGGGAGCCTGGCGGTGGACCAGGCCTCGGCTTCTCCGCGCCCAGCGGCTGGAATGTGCTTCCCCCGAGGTACGCGCCGAAGTGGCAGCGCTGACACCCCGCCCTCATGAACTCGAGGAAGCCGCGCTCCTGCGCCTCGGTCAAGGCGCCCGGCTTCCGGCGCAGGTAGTCATCCCAGGGCGCGGGCGTCATGAGGCCGCGCAGGAAGGCGCCGATCGCCTTCGCGTAGGTGGTGAGCCCGATCTCCTCCCCTGGGAAGGCCTTGCCGAACTCCGCTCGGTACTCGTCGATGGACTCGATACGCCGCACGAGCTCCGCCTCGCTCGACAGCGCGAGGGGGCCCGATCCGACTGCGTGCACCGCGACGGCCTCCTCGACGACGCGGACCCGGCCGTCCCAGAGCTGCGCGAAGTGCCCGGCGGCGTTGTACACGCTGGGCGCGTTGCGGATGGGCTCCTCCCAGCCGTGCCCTCCGGCGATCTTGCGTCCGTCCGTCCCCCAGCGCTCCAGGGCGTGACACGTGTCGCAGGAGGTCTGCTCCCCGGGGCTCATGCGCTCGTCGAAGAAGAGCTTGCGCCCCAGGGCGGCCTTCTCCGGGGTCAGCGGATTGTCGAGGGAGTCCACCCGCGGGGGCAGCGGCGTGAAGGTCGCGAGCAGGCCCGCGTCGATTTCCTTCCTCTCCTCGGGGACGGCGACGGGCTCCCGAGAGGAAGACGGAGCCTCCCGCCCGCGGCACCCTCCGAGCATGGCGCCGCCACCCAGCCCCGCTCCCGCGCCGAGCGCCCCCACGGCGCGGAGCATCCCGACGGCGACCAC
>JAEWOQ010000318.1 GCA_023460875.1 Pseudomonadota bacterium
GCCCGATGCCGCGCTGACCGCGATTGAAGCCGCCGGAGCGGGGGTGCTCATCAAAGCCCGGCGCGCGACCAGGGACGACGTCCGCGCGGGGCCGTCGTGGTGTTGCTCGGGGCGGCGGCTCCCCGCCATGCGGCGGAGGAGGTCGCCGCACGGGGGCGTCACCTCGACGCCGCGGCCGCCCTGCGGGCCTTCGTCGACGAGGTGCTCGAAGCAGGTCGGTCCGCCGACCAGGAAGAGCGCCCCGCCGTCTCGGGGCTGGGGTGAAGCCTCCCGGCGAGCCTTCATTGGTCGTTCGACGGCACCGGAAGTGGAGCGAGCGCCGCGCGGGGTGTCTCGCTGAGCGAGCCCCACTGAGGGAGTGGCGCATGTCTGCCGTCTGAAACGTCGGGAACGGTTGGAACGGGCTCATCTTCGGAGACACCCACTCCGGCCAATCGATCAAGATTTGTCAGCTTTTCACCAGGGCCACCTCCAGGGGGGCCAGAAACGAGGATCGATGATCAAGAACCATCTCTGGCGGGCGGGCGCGGTGCTCGCTGTGACGTCGCTGTCGCTCTTCGGCTGCAGCGATGATGACGACGACAACACCAACGGCACTGGAGGCATGGGTGGCGTCGCGACCGGCGGCACCGGCGGCTCCGGTGGCAACGGCGCGGGCGGCGCGACGGGTGGCGCTCCCAGCGGGGGCATGGGCGGCATGGGCGGAATGACGCAGCAGGACGTCATCGACACCGTCACCGCCGCGGGGACCTTCACCACCCTCTTGGGTCTGCTCGAGCAGGCAGAACTGACGGACACCCTGCGCGGCGCCGGGCCCTTCACGGTGTTCGCTCCCACGGACGACGCCTTCGATCAGTTCGAGAGCGACAACCCCGGGGTGCTCGAGGGCTTGTCCGACGCGGAGCTCTCCAACGTGCTCCGCTATCACGTGGTGGAAGGCACCGTGCTGGCTGCCGATTTGTCGGACGGCGACGACGTGGAGACCCTCGCCGATGATGACGCCACGTTCACCGTGAACGCCAACGGTGACGTGACCCTCACGGACGGGAGCGACGACACGGACGACGCGACCGTCACCGAAGCCGACATCGAAGCGTCGAATGGCGTCATCCACGTCGTCGACGCCGTGCTGCTGCCGCCCACCGCCGACTGAGGCGTGGGGGACCGGGACGGAGCGAGGGGCGGAGGCGCCCGGATCCGTTCCCGGGCTCGGGAGGAAGCGAGCAGGGGGCTCCCCGCCCCCGCTCGCGCCCCGATCGGCAAAGCTGCTCACTCCCAAGTATCGCGTCGGGATGGTCGTCAAATTGACCGGACTGTCCCCACGTGCGCCGCTTGACCAGCCTGGATAGCCTGATCGCCCATTTCGGGTGAGAGGGGGAGGAGCAGTTTCTGGCCGCCCGACGGTCGCGCGCCAGCGGGGCTGGTGTAGTCTGGGCGCCCAGGACGTCGACCGGCGCGTCTGCCGGCCGACCCCGTCTCCGCGTCCATGTCTCCGTCCACCCCCGCGCGCCGCCCCCTACACCTCTCCTCCCCGGTCTCCTTCGCGCCTTGGGGTCGCCCCTGGGCTCGTTGGTTGCTCCTCTTCGCCCTCGCGGGGAGCACGTTGCCCGCTTGTGGTCGGGCCCAAGCGCCCCGGGACGGAGTGACGCTGCTCCGGGAGCGCGGAGCGGAGTCCGACGAGGCGGAGGTCGTGGCGGAGTGGCTCCTGGCGGAGCTCATTTCTCCGGGCGGGCACGCGGAGCAGGCGCAGCGGGCGCGGGCGCGGCTGGATCGCCTGGACGGCCAGGGGCTGCTCTCCCACTTCGCTCGCGGCGTCGACGACGCGGCCCACGGGCGGCCAGATCGCGCCGCGGACGAGTTCGTCGGCGCGCTGCTCGCGGCTCGCTCGTCGAAGGACCCGCGGGCCCCCCTCCTGGCGTGGTTCGCGGCGCAGCAGGCCAACGACCACCGCAGCAGCCGGCCCGGCTTCGGAGAGCGCTGGCACGAGGCCCTCGAGACGCTCTTGGATCAGCCGGGGAACATCGGGTGGCGCGCCTATGGGGTCGTCGTCGATCTGTGGTCGGCGCAGGCGTGGTCCAAGGCCCGCGCGGATCTGAACGACGAGATCGCCCGCAAGCTGGGGTGCCTCACCGCGGTGCGCGTGGCGGGTCCCTTCGGCGACGACAACCCCGCGGACATCGATCGCGACTTCGACGCGGAGGCGCCGGGTCCATGGCGCCAGCGCTGGGAGCCGCGCCCCGGCGCCGTCGAAGCGCCGCGCGTCCTGGAGACGGAGCAGATCGGCTGTGACGTCTCCGTCGAGGAGCCCGTCGCTAGCGGCGTGATCTATGCGGAGAGCTACATCGAGCTCCCGCGCGCGCAGCGGATCATCCTCGCGGCGAGCGGGGCTTGGCGGGTGTGGGTCGACGATCGCCTGGTGCTCGACCGCGACGTGCGCACCTGGGGGATCTGGCCCCGCTACGGGGTGGCCCTCGAGCTGGAGCCGGGTCGCCACCGCATCCTCGCCAAGATGGGCGCTACGAACACCGCCATCCGCGTGTTGACGGCGGATGGGCGCCCCCTGAAGGTCACCTCCGACACGGACGCGAGCCGCGGCTACGCCATGGGCGCCCCGCGGGGTCTCGACGATCCGAACGTGCTGATGCGCTACGTGAAGGACGGGGACGTGGTGGAGGATCTCGGAGACGATCTCACCCGGTTCCTGGCGGCGTTCCTGGCCAACCTGGAGGGGGAACCCGACGTCGCCAGCGTGCTCATGGAGCCGCTGGTGCGCGAGCCCGAGCGCGCCACGGGCCTGAGCTTGGCGATGTCGGCGCGCTACGTGGAGGGGGACCCCATCTTCGATCGAGCGCAGACCCGCGACCTCGTGCACGAGCTGCAGGTGCTCGCCGCCGAGCGCGATCCCCAGCTCTGGCAGGCGCAGCTCAGCCTCGTCCTCTGGGACGCGGGGCAGAAGGGCCCGGCCGCCGCGGTGGAGCCCTTGGAGGGGCTCGTGCGGCAGTTTCCTGCGGTGCCGGCGCTCCGCTACGCGCTGGTGCGGATCTACGGTCAGCTCGGCTGGAAGCCCGAGCTGCGCCGCGCCGTGCGGGAGCTCGTCGAGGAGTACCCGGAGAACGAGGACGCCCTGAAGGTCGGCATCGATCTGTACGAGGGGGAGGGCGACGACGCGACGGCTCAGCGGCTGCTCGAGCGCCTCGTCGAGCGCTTCCCCGACACGGAGGTCCCCCTGTCGCGGGCGCTCTCGCGGCGCGACTATGAGGCGGCCCTGTTGGAGCTCCGCCGCCTCGGGGCGCGTCGGCCCGATCGCAAGGACATCGCCGAGCGCGTGTACGACGTGATGGTGCGCGCGGGCAACGATCACGACGTCTGGAAGAAGCTCGAAGCGGCCATCGACAAGGAGCCTCGAGACGTGCACTCGCGCCTCGCGCTGGCCGACGCGCGCATCGCGGGCGGCGAGAAGGACGTCCTGGCCCGGACGTTGGCGGACGCGGTCCAGGCCGGCGGCGATCCGACGCTGATCGAGGAGGCGGTCGACCTGATCGAGGGCATGACCGCGCTGCAGCCCTATCGCCTCGACGCGCTCGAGGTGATCCGCGACTACGAGGCCCGCGGGGAGCCCCTCGAGGGGACCGCGGTGCGGGTGCTGGACTACGGCGCAGTGTGGGTGCGCGCGGACGGATCGAGCCGGCTGCTCGAGCACGAGGTGATCCGCGTCCAGAGCGAGGAGGCCATCAGCCAGTTCGCGGAGATGGAGCGCATGGGCGGCCTGGTGCTCCACCAGCGGGTGATCAAGAAGGACGGGCGCATCCTCGAGCCCGAGTTCGTCGCCGAGAAGCCCACGGTGACGATGCCGCACCTGGAGGTGGGTGATTACCTCGAGACGGAGCGCATCATGAGCCAGTGGAGTGACGGCTCGGGGACGCGCTGGTCCGGCCTGACGTGGTTCTTCCGAGAGGAGAACATCGCCTACTCCAGGAGCGAGTTCCTGGTGATCTCCCCTGCGAGCCGCCCCCTACAGATCGATCATACCACAGGGGTGCCCGAGCCCGAGATCACCCAGAACGGCCCCCTGGTGCAGCGCCGCTGGCGTGTCGATCGGAGCCCCGCCGCTCCCGTGGAGCCCTTCGCGGCGCCCGTCTCCGAGTACCTGCCTCGGGTGAGCGTGGGATGGGGGCAGGACCTCGACCAGCGCCTGCGCATCACCGCGGGGAACCTGGTGGACCTCACCCCTGTGGACCCTCGCATCCGACGCATCGCTCAGGGGATCGTCGAAGGCGTCGACCCCGGCAAGACGACCGAGCGCGCCCGCGCGCTCTACCGCTGGGTGCTCGAGAACGTCGAGGAGGGCGAGGAGAGCGACGGGCGTCGGGTGGTCGTCAGCCGCAACGGGAACCGCTGGCGGGGGTTCATGACCTTGTGCAGCGCCCTCGGCATCCGCGCCGAGTACGCGCTCGCAGAGAGCCGCTTGTCCTCAGCGCCGACGGGGTCGCTGTCCGAGGCCCAGCGCGAGCTCGTCCCCCTGCTGCGGCTCGCCACGGAGGGGGAGTTCGTGTGGCTCACCGTGGGGGATCGCTATGCGCCCTTCGGCTACATCCCGTCCCACGTGCGGGGCCAGCGCGCGTACGTGATGGTGGGCGAGTCCCCCGAGGTCGCCGCTGTCCCTGCGGAGGGCGGGGAGGACGCGATCCGCTACGTCGGCAGCGGCGTCCTGGCGGCGGATGGATCGGCACAGCTCGACCTCGTCTTGCGCTTCCATGGTCGCTTCGCCACGGGGCTCCGCAACGGGCTCGCGCAGGTCCCCGAAAACCAGCTGGTGAACATCATCGAGTCGCGGCTGCTCGGGCCGGCGCTGCAGGGCGCCCGCCTCGAGAGTCACCGGGTGGAAGCGCTCGACGAGCTGGATCGCCCGCTCGCCTTGCACGTGCGCGTCTCCGTGCCTCATCTGGCGACGCGGGTAGGCGCGAAGGGCCTGGTGCTGAACGTCCCCTTCACCCCCAGCCTGGCGGGCTACGCTGCCCTGGCGCGTCGGTCGACGCCCCTGCTCTTTCGGGAGGGCAGCGCCCAGAGCTTGGAGCTGACCCTCGAGCTGCCCGCGGGGGCTCGCGTGGAGAACCTCAGCCCTCAGGTCTCCCCCCACTTCGGCGACCTCGAGGTGGAGGTGAAGGACGCGCTCGAGGGGAACACCTTGACCTTGAGCCGGAGCCTGCGGCTCGAGGCGGGGCGGGTGCAGCCGGAGCGCTACCCGGACTTCCGGAAGTTCGTGCGTGTGGCGGAGGACGCCCTGTCGAGCTCGGTGCGCATCACCAAAGAGTGACCCTGCCGCGCACTTGCGTGGGGCTCGGGGCCGCTCTATAGGACGCGGTCCCATGTACCTGCCCAACATCCGCATCAAGGGATCGAAGAAGACCGACCGCAGCCGCTGCGTGCGCAAGAAGGCCAAGCACCGGGCGAAGAACCGCCGTCGTCGCAACGGCCTGAAGAAGTAAGCACTTCGCGGGGCGCGCGCCCTGTTCACGCTGCGACGCGCCCTGTTCACGCCTGCGGAGCGGGGCGCCTTGATCGCGCCCGCGGTGAGCGCCGTTCACGCCTGCGACGCGCGCTCGCTGTTCACGTCCCTGCACCGACCTCGGGTGCAGGGCCCAGCGGGGCACTGACTTTGGGCCCCGCGCACGGAGCCCTGCGTTCAGGCCCCGAGCACGGAGCACGGAGCCCTGAGCACGGAGCCCTGAGCACGGAGCCCTGCGTTCAGGCCCCGAGCTCAGGCGGGCTGCCGCGAGGGATCGGGCTCGCTCTTCTCGCGAGCGGCTCCGAACTCTCGGCGGCTGAGCTGACGCGTCTCCTCCGCCAGGCGGATGATGCCGAGGGCGCGATCGCCGATCTCCTCCAGGTGGCTGATCGTGTCGAGGAAGGCGAGCTCCGCGGCCACGCTCTCCCGCGAGTCGTGGAGCTTCTCCGTGTGGTGCGCCCGAAGCTGCCGTCGCGTCTGGTCGATCTGGGCCTCGATGGCTTCGCCGTCCGACGCGGTGGAGTCCCCCGCCAGGTACTTCCCGAGGTTCTCCAGCGCGGCGCTCACGAGGTCGCCGAGGTAAGCGAGCTCCTCGATGTCTTGCTCCTTGAGGATCGCGCCGGACTCGTGGGAGCGCCGCGCGATGCGGACCAGGGCCGCGCAGTGGTCACCGATCCGCTCGAGGCGGTGCGCGTTCTGGATCATCTCGCCCACCCGGGCTCCGGTCACCTCGGAGGTGGCGGCCCGCGCCGTCATCGCGAGGAGCTCGATGATCTCTCTCTCGAGTTTGTCGACGAGCTCTTCCCGCTCGAGGGTGTCTTCGACGAGCCGTCCCAAGCGCTCCTTGGGGTGAGTCAAGATCTTCATCGAAGCGGCGAACATCTCGCGCACGACCTCGGTCATGTGCTGCATCTCTCTGCCGGCCTGCACGAGGAGCAGCTCCGGGGTCTCGACGAGCCCCGGGTGGAGGTAGTGGAGCTGCGTCTGGCCGTTCGATTTGTCGGGGACCAGGCGCAGCACGAGCGCCTCCAGCTGCTTGACGAAGGGCAGCATGAGGAGCGTGTTCGTGACGTTGAAGAGGGTGTGCAGCGCGGCCAGGTGCGTGGTGACGATGCCGGCGCCGATGAGCAGCTGCGTCGGGTCGTCCTGGAGGGCGCCGAAATCCACGTTCGGGTCCCCCGGCACCAGGAGGTCCACTATCGGCAGGAGGTAGACGTTCAGGAGCGCCAGGGCCCAGACCACGCCGA
>JAEWOQ010000319.1 GCA_023460875.1 Pseudomonadota bacterium
CCCAAGTCGGGCTGCGGCCGCAGCGCTCCCGGACGTAGGCGCCCAGAGAAGAGAAGCCGAGCTCGTGATGACCGCCGCGCGCGCCCAGCTGGCCGAGCACCTCCCCCAACCAGAGCATCGTCGCCCCCACGCCGCGGGCCAGCTCCGCCGCCCTGCGGTCGAGCATCCCCAGCTGCTCCCACCCTCCTCGCCCTCCTCGCCCTCCCCGTGCTGCCATCGCGACCGAGACAGCCTAGCTCGACACTGAACACCCGTCAAGTGTCCCCGCAGCGCAGCATGCACTTCGGCCAGCCGACCGCGCACCCCTCCCGCTCCGCGCGCTTCTCTCCGCTCGCCCTCCGCTCTCTCCGTGCTTGTTTTCTCCAGGCTGGGTGACGCTCCGCTCGCCCTCCGCTCTCTCCGTGCTTGTTTTCTCCAAGCTGGGTGACGCTCCGCTCGCCCTCCGCTCTCTCCGTGCTTGTTTTCTCCAAGCTGGGACACGCTCGGCGGCCGCTCCCGCGGGGCGGCCCAGCCCGTCCCTCAGCGACCCCACGTCACAACACGGCACCCCCAACGACGCACAGCGCCCCCCAGCGATGCCCACCGACTTCACACGGTGCGGCCCCCCTTTCCTGCGATGCGGACCGCCGTTTCTGCGATGCGGATCGGCCCCCGGACGCTGCGAACCACGCTCCTGCGATGCGGACCCACTTCCTCACGATGCGGAGCGACCTCCGGACCCTGCGGACCGCCGCTCCGGCGATGCGGATCGACCCCCAACACAGTGCGGACCGCCGTTTCTGCGATGCGGATCGACCTCCTCCATGATGCGGATCCGCTTTCCTGCGATGCGGATCGACTTCCTCACGCGGCGGATCCGCTTTCCTGCGATGCGGATCGGCTCCCGGACGGCCAGGATCGGATCCCAGGCGGCCAGAACCGGCTTTAACGCGACCAAGATCGACTCCAACCCGGCCAAGCTCGGATTCCCCACGGCCAAGCTCGGATTCCCCACGGCCAGGATCAGCTCCGACGCGACCAGGATCAGCTCCGACGCGACCAGGACCAGCTCCAACGCGACCAGGACCAGTTCCCCGACGGCCAGGACGAGAACTCCGACAGCCAGGATGACGAGCGGGACGACCAGGATCAGACCCGACGCGCTCAGGACCAGCCCCGCGACGAACAGCAGCGGACCCGCGACGAACAGCAGCGGGCCCGCGACGAACAGCAGCGGGCCCGCGACGAACAGAGCGCCTTCCCAGCAGCCTTGGCGCGAGTAGCGGCGAGGGTGGAGGCGCGGGCGCGGGTAGCTTTCGGGTGTGTGAAGACGCCTGCGGTCCCGCGATCGCCGAAGCGCGCCATTATGTCGACGTCCGGCGCGTCTTCGAACCCATCGCGATCGTCACGGCGTTTCGAGCGGACAAGAGCGCAACGTCGGGAACCTTGACACTCGAGCTGCACGCGGACGCCAACGATGCCGACGAGTGCGCCCCTCCTTTGGCGACGGCGACGATCCCTTTCGAGGCCTCGCCGCGCGTCGGCAGGGGATACTGCACGGAGTTCACGCGGGTTGCGGGGGAGGAGCAGGGCGCGTCCGCCGTGGGCAACTCGTCTTCGGTGAGATCCTGACCACATATCGGCGCCACTCGGAATGACCCAGACGCGAGGATGTCGATGACGAGCGCGGTGTCTTTCAGGAGTGCCTCGCGGAGGAGGCGCGATACCAGCGCGAAGGACTTTCTCCTCCACCGAGCAAGCCACCGCTTGTGCCTTGTCGTGCGACCGAGCAGGAGATGTTAACCCCACGGGTTATCGAATTCTGTTGCCGGCTGGGAGGGTCGTCGCATACTGTTCCTGACGACGAAGCTCGAGAAGGTCTGCAGCGAGTCCAAGAAGGCAGTGCAGGCGTACGGCGACCGCAACGGGAAGCTGCTGATGCGGCGACTCGGGGAACTACGCGCCGCGGACCGGCTGGAGGACATGAGGAACATGCCTGGCCGATGCCATGAGCTGACGGGCGACCTCGGAGGCATACTTTCGATCGACCTGGTGCACCCCTACCGATTGCTGTTCAAGCCGGAGGCCCCCGCGCCGACGAAGGGGGATGGCGGCCTGGATTGGAGACGGGTCGAGTGTGTGATCATCTGCAGAGTGGAGGACACCCATGATTGAGACGACACGAGAACAAGGCGGCTACGAGCCCGACTTGGTGTTCCCTCCCGGCGAGACCCTGAGGGAGGTGCTCGAAGAGCGCTCGATGTCGCAGGCTGAGCTCGCGGCGCGGATGAAACGCCCCAAGAAGACGATCAGCGAAATCGTCAACGGGAAGGCAGCTGTGACCGGCGCAACGGCTCTGGAGCTCGAGACGGTGCTCGGGGTCCCAGCTGCGGTCTGGTCCAACTTGCAGCGTGCGTACGACGGTTTCTTAGCGCGCAAAGCGCAAGACGAGCTCTTCCGATCGCAGGCAGAGTTCCTAAAGGAGATCCCGGTCGCGGAAATGGTTCGACGCGGCTGGGTCCCCAAGGGAGCGGACAAGGTGTCGCGGGTTCGAGCGGTGTTTTCGTTCTTCGCGGTGTCATCCCTGGACGCCTGGCGCGAAAAATACGAAGAGCCGATGGCTGCCTTTCGTGCGGGGAAGAAGGCGAATATCGGGGCTCGGGCCGTATGGTACCGGGCTGCGGAGCTCGAGCTCGAGCAGATCGCATCGGGATGTCCGGAGTATAGACCAACTGCGTTCAAGCGGGCGCTCGTCGAAGTGCGACGGCTCACGCGGCTTCGTACCGAGGAAGGATACGAGAGAGCCGTGGCGCTCTGCCGGGGAGCCGGCGTGCTTCTCGCCTTGGTGCGTGAGGTGCCGGGTGGAGGGGTGAGCGGTGCGACGCTCTGGAGGGGCAAAACCCCCGGCATCGTGCTCACCTTGCGGTGGAAGCGGGACGATCAGTTCTGGTTCAGCTTCTTCCACGAGGCTGGGCACGTGCTGCTCCATCAGGGCAAGGTGTTCCTCGAGGTGGACGCCGGTCAGAAAACCAAAGCCGAACGCGAGGCAGACGAGTTTGCCGCGAACTCCCTGATCCCGGCAGCCGAGCTGCAGCGCCTCACGAGTAGGAACAGGTGGAGCAAGGCCGCGGTGGAGGCGTTCGCGGAAGAGATCGGCATTTGCCCGGGCATCGTGGTGGGGCGCCTTCAACATGAAGGACTGCTGCCGCGAAGCCACCTGAACGACCTGAAACGCAGTCTGCAGTGGACGACGTAGACGCAGCAGCGACGCTAGGTCCCCATCACCGTGGTCGAGCCGGGTCACCGAGCTGCGCGAGCCGGCGAGGCAAGGCGGTTCGGCTGGGTTCCTTTGACGAGGGAAAACTTCAGGTGCCAGAGGCGAATTCGCTCATCTGGGGCGCGCGCGTACGCGCTGGCACTCTCTGAGAGACGCTCGCCAGAGGCGACGCAGCTCGAGGAAGAGGTTCACCCGAAATGACGCGACGGAATGCTCTCGGACAGCGCTGGCCCGGCCTCGCGCTCGCTCTTTGTTGCTCGGTTCACGGCTGCTCCAGCGCCGATCCACAGGGCGACGGAGCCGCCGCCACTGGTGGAAACCCGAGCGTGCCCGACCCCTCCGCGGGGGGCTCCGTCGCCGTAGCCACGGGCGGCGCCGCCGGGAGCAGCGCGGTCCCGGGGACGGGAGGAGCCGACGCCCCTGGGACGGGCGGCGCGCCGGACGTGATGGATCCCGACGAGGGCCCGCCCGCGGCGCCCGAAGGTCAGCTCCCGAACGAACCGCGCCCGGGAGGCCCCGGCCTCATCTCCCCCACCCTCGAGTTCCGCCACCACAACCAGCCGTCCGTCATCAACGGCTACCTGCAGCTGTCGGGGAACGCGCTGCTCTCCTTCTACGATCTCTCGGATCCCACGGCGCCCGAGCTGCTCGCCTTCCGGGAGAGCCCCGGCCACTGCAAGGACGGCGGCTGCGGCGAGGCGGAGGGGCACCAGGTCTCCTTCGCGAAGTACGGCAGCACCTTCTACACCGCGACCATCCGCGGCAAGGGGATCGACATCTGGGACATCACCGACGTGCGCGATCCTCGGCACGTGAAGGCGGTGGACATCCCCGGCGTCAACTACGGTGATTTCACCGAGGCGGTGTGGGGCATCGCCTGGCAGGGCACGACCATCTACGTCGGCGGCACGAACACCGGCGTGCACGTCATCGACGCGAAGGACCCGGCGAACGCGAAGCTCGTCAAGAGCGTGCCCCAGGGACAGGTGGGGAACGTCAACGCGGGGCCGCTGTTCGCCGTCGGCAACATCCTCGTGGTGACGACGCCCAAGGACAACCGCGGGGTGGCCACCCTGGACATCTCCAACCCGCACGAGCCGATGATCCTGGACTCGGTCATCCCGGCTCAGAACAGCTACATCGGCTGGTTCTACAGGCACCACGTCTACCTGCTGAATCCCATCCGCGTCTACGACGTCCTCTCGGATCCGACGAACATCACGCAGGTCAACGGCAACCGTCCCGGCGGCTACTGGGAGTACATGAGCTTCCAGGACGGCTACATGTTCGCGGGGCGCATCCGCCCGAACCCGGGCGCGGACAAGATCGACGTCAGCGATCTCTCGAACTTCGTCTGGAAGAGCTCGATCGTCGGGCGACGTGACCTCTCCGGGAGCGCCGCGCCCGAGAACGACGACCAGTTCACGGTCGCCATCGGCAACCTGCTCGTGCTCTCCGCCGACCAGCTCCACACCGTCGGCCCCAACGCGGGCAAGTCCGCCGGGACGGTGATCGCGGTCCACGACGTGAACCCCGACACCACTCCTCCCTACGTCGACACGGTCATCCCGAGGGACGGCGCCACCGGGCAGGCGCTCACCACGCGCGTCGGCATCTCGTTCACCGACAACGTCGAGCTGGCGACCGTCGACACGCGCAGCTTCATCGTGCGGCCGATCGGGGGCAAGGCGCTCCCGGGGACCTTCAGCGTGACGATGAGCGTGCTCAACTTCGAGCCGGCCGAGCCCCTGCTGCCGAACACCACCTACGAGGTCGTCCTCCCCGCGGGCGGGGTGAAGGACTACGTGGGCAACGGGATGGCCGAAGAGTTTCGCTCCACGTTCACCACGCGATGATCCACCGACGCATCGCCGCCGCGGCCGTGCTCGCGGCGCACCTCTTCTGTGCGCCCGCGTTCGCCCTGGAGCTCTCCGTCGCCGAGCCCACCCCCACCCTCGTGGGGACGAGCACCCGCTTCGAGGCGAAGGTGACGGACGTGAGCGGAGCCGTCGAGATCCGCTGGACCTTCGGTGACGGCGAGGCGACGGAGTTCACCGAGGGGGCCACCGCGGTGACGCACACCTACGCGGCGCCGGGGCACTACTCGGTCATCGTCGTGGCGCGGGACGACTCGGGGTTCCAGAGCCGCTCCTTCGTGCACACGGTGCACACCCAGCCCACGGCTCGCCCTCCCCAGAGCGCCAGCCCGCTCGCGTACCTGCCCGAGCGGAACTACGTCGTCACGGCCAACACGGACAACGACACGGTGACCGTCGTCGACGCCGGCGCTTTGGAGACCGTGGCGGAGATCCCCGTGTTCGACGAGCCGGTGGCGGTCGCCCTGGCCCCCGACGGGAAGCTCTGGGTCGTTCACCGCGCCGATTACGCGGTCGCCATCGTCGATCTGGACACGCTGAAGGTGACGGGGTTCTTCCGCTTGCCCTACGCGAGCCAACCGATGGGGATCGTCTTCGGCGCGAGCGGGGACGCCTACGCGGCCCTGATGGCGACGGGCGAGGTGGCGCGGATCGACGCGGCGACGGGGGAGCTCCGCGAGCGCCGCTTCGTCGCGCCCTGGCTGCGAGGCATCAGCCTGAGCGGCGACCAGGAGCACCTCTGGCTGACGCGCTTCGTCTCCCCGGAGGGTCGTGGAGAGGTCTACCAGGTCGACGCGGCGACCCTCGACGTCGTCGCGCGCGTCGATCTCCTGGAGGACACCACGACCGAGGACTCCAGCGTGCAGGGCCGGGGGCTCCCCAACTACCTCTTCTCCGTGGCGATCTCTCCCGACGGGAAGGAAGCCTGGGTCCCGGGGAAGAAGGACAACATGGCGCGCGGGCTGCAGCGGGATGGCCTCGCGCTCACCCAGGACAACACCGTGCGCCCGCTCCTCGCGATCCTCGACCTCGAGGCGCAACAGGAGCTCTCGGAGTGGCGCATCGACCTCGATGATCGAAACCTGCCGCGCCACGTGACCTTCAGCCCCCTGGGCGACTACGCCTTCGTGTCGATCTACGGATCGGACATGGTCGAGGTGTGGGACGGCTACACCAAGAACCTCGTCACCGGCATGCGCGGCTCGAAGGGGCCCGTCGGGACGGTCCTCAGCGCCGAGGAGCGCCTGTTCGTCCTGGGCGACTCGTCGCGGAACCTCCTCGTCTACGACGTGAGCGGCGTCTTGTCCGGCGCCGACCACACGACGCGCCTCCTCGGCGAGATCGATCTGGTCGCCAACGAGAAGCTGTCCGCCGAGGTGCTGTACGGCAAGCAGCTGTTCGGCAACGCCGACGACCCGCGCATGGCGCGTGAAGGGTATCTCAGCTGCGCGTCGTGCCACGTGGACGGCCTCGACGACGGGCGCGTCTGGGACTTCTTCGATCGCGGCGAGGGCTTCCGCAACACGACGGCGCTGGTGGGGCGCCGCGGTATGGGACATGGCCCCGTGCACTGGTCGGCGAACTTCGACGAGATCCAGGACTTCGAGGGGGACATCCGCCACGCCCAGGGCGGCCTGGGGTTCATGACGAACGAGGACTACGAGTCCGGCACGCGCAGCAGCTCGCTGGGCGATCCGAAGGCCGGCCTCAGCCCCGAGCTCGACGCCATCGCCGCCTACGTGGCCTCTCTGGAGACGATCCCGCGCAGCCCCTACCGCAACCCGGACGGCACCCTGACGGACGACGCGGTGGCGGGGCGCGAGATCTTCCTGCGGCTCGGCTGCGACTCCTGCCACGCGGGCGACGACTTCACGGACAGCGCTCCGGGAGCGCTGCGCGACGTCGGCACCCTGGGCCCTGACTCCGGGAGCCGCTTGGGAGCGGAGCTCCCCGGCATCGACACGCCGACGCTACTCGGCGTCTGGCAGACGGCCCCCTATCTCCACGACGGCTCCGCGCCCACCCTGCGCGACGTCCTGACGACCCGGAACCCGGAGGGCAAGCACGGCGACACGAGCGACCTCACGGAGGACGAGCTCGACCAGCTCGTCGCGTACCTGCTGCAAATCGACCAGGGCCTGCCGCCGACGGAGCTCGTGCTCCCCAGCGACCCCGGCGGCGCTGGAGGAGCCGGCGGCGCCGATGGAGCCCCCTCGGACGACCCGGACCCGAGCGACCCAGGCGACCCCGGCGCCCATCCGGACGGGAACTCCGCCTCGGCGGCGGGCTGCGGCTGCGAGCTCTCCCGCTCGTCTGGCCCCTCCCGGTCAGGCGCCGCTTGGTGGTGCGCGCTCCTGCTGCTCGGCGGGCTCGCGCGACGAAGTTGGAGACGCGATCGCGCACATGCCGGAGCTTGCCGCTCGCCTCGAAAGCCTCTCCAACGATGGTGACGATCGCCAGGTCCCTGCGCGCCACGCCATACAGGTCGCCGAGGAAGCGGCAGGACGCTGGATGTTCACTGTTCAGGGGCGCCCAACGAGCGCGTCTCATCGCCAACGGGATGAGATCTGTGGGCTGATGGGGCTCCGCACGA
>JAEWOQ010000320.1 GCA_023460875.1 Pseudomonadota bacterium
GCGGCGCGTTCTCGATCACCCCACCCGTCCCTCCGCCGCCCCCCGGATCTTCTGGAGCCTCCCCCAACCGCCCGGCACCGAACGCCGGCATGCTGTCACACACCTCAGCGGTGCACGCTGGCTCGATATCCGGGCGATCCGCGCCGCCGCACCCCTGCAGCCACATCCCCACGCACGCGCCCCCCAAGGTCCAACCTCTCAGGCGCAGACGTCCCAGGATCGTGGCGGCGGAGCTCGCCCGCAACAGCCGTGTTCCCCCCATCCTCCAAGTATGGCTGCGCGACGACCGTGGCGCCTTCGCCCCGACACGAGCGGCCTCGTCCGCGTCAGGCGCCGTCCAGCAAACCTCCCGGCGGCACCCTCGAGGGAATCGCCCAGACGCAGCAGCGGCACATCACGGCGGCATGGAAAGGGTTCGGTTTGGGGCGTGAGTGCGCTTAGGGTCACCCCATGGTGACGCACGTCGTGTTCTTCAAGTTCGCAGACCCCGCCGACGCCGAGCAGGCGCGGACCCTCTTGCTCGGTATGCGAGGGCGCATCCCCGGCCTAAGCCAGGTGGAGGCCGGCCTCGATTTCACCCGCAGCGAGCGGTCCTTCGATCTCGCCTTGATCACCCGCCACGACGACCGCGACGCCCTCGAGGTGTACCGCGACCACCCGGTGCATCAGGAGGTCGCGCGCTTCATCCGAGAGCGCTCCACGGGCTCCGCAGCCGTCGACTTCGTCGGGAGCGTGACCGAGCACGGCGCCGCCGTGTGACGCGCACCGCGCGCCAGCTCCCGGAGGAGCGTGGCGGTGGTGTCGAAGTCGATGCAGGCGTCCGTCACGCTCTGCCCATACACCAGCGGTCCCCGGCCCAGGTCCTGCCGTCCAGCGACCAGATGGCTCTCCAACATGAGGCCGGCGAGCCCCGGGAGTCCACCGCGTAGGTGCTCCAGGACGGTGCGGGCGACGGCGGGCTGGCGGGTATAATCCTTCTCCGAGTTGCCATGGCTGCAGTCGACGATCACCGCCGACTGCACCCCGGCCGAGCGCAGGGATTCGACGGCCGAGCTCACGGACCGCGCGTCGTAGTTGGGCCCGGAGCGCCCGCCGCGCAGGACGAGGTGCGCGCCGCCGTTGCCTCCGCTGTCGAGCACGCTCAGCTGCCCCTGCCCGTCGACGCCCAAGTAACGATGAGGCGCCCGCGCCGCCACCACCGCGCACACGGCCGCGTCCACGGAGCCATCCGTGCCGTTCTTGAAGCCCACCGGGAGGGGCAAGCTGCTGGCGAACTGCCGGTGCGGTTGGCTCTCCGTGGTGCGAGCGCCGATGGCCGCCCAGCTGAGGGTGTCCACCAGGTAGGGCGCGACGAGGGGCTCCAGGAGCTCCGTCGCGAGGGGGACGCCCATCTCCGCGAGCTCCACGAGCAAACGGCGCGTCTCGACGAGCCCGAGGACGAGGTCGTCGCTCCCGTCGAGGTGCGGGTCGTACAAGAACCCCTTCCAGCCGAGGCTCGTGCGCGGCTTCTCGAAGTAAGCCCGCATCACCAACGACACATCGTCTCCCAGCTCGCGCTGCAGGCGGAGGAGTCGCTCTGCGTAGTCGAGGGCCGCCGCTCGGTCGTGGATGGAGCAGGGTCCGACGACGGCGACGACGGGACCGCGCTCGCCCGCCACGCGGGCCTGCAGCCGGACTCGCTGCTCGGAGATCTGCCGCCGCGCCCTGTCGCTCAAGGGAAACCTGGCCAAGAGCCCCGCGGGCGTGGGCAGCGTCTGGTCACGTTCGGGTCGAAGGGGATGAGGTGAATCGGTCATGGCGGATCGAGGGGGAGAGGGGGTCGGCACAAAGCGAAAAACCCCTGGTCCTGGGGACCAAGGGCGGCTCGGGGGGTCGATATTCTCCTGAGCTTCAGCGGCTCTACGCCGCTCGCGACACACGGCCGCCCTTGGATCCCACCTTCCGGGGAAACCAATAGGAGCTAAACCGGGTAAAAGGTCGCGAAGCGAGCATGGCCAAGGCCCAAGGTTAGGTCATCGGGGCGTCCCTGACAAGTACGGAGCCGGGCGCGTGGACCGAGCGCGCCTGCCGAGCGCCCGCCGTCTTAGAGATCGGGCTCTTAGAGATCGGGGTGTTCGGGCGCCGACACACGGACGGAGCTCACGCGCCACGTGCCCCCGTCCTTCCGCAACGCGAAGACGACGTCCCGCTCCTCACGCCGATACGAGCTCCCCGCCACCTTCACCCGCCCCCGCGCGACCGCCGCGTCGCCGACTGCGGCACCGCGAGCACCTTCGTCGGCCCGTTCATCGCGCGCGGCTCCGTCGACCGCCTCCTCGACCCCCTTCTCGACTGCATGCTTGCCTGGCTCCTCGACCCCGACGTCGATGTCGAGGGACCCGAGCGTCACGTCGAAGACACCGATCCCTGTCTGAACCCGGGCCGCGGCCAGCGCGAGCCCCCTGTGGTCCGAAGGGAGACTGCCCACCTCGGGGACGTCGACGAGGACGTCGGCGGTGAGGAGCTCGTCGAAGCGCTCCTTCAGGTAGTTGGCGCGGAACACCACGTTGGTGACCGGCTCCGGAGAGCTCACCGCCTCCGCCAAGGCCTCGAGCTGTCCGCGGATACGCTCCTCGTCGCTGGGCTGGGCGAGCACCGCGTATCCCACCAGCGCGGCGCCTCCGGCGACCGCGAGGTACCCGAGCCAACGTCGTCGCTTCATTTCTGTCGCCTTCGTCTCCGTCCCGAGCGTCCGCGGCCGTCGTCAACGGCGCCTCCAGTTCCCTACCATCGTGAGCACTCCACTGCGAACACCAGGCGCCGCGCCAGCCAGCCCGGCGCCAGCCAGCCCGGCGCCAGCCAGCCACCGCGCCCACCAGCCCGGCTCCAGCTGCAATCTCGACGGGCACCGCCTCAGGCGCGCCGATCGGGAGGGAGCCGCGGCTGCGCTCGAGGTATCGGGGATGGCCCCCGCGCCCGTGATTGCTTCCCACCATGGGCAGCGATAATGCGTGGCCGTGAACGACAAACCCTCGGAGTCTCCAGGCGGTGCGCGTGCAACGACGAAGGGCATCCCGCCCCGAGTGCTCTGGATCGGCGGCGCTGCCCTCGGGGCCGTGTTGGCCGTGCTCATCGCCTGGCAGGTGGGGAGCTACCAAAGTCGGAGCGAGGTCGAGCGTCTGGGGGGTGAGCTCACCCGAGCGGACGCGCGCCTGAACGCCCTCGAGGCGCGGCGCCTCCTCCACAGCGCCACCCGTCAGCTCGAGGCTCGCAACTTCGGCTCCGCCCAGGAACAAGTAAACGGTGCCAAGCGGTTCCTCGCGGCGAGCCCGGAGCTCGCAGAGGACGCCGCTCTGGCGGAGCTGCTCCCGCAGATCGAGGCGTTTCAGACGAACGTCGATCCCAACGTGGGCAAGCAGGTCGCTCGACTCGCGCAGTTCATGGAGACCCTCGACGAGCGCCTTCCGACGCCGGAGCAGCCGCACGGCGTGGCGCCCCCCGCATCACCCGATCCTGAGGACAGCCCCGAGGACTCACCCGAAGCTTTGCCAGAGTGACAGCTGGGAGCCCTCGGATCAGAAGCTGCCGATCACCTCGAGGCCTCGCGGGTTCGGGACCACGATGACCTGCAGCCCCCCAGCGCGCGGCCCGCGCTGCGACGCCGCCGG
>JAEWOQ010000321.1 GCA_023460875.1 Pseudomonadota bacterium
CCGGGGGCTTCCGCCCCACCCACGTCGCCGCGGTGCCAGCGGACGATGACGTGAGCTCCGCGCTAGTGCTCAACGTCGGCAGCCGGGACGCGACCTGGTTCCGCCTGAAGGGCAAGAAGATCACCGAGCGGACCTTCTCCATCGCCCACCGCGCCAACCGCTGGGCGGTGTCGCCCTCCGGTCGCTGGGCGACCGCGTGGAGCGCCGAGGATCCCGACGAGCGCCTCGATCCCACCGACGGTCTGCAGGACATCACGGTGGTCGACCTCGGCATCGAGCCGCCGAAGACCCACCGGCTCACCGTGGGCTATCGCCCGTCTGCCCTGTCGTACTCGGCGGGGGAGGAGACGCTCATCGTGGTCTCCGAGGCGGGCCTCAGCGTGATCGAGCTGGGAGGGAGCAGCCCCAGCTCTGCGGGTTGGATCGATCTCGGCAGCGCCACCGGGCGCGGCGTCGTCGTCACGCCGGACGGCGAGTATGCCCTCGTGCGGCGCACGGGGGAGCCGACGGTGCGCATCCTCGCCCTGGACGGCGCGCCTCCCGCGGACGTGCTGCTCGGCGGCGCGGTGACGGATCTCGAGCTCGACGCGGTGGGTCGGCGCGCCGTCGCCGTCGTGCGGGAGAAGCGGCAGCTCGCGGTCTTCGACGTGGAGGCGGCCTTCGCGGATCCCGCGGATTTCGACGTGGTGACGGTGCCCGGCGAGGTCTTCGGCAGCGTCGCCCTGAGCCCGGACGGTGAGGTCGCCGCCCTCTACACGACGGCCCTCGACAGCGGTCGCATCGTGATCGCCGATCTTCGCTCGGGCTCCACCTATCTCGACACGCGCGTCGTGGACGTGAAGGGGCCGGTGCTGAGCGTGCGCACCACCAGCGGCGGCGATCACGCCATCGCGCTCATGGGCAAGGCCGCCGCCAGCACCAACCCGGGCTCCTTCGCGGTGGTGTCCCTGCGGGAGGCGCGCTTTCCCCGGGTCGAGGCCACGACCGCGCCCGTGCATCAGGTGGCCGTGAGCGCCGATCACGCGCTGGTGACCACCCGCGACAGCGCCGCTGGGATCTTCGAGACCCACCTCATCGAGATGGGCTCTGGGCGGCTGGACAAGGTGCGCTTGTCGAGCCCGCCGACGGCGGTGGGCATCCTCGGCGAGCAAGCCCTCGGCTACGTGGCGCAGTCGCACCCGGAGGGGCGCGTGACCGTCTTGAACTTCGCCAGCGCTGCTGCCCGTACCCTCACGGGCTTCGAGCTGGCCTCCAAAGTCGTGGAGTGACATGAAAAAGACCTGGATTGCTTGGGGAGTGCTGCTCGCTGCTTGCGGTGGCCGGGATGCGCGCTGGGAGGCGAGCTACGAGAGCACGACCAGCTATGGCCTGCATGGCGCGGTCGCGCTGCAGGACGCGGCGCTCGATCGCTTCTTGCTGGTGACCTCACCGGCGGCTCACGAGCTCGACGTCACGCCCATCCCTGTCGGCAAGAACGTCACCGCCGTGGCCGTGTCCCCTGACAAACGGCGCATGTTCGTGCTGTCCAAAGGGGAGCAGCCCAGGTACCGCCCGGACGACGAGCGCCCGCGTCTGCTCGTCATCGACGGGGGCACCCGCCCCAAGCTGGAGAGCGCCTTCGACCTCGACGATCCGCTCTCGAAGCTCGCCATCGATCCCCAGGGCGACTGGGTCGCCGCCTACGAGGCGGACAGCACGGTGACCAACCCCAACGAGATCGTCCTGTTCTCGTTGGAAGACGGCGTCACCCGGCGCTCCAAGACCATCCGCAGCTTCGGCGGGTTTCCCCTCGAGCTCGTGTTCACCGATCCGCTCACGTTGCCGTCCGGCGCGGCGCGGCGCTTCCTGGTGGTGCGGACGGATCGGGACATCACCCTGGTCGATCTCTCGGATCTCGACCGCTCCGAGATCACCGTGAAGCTGCCGGAGACGGAGGAGGGCAGATCCACGCGGCCCGCCCAGGTCGTCTTCGACGACGGCGATCCAGACGAGGCCGGAGACGCCCGCCTGGCGGTGCGGCTCGAGGGGCAGTCGGACATCGTCCTGCTCGATCTGGGGGCGCCTTCGGGGGATCGCGAGTTCACGATCACGCCGAACATCGTCGACGCGGGGGGCGTGCCCTCGGCCATCGACTTCGTGCGCACGGATGGCGGTCTCCGCTTGGCCGCGCTGGTGCCGACCCGCAAGCAGGCGACCCTCGTGGATCCGGAGACGACGGCCACCGAGACGGTGGCTTTCCCGGTGCCGTACAGCAGCATGACGCGCATCACGGACTCCGTGGGCTCGCCGCCCGCTGGCGGGGACGTGGCGCTGCTCTGGAGCAAGGACGCGCGCGGTATCGCGTTCTGGTCCCTGGGGCAGACCAGCGGCACCCCGTATCGCAGCATCGACGCGAACGCCCTCGATCTGGCGGTGGGGGCGGTCATCGACGTGCCGGCGCCGAACCGCCACTTGAAGCTGCTGTCGAGTGAAGCGGCGGATCGCTTCTTCATCCTGGATCTGGAGAAGCGCCAGACGTTCCCGATGCTCACCAGCCAGCACGGCTTCGAGGTCAGCGTCGCCCCCGACGGCGGGCGGCTGTGGGCTTATCGAGAAGGCAGCGGTGAGCTCTCGAGCGTGGAGCTGACGGATCTGCATCCGACCGCGCTGAGCGTGCGGCTCGGGGTCAGCCGGGTGCACGACATCCGGCGCGGGGGATCGGGGCGGGCTGCTCTGGTGCTGCACGGCACCGATGGGAGCGCTGGTCGAGCGTCGGTGACGCTCCTCGACGCCAAGGACCCGGACTCCGCGGACACTCGCTTCTTCGACGGCTTGTACTTGGAGGGACTGTGAGCAAGATGCGCGGCATCCGTGGAGCTTCGGCTCGTACCCTGAGCAGCCTCGGCTGCATCGCGGCCCTGGTGGCTGCCTCCTCTAGCGCGGCGGCTGAGCCGACCGAGCCCTCCGAGCCGCGCGCGCCGGTGACCGCCCCGCCTGCGGCCCAGGCCCCTGCACAGCCCCGTGCCCAGGCTCCGGCACAGGCTCCGGCACAGCGCCCCCCGCAAGATCCCAGCTGGACGATGGAGGGCGCCGCCGAGGACGCGGGCGCGCAGGGCGCCGCAGACGCCACGGCAGGGGAGGGCGCTGCCGCAGAACCCGGCGCAGCGCCCGGAACGGCGCCGGCGACAGAGCTGGCGACAGAGCTGGCGAC
>JAEWOQ010000322.1 GCA_023460875.1 Pseudomonadota bacterium
TTTTGGCTTCGTTTTCCCTGCGCTCCGGTGCTCAAGTACCCACGTACGTTCCGCTCCGGTGCTCGCGAAAGCCTCGCCAAAACCCGAGCTTGACGGGCGGCGCCCGCGCCTAAGGTATCGGGGATGGGCTGCGCTGTTTCCCCAATGGATTTTCCCCAACGGACAGGCACAAGCGCGCGGCTACGACTGCACGCGACCCGAAGGTCGGCGAGCACGAAGAGCGCAAGCGCAGCGCTGACAGGAAATACCCACCTCTTCGTCACCTCGTCTGGCTCTCCATTCTGGCTCTCGTCCTCTCCTGTGGCTCGGACGCCGAACGTAAGGAAGGAGTCGCGTCGCAGCGCGCCTCGCTCACGTCTGAGGACCAGCGCGTGCTCGGCTGCGAGCAGGCCAGTGACTGGGCGAGCGACAACCCGAACGTCACCCTGACGTCCAGCGACGTTCGGGAAGAAGGAGCCGCATCACTGCAGGTGAATGTCCCCTGGAACGGAGAAGTGTTCGCACACCTCGCCGGTCCCGTGGGAGGAACACCCCAGAAGTTCGCGCTCAGCGTGCGATTGCCTCAGGCGCTGAGCAGCGGCGAAGTGAAGGTCGTGCTGCGGGCGCCCTCCGTGGAGCTGTGGTGGGCCGAGCTTCAGCCCGTGTCCCTCGTGGGGTTGCCGGCGGACCAGTGGCACCGCCTGGAATTCCCGCTCGGGAGCGTCGCAGGACAGGTGGGGGCGGCGACCAATCTGGAGCTGCGAATCACCGTGGCGGGCCCGAACGGTCTTGTCTTGCTCGATGCCATGGCCTTCGACGGAGGCGGTTCCGGAGGAACCGGTGGAGGTGACGGCTCCGGTGGCTCTGGGGGCTCCGGGGGTTCGAGCGGCTCCGGAGTGTCGGGGGGCTCGGGTGCAGGCGGTGGAGCGGGGCCGGGTGAGGCCTTGGTGCTGAAGTTTCCTGCGGGGACGTCCTTCGAAGAGGTGATCTTCGGCACCCAAGGGGGTGATCTGGACATCAACGACAGCTCCCTGCTCTTCGAGGGGAACTCCAGCACCGTGTTCGCTCCGGTGTCTCAAGTCGGCGTCGATGCACGGACGACCCTCGGCACCCACGCGGCGACGGCGTCCATCTTCAGTCAGGGCGACGTCTGGGCGCGGTCCCATGCCCAGATAGATGGCTCCGTCTTCACCAGCGGCTCGTACGACGCTCAGCAGGGCGTCACCGTGACCGGCGCCGTACAGCAGGCGTGGGATCTGCTCCCGCTTGGTGAGGTGCACATCCCCTACGAGTTCCCATCGGGGGAGCACCCTGACGTGACGGTGATCAACGGCGCGACGGAGGCGCTGCTACCGGGCGCCTACGGCTCGGTGGTCGTGCATGGCCAGTCGACTTTGGCGATCGGTGCCGGCACCTACTACCTCGAGGACCTCACCCTCAACGCCGGCTCCACGCTGAGCGTCGACAACGCCCAGGGGACCGTCCAGGTCTTCATCCAGGACAAGTTCATTCGCCACAGCGTCGTGGAGTACACGGCGCCGGACCAGTTCAACGTGCTCTACGGCGTCATCGGAGCGGGGCCCGTCGTCATGGACGGCGGCCCCTTCCGGGGGATCCTCGTGGCTCCCCAGGCCGACATCGATCTGCATCCGGGGCCCTCGAACAGTGTGCCCCACTACTTCGGGGCGTTCTTTGGCAAGAGCATCCGCGCCCACCAGACGACACGCTACCAGCACTTCCCGTTCGGGCGCACCGACTGCGCGACTCTGGGGAACGAGTGTTTGGGCACCTTCGGCTGCGCGCCGAGCGACTGCGACGGACCCTGCGCGACCAACCCTGAGGACCCTGCGTGCCACCCTGGGCACTGCACGAACGGCGTGAGGGACGGCAACGAGACCGCCGTCGACTGTGGCGGGAGCTGTCCACCCTGCGGAACGGGAGACGAGTGCAGCAGCGATCTCGACTGCGCCGCCGATCTCGAATGCGGCGAGAACAACGGGGGCTGCTTTGGGCGCCGGCGCTCCCAGCGCGTCTGCTGGCCCGTCAGCTGTCGCGTCACCAACCCAGACCGGGAGTGTGGCGAGGCCGACAGCGTCTGCGGTTCGAGCTGCAGCTGCACGATCCCTTGTGACGCTGCGGATCCCAACAGCACCTGCCCCGACGGCGAGGTGTGCCGCGAGGACATGGGCCTCGCCCTCGACGCCGACTCCCGGGATGCTTGCGTCGACCCCGCTTGCCCCTCGAACGATCCCGCGCTCTGTGGGACCCCCTCCTCCCTATGCGGGGGCACCTGCGTCTGTACCCCTGACTGCTCCTCCGCCACCTGTGGCGCCCCCGAGGACGGCTGCGGCGGTCTCTGCCCGGGAGTGTGTGGACCCGGAGACGGAGGCTGTAGCGAAGACATGGAGTGTCCGCCGGGCTATGCCTGCGTCGGTCGCCCTGACGGGGTCAACACGTGCAATCCCGGGAGCTGCGTATTTCGACCTTTGGCGTCCCCTCTCTGCGGCGGCCCGGAGGCGCTGTGCGGCGCTTGTCCCGAGTGCACACCCGCCTGCGATGGCCGGTCATGCGGCGCGGATCCGAACTGCGGGCAGAGCTGCGGCTCGTGTCCAAGCGGCCAGTACTGCACAGGATCCGGGCAGTGCCGCACCCCCACGTCCGATCCGCCGATCGAGACTCCAGACGGGCCGCTCCCGGACCTCCCAGATCCCGTCACGAGTCCCGTCGGCGCCGTGCCGGGCAGCTTCAGCGTGTCCGAGCAAGGGACCGCGCAGTACGTGATCCCGATCGAGGTCCCACCGGGGCGCGCCGGCATGGAACCCGCCCTGAGCCTCACCTACAGCGGCTCGAAGATGGAAGGGGACGCTGGCGTGGGGTGGCAGCTGAGCGGGCTGTCAAAGATCACCCGCTGCCCCCGCACGCAAGCGCTCGACGGGTTCAGCGCACCCGTAGAGGGCGGCCCAGCCGATCGGTTCTGCATCGATGGGAAGCGCCTCGCGGTGGTGTCGGGCGACTACGGGGCCGATGGCTCCGAGTACCGCACCTTGGTCGACAGCTTCTCGAAGATCGTCGCTCATCGCGACTCGGGAGCCGGTCTCCAGCATGACGCCTGGGCGCACCTCCCGTTCGCACCCCGCCAAGCTCAAGGCCCTGACTGGTTCAAGGTCTGGACGAAGGATGGCCGAATCCTCACCTACGGTCGCACGGCGGACTCCCTCGTCCGTGGAAGGAACGGCGTCCGCCACACGTGGCTGCTGAACCGCGTCGAGGATCGCGCGGGGAACACCATCCTCGTTCACTATGCGAACTCCCACGTGGCGGTCCCCACCTTCTTGGCGACCGAGATCCCCTCCCTCGTCTACCCGTCGAAGCTCACATACACCGGGCACGGGGAGACGGAGGGCAACCGCGAAGTGCGGTTCACCTACGAGTCCACCAGCGCGGCGTCGGTGCGCTTTCTGCAGGGGGGCGTCCCCTCCTACCAGGCGGGCCACCTCGCGCGCATCACCACCTACGTGGATGGCGCGGCGGTGAAGAACTACCGGCTCGAGTACCGGAGCGGCGACGTCAAGCAGATCGCTCGGGTGTTCGAGTGCGCCGGCGCGGACGACTCCCTCTGCAAGCCGCCGACCGAGTTCGAGTACCTCGAGGAGTCTGGGTTCACCTATGCGTCACAGCACGGGGCCAACTTCGTCTCCGCCGGTCAGCTCGACGCCAACGGCGACGGCGTCCCCGACTTCTTCGGCACGAAGATCACCCGAGGTGGCGTCGACGCCCAGCCGGGCCTGATCGCGGCGCGCATCGGCTCCGACGTCCTCGTGGCCGTGGGCTCGAACTTCCTCCCTCTGGGCGTCGGCATCGGGGTGTCGGTGCTATGGGAGGCCGCGAAGGGACCCTTCTTCGGCCTCTTCGCCAACAAGCCGAAGATCGAGATCAACCACATCCTGCGCCTCGGCCCCGGCAAGCGCTCCGACTGGTTCGCCCCGCTGGAGGTCGAAGACATCAGGACGTGCGGGACCGCCGCGACGACGACCCTGCTCGACTACGACCTAGACGGCTACGACGACGTCATCACCATGTGCCCCGACCTGTCCGATCTGACGCCCGGGTCGCCCAGGAAGACCGGCCTGTACCTGTCGCGCTCCAACGGAGACGGCACCTTCGAGCTGATTTCTGAGCCCATCCTGAGCGTCCCCGCCGCCCCTCCAGGCTCGTTCGGCACGAGCACACCGGTCTTGTTCGACATCGACGGCGACGGCCTGCAAGACGTCGTGAGTTGTGCGGCTGTCGGAGTCCTCGAGCTCCGCCGCCGCCGCCCACCGCCGTTCGCCGGCTTCTACGACCCGCTCCCGCTCGCCGGCGCCCCGTACTTCGACCATGAGGAAAAGCTCCGCTTCGAGGCCATCCCCTTCTGCACGGCTGGTGTGCCCACCTACAACATCTTCGACGTCAACGGAGATGGCACGCCAGACCTCCTCGCGCGCGGCCCCGATGGCTGGGCAACGCTCCGCTACTCCCGAAGCACGAATGGCGAAGCCGCCATCGCTTGGCAGCCCGTTCACTTCCCGGACGCGCGGGGCTCGGATGTCGGGCGAGGCATGAGCATCGCGGACTTCAACGCCGACGGCCTCCCCGATGTCTGGCAAGTGGACTCTCGCGCGCCCGAAGAGGCCATCATCTGGCTCAACAAGGGGACCGGACGCTTCTCCCCCAAGGCGCTGCATCGCCCAGTCGTCCCAGGCTATCAGCACACCCGCACCGCGGCGCTGGACTACGACGCCGACGGCCGGGTCGACCTGCTCGAGCTCTGGAATTTAGACAGCAACCGGAAGAGCGTCGCGCTCCTGCCCAGCCCGGGCCTGCACGACCTCCAGCAAGTGTACGCGGAGGACCTGCAGCGCCTGATCACGCCAGAGTTTTCGCCCCCCTTCTGGCAGTACGGCACCTGGACCCTGAGCGGCGACGTCGACGGCGATGGCAACGCCGACCTCTTCGGCGAAGGCGTCGGCGAAGGCGTCGGCGTGTTCTACGGCTCCGGCGCCAGGAACACCTTCCTCTCGAAGGTCACGGACGGCCTGGGGAACGTAGTCACCGTGTCCTATCACGCCTCAGGGGCCTTTCCCACCTACTCCACGGACGAGCGTTGTGAAGGAAATGTGTGGCCCGAGCGCTGCCTGAAGAAGATGCTGGGCCTCGTCAGCTCGCACTCGGAGGGCTTCGTCTCGCAGGGAGAGACGATCGTCGAACGCACCTATCGGTACACCTACCGTAACGGTCGGATGAACGTGACCGGGCACGGCTGGCTAGGGTTCGAGGAGCGCACGGTGGACATGTCTTCCGAGGGCGCTGGCTTCGCGAGGACCACGATCGAGTATGAGCTTCCAGCGCGCTATCTGCAGAACGGCCAGCCCGCCCCGCTCCCCTTCTCCTATCTTTACCCTCTCGCGGGGCTACCGAAGCGGGTGACGACGATCCAGGGGTCCTATCTCCAGAATGCTCCCTCTCCCCTCGAAGATCGCATCTGGTCCCGAAAGACGGTCGTCGAAAACAAGTGGATCGTGGAACAGTCTGCGTCCGGGCGGCCGTTTCCGCGACTCGCGACCCGTGAGCGTTCCGTCTTTCAGCAGGAGGTGCTCGATATCGGGAACAACCGAGAGGGGGAGGAGCTCCTTCAGACGAGGTGCCTGGACGTGTTCCTTGGGGACGACTACGGGAACGTCACCTCGCATAACGAAGCGTGCCAGTTCGATCTCGAGACCCCGGTGACCTCGGTTTCCGTCCAGGCCAACTTCGACCCGGACCCTACGACCTGGCTCATTTCCAACCCCACCTCACGAAGCATCGCGAGCGGTGACTTCGTCGCCAATGAGCACAGAGTCCAATCCTGGTCGTACACCTACGATTCGAGCGGACTACCATCGACCATAGAGCGCAAACCGGGCTCGAGTCCGATATTTAGCGCCGCCATCAACCAAGCAACAAAAACCGCCTTCGGTCGCGACGGGTTCGGAAACGTGACCCAGATCATCGAGGAGCTGCTCCCTCCCTTCGATCCGCTCCCCCGATCCACGACCATCAGCTACGACGCCGACGGCGTGTACCCGCTCACGATCACCAACGCGGAGGGGCACACCACGGAGATGAGGTTCGACAAGAGCTGGGGCAAGCCCACATCGTCGGCCGACGCGAACAAGATCACACACCAACAGGTCTATGACGGGTTTGGTCGGCTGTGGCAGAGCAACGGACCGACCGACGTCACCACGTACGAGTACGACTGGGCTCCCCAGAGTCTCATCGATTCTACCATCGGACAGGCTCACCCTCGCGTGCAAGTCACCGTGGATCGCGCAGGGAACGACGGGAGCCGACAGGGCACCGTCGTTCAGGAGTACGATAGCTACGGGCGCCTCGTCCGAAACACCGCCGAAGGATACGCCAACGCCAGCGCAATCGAGCTGAGGACGTTCGACGCTCGGGGACGCCTTCTCGGCGAAACCTTGCCTCACACGTCAGGGGCGTCGACGATTCCGACGGTGCGTTTCACGTACGACCACCTCGATCGCGTGACGAAGGTCGAGCGATCCGACGGTTCGTTCCTCGAGCACCACTACGCGCGAGGTGTCAGCCTCTCTCCAGGGAACCAGCATTGGATCACCGGCGTCCCCTGCATCTCCTACTACCCAGCGCACTACTGTGCGACGGACATTCGCCTCAGCACCGACGAGACCGGCCGTCAGAACGTCACCGTCACCGACCACCGCGGGCGCGTGATTCGTACGATCGACGGCGAGAACATCGCAACAGCGAACCGTACGAGCGACTACCGCTACGACGGCTTCGACAGACTCTTCGAAGCTCGAGATAACGGCGGGAACGTGACTCGCTTCGAGCACGATTCGTACGGACGTCTTCTGCGTCACACCGACCCGAACGCGGGCGCCAGCCTGTACACCTACAATGGCTTCGACGAGCTCATCCAGAGCGAGGATCCGAGCGGTCAAGTACGGACCTTCGCCTACGACGAGCTCGGCCGCCCGGTGTCCGTCACGGACGCTGCGGGCGTCACCCAGTGGATCTACGATCAGGGTGTGAACGCCCTCGGCCGCCTCTCCGAGACGGTCGCTCCCCCCACCCCCGAGAATCCCTTCGGCCAGCGCGAGCAGTTCACCTATGAGAGCGGCGGCCGGGGCTTGCTCGCTCGGTTCGACGCGATCATCGACGGCGAAGAGTATCCCGTCACCTTCACCTACGACGCTCTGGGCCGCCCCAAGCGCATCCACTACCCGAGCGTCACCAGCGGCGATCCCGTCGTCGTCGAGCACACCTACAGCGCCTCGGGGATCTTGACGGGGCTCAACGAGGTGGGCGCTGGTACCTCCCGTCAGCTGTGGCGCATCCAGCAAGTATTCCAGGGGCACCTCCTCGCGCGCGAGACCTTCGGCAACGGCGCCAGTACCACCTATGGCTACGACCCGGAGCGTCACTGGATCGACAGCATCGAGACGACCTTCGGCGGAGGTCAGGTCCAAGCCCTGGAGTACTCACGCAACGCTGGCGGGCTCATCACGGCACGTCACGCCGCCGGGCGCGACCTCCGAGAGTACACCTACGACGCCTTGAACCGCCTGCAATCCACCACGACGACCCCCGTGGGCGGCGCGGCCGAGCAGGTGACGTACACCTACGACACCCTGGGAAACATCACCCACACGGGCCAGTACGCCGTCGGCTATCACGGAACCCGCAAGCACCAGGTCACGACCGTCGGCCCCAACTCCTACCAGTACAACGCGAGCGGCAACGTGCGGGAGCGCAGCGGCCCCGACATCCCCGGCGGGCTGCAGACGATCGAGTACACCCCCTTCGACCTACCCCGCACGATCAGCTCCGGCGATCTAACGACGCACTTCGAATACACGGCGGACGAGGCTCGGGTGGTGCGCCGGGACATCGATCGCACCCGCCACTTCGTTGGCGACCTCTACCAGAGGGTCATCAGCCCCACCGGCGACACGCTCGAAGAGCGCTTCCGCGTCCAAGCGGGCGGCCGCCTCATCGGCGAAATCGTCCGCGCCGACGGCGCCGAGCGCACCCTCTACGCCCACACTGACCACCAAGGCACCCTCGACACCCTGACGGCGGGCCCTGGCGAGATCTACGTGCAGCCCTACTCTCCCTGGGGATCTCCCGTGGGCAGCGCCGGCCTCGACGAGACCCGCGCGGGCTACACGGGCCACCAGCACGACACGGACCTCGACCTCATCGACATGCGCGGCCGGATCTACGATCCTCTAGCCGCCCGCTTCATGAGCCCCGATCCCGTCATGCAAGCTCCCTACTGGAGCCAAGGCCTGAATCGGTACAGCTACGTCTTCAACAACCCCGTCAACAATACGGATCCGACAGGCTTCTTCACGGGCAACGACGCCGCGGCCATGTACGCGCCGTTCCATGTCCCAGCGATGACGACGATGGGAGCACTCGGAAGCGGGCTCGGCTTCGCCACGGGGCCCCTCAGCGTCGGCACCACCCTGCTCGGAGGAGGCGCGGGCTTCGCACAGGCGGGCGGCACCGTGAACGTCGCGGCGCGGCAGGCTGCGGTCGGCGGCGGAACCGGGCAGGGTGGGACGCATGCGACCGCGCAGAATACGCCGGTCGAGCCTTTGAAGATGCCGGACATGACCCCTCCCGAGCACTTGCAAGGGCCGGATAATCGACTCGCGTGCCGCGCGGACTGCTATTGGGAAACGCGCGGGTACGGGCCTCAGCTTCCTGCTGACGCGAGGGCCGCGGTGGAGGCTGGGCGAAACGCGGGAACGGGGACCGTCGCGGGGGAGGTTGCCGGGGGCGGACTTGGCGGCTGGGTAGCTATACGGCTCTGGAACGTCGTTCAGGTCGTCCGCGGAGCGCGTGCCGCAAGGGGGGCGGCAGCTGCAGCCAGAGCCTGCTTCGTGGAGGGAACGCCGGTGCTCACGCGAGAGGGACACCGGGCGATTGAGCAGGTGAAGGTCGACGACGAGGTTTGGTCGTTCGATAGCGAGGCAAACGAGTGGGTATGGCGCCCGGTCACCCGGACGATGAGGCACGAGTACGAAGGTGAATTCGTAACAATGATCGTAGGCAGCGAGGAGCTGACTGCGACGGCCAATCATCCTTTCTGCATAACTTCTCGCCCCGAAGATACGCGACCCATACCGCTAGACATCGGTGCGGACCCATTGCGCTGCGGTGACAGTGGCCGATGGGTAGAGGCCGGCAGCCTTGCTTTGGGCGATCAGCTTCAGCTATCAGACCGAGTTGAAGCCGTAGAGGAGCTCACGAGAAGATGGGGGAGCGCGCCAGTCTACAACCTAGAGGTTACCGAGACACACAACTACTTGGTTGGCAGCTCCAGAGTCCTCGTACACAATAAGAGCGCGCCAGCGATTCTTCAAACTGGCGGGCGAACGATCAAGGCGTCCACGGCTGAAGCGCTTGGGCTCACGAAGGCGCAGGCAAAGACGGCGATCGAAGCACTGAAGAAGTTCGAAGGGCTTTCAAACGACTTCCATGGCAAGATTCGCGCTGACGGGGCTGTGCTCGACAGTGCCGGCAAGATCATCGGAAACCTCTTCGATTTTGTTCCATGAGGAACCAATGGGGCGTGGCTCCTTTGGAGCGAGGAGCCCGCCCTCACCCTCTCGAGCTGGAATGATTTCGCGCACTTGCGCGGCATTTCCCGGAGCCCTCGCCCAGACGGAGCCACACCCAAACCATTGAGCAAAGAAGATGAACGAAGAACAGGACTTAACGGAAGTTAACATCAGTTTCTCGATCAGCG
>JAEWOQ010000323.1 GCA_023460875.1 Pseudomonadota bacterium
AGCTGAGAGCGGTAGGGGAGGTACTTGGGGTGATGGAAGCCCTCGCTGCGCAGGAAACGCTCCGCCTGCTCGAACCCCGTGGTGAGCGGGTCCGCCCACTTCTGGTACGCGGCGAGGGGCATCTCGAGGATGTGCTCACGCTTCGCGGTGACGGGGGTGACCTCTTTGCCGGTCTTGCCCTCGGCGATGTCGCGCTGTCGCTTCTCGAGGGAGTGGAGCAGGGAGACGCCCTGGAGGAAGTCCGTTGGCTGGAGATCGCGCAGCAGAGGTTTGCGCGCCAAGCGCGCGTAGCGCCCGTCGTTGCCGTGCTTGCCGAACCAGTCCTCTCTCAGGTTGAAGCCGTCGGCGGCCCAGGTGGCGGTGACGAGCTCGAAGACCGACAGGGGGACGCCGCCCGTGTTCACCTTCTCGAAGACGAGGCACACCGCCTCCTTCGACGTGGAGCGCTTCAGGGTGATCACGGGCAGGAGGTAGTTTCGAAAGGGGTCCAGGACCTCTTGGCGGAACTGCATGAACTTCATGACCTTGTCGCGGTCGCGAGTCATCAGCTCGTACTCCCAGGTGCTCGAGTCGAGGATCTGGCTGCAGGGGAAGTGGAAGTTCTCGATCTCCTTCTCCGTCGAGCTGAGATCCAGGTCCACCTTGCGGCCGAAGTCGCTGCGCACGGTGCGCTGCTCGTCCACGGCGACGATGGCGTCTTCGAGCTCCTGAGGGCCTTGGAGCGCCTTGTCGATGTCGAAGTAGTAGTGAAGTTTGAGCTCGCGCTTCTTCGAGTCGCGCGTCGCCACGGGCTTCTGCAGCATCAGCACCTGGGTGAGGGAGGTGAGGCGCTGCTGGCCGTCGAGGATCAGCTGCTCCGCGGTGCTCGGGCCGGGCGATCCGGGAGGCAGGGTGACGCCCTCGACGGGGCGCATCTGAAAGCGCGCCTCACCCCCGGTCTCGAGGAGCATCACGGCGCCGATGGGGAACGAGCGGGCGATGCTCACGAGCAGCGAGCGGATGTGTTCGTCGTCCCAGACCCAACCGCGCTGGAAGTCGGGGAGCTGGATTTTGCCTTCGACCACCTCCTGCAGGAGGCGGCCGAGCTGGGTCTTCGTGGAGTCGAATGCTGACATGATCGTAAGGGGAGGGCGTCTGGACCGTTGGACTATACAGGTTCGAGGGCCGTGGTCACGTTGACGATGGTCAAGGTGACGATGGTCAAGGTGACGAAGAATGCAGTGCGCCCTGCGGGTCCGCGCAGGTCCACGCGTAGGCGGCGCGTCGAGGACGTCGATCATCGTGCGCGCGTGGCTGGTCAGTCGCACCGAGAGCTCGGCCGTTCCATCGGGGACGGCCTGGGCGGCCGATCGATCTCGGAGAGCCAGACCGCCTCGGCGCCAGGATCGGGGTGCTCGTCGTGGAGGCTTCGAGTATCCCGGACATGCTCGCGGCGTCTATGCCGCTTCGCGTCCGGGATCAGGGCCCGTGCGACGGACCCGCTTGGTCAGGTATTCGGTGAGATTGACCTTAGGCTTCGCGAGGGTGGCTTCCTCTCCGAGACCTGCGCCAGCCCGTAACCGGCCAGTTCGGCGACGTGCTCCCGTTGAGGACTGCGACGTGTACGGAGCCGGTCAGCGTGAGCAAGCACGCCGGGGACGATTCGTTCGAGTCGGGCGTCATCCCAGCTCAGGTCGATGTGCACGACCCGATGCTTACGTGGAGCTTTGTGCTCCACCTCGAAACGGTACGGGGGCTTGCGTCTCACCGCTTATTGGCACGGGGGGCCATCGGCAACGGCCTGGGCGCGTCGGTCGAGCTCGGCACGCCAAGCCGCCTCGGCGCCAGGCTCGGGTTCCTGGTCGTGCAGGCTTTCCAGGAGCACGTGGGCTAGCTCCGCACGCTCGTTCGGAGGAAGCGCTAGGAGCCCTGCGCGCAACTTGTCCGCCTGCATGGGGGCATTCTAGCTCCCCTGGGTCGGATTGGCATCTGTGGTCAGGATTGCTGCTCGGGGGGCCCTGGGGCGGATCTGGGGCGCCTGCGGGGGCGGGGTGAATCTCGCGTCTGGCTTGGGGTAGCTGTGACCCCTCCGAGAGGGAGATCAGAGGGGGACGGAGGTCACTGCGCGGCTTGCTCGTCGGTGCTCTAGGGCTGCTCCCCCTGTGCGCCCAGCCGCGTCCGTTGGAGCGCCGCGCAGTTCGTGCCCATGGCCTGGGTCTCGGTGACCCGCAGCGCTCAACGGCCGGGAGAAATCTGTGAGCACACGAACCTGGGTCGAGGGCGCGGAGGGGGCTCAATCCTTGCTGACGAGCGCGCGCACGTTGACGCCCTCGTTGCTGTGCCGAAACTGGACTTCGTCCACGTCGCCCTCTGCCGTGAGGTACAGGTTGATCACCCGGCCGCTGTCGTCCGAGTCGTAGCTCACCTGAATTCGGCGATCGTGATCTTGGTTGGTGCGGTCATAACAGGTCGCGATGTCCGCTCCCGAGAACGCGATGCCTTCGTCGAAGTCGATGCCAAAGTCGTCGGCGACCACGATGGTTCCCCTTTGGTGGTCGTTCGTCGTCGCCCCGCGGTGCTCGTTGTCCGTTGGATCGCCGGTGACGGTGTAGGTGCCCGTCACGGAGGCGAGGATGTCGCAAGAGGCGGGGGCCTCGGGGTCCGTCATCCCACCTCCGGCTCCCGCGTCGCCTTCCTCGGCGTCGCCACAACCGATCAGGGTGGAGCTCAGGGCCGCCAGGGCCGCGAGGCGCAGCAAGCGAGTACGCAGAAAACTCATCTTTCCTCCAAGGGTCGGGGCCCGCAGGGGACGGGCACCTTCCAGTATGAGCAAGGCGGCCCCAAAGCTCACTGGCTCGGACGGGTACTTGCGGAGACGTCCTCGCAGGTCGGGTGCCATCCCCGATACCTTAGGCGCGGGCGCCGCCCGTCAAGCTCGGGTTTTGGCGAGGCTTTCGCGAGCACCGGAGCGGAACGTACGTGGGTACTTGAGCACCGGAGCGCAGGGAAAACGAAGCCAAAA
>JAEWOQ010000324.1 GCA_023460875.1 Pseudomonadota bacterium
CCTTCGACGGGTCGTCGGTCGGATCCAGGGCGTCGAGCCAACCGAGCACCACCGTGAGGGCGTTCGACACCTCGTGCAGAGCACCAGCCAGCGCGGCCCCGTCACGCCACCCCGGAGCCGGATCGATTCGCTCTGCCTCTGTCGCGACCTCTCTCGCTACGGGCTGGGCTGCCCCCGAGGAGGGCATGACCTCCGTGACCGACGAACGCGGCTCGTCCGCGGAACCCTGCACGTCGGGCTCACCGGTCGGAGCCCGCGGCGCGGCAGTGGAGGGGCGCCTCACTCCATTGACCCTATACCGTCGCCCTTCCGCTCGCCAGCACTCCGACGACCACCGAAGCGCCGAAACCATTCCCAGAAAAATCGATTTTCAGCCACGGTCGAATGGACCCCGCGCAGAGGGCTCGCCCCCTTCCGCTTCGGGCAGCCCAACTCAGCGGGCGCCGAGGTGCGCGGGGATCATCAGCTGAAAGCTCCCGTCGGGGTCCACCCGGCTCTCCGCCACCTGGATGACCGCCGTCGCCTCGGCAGGGTCGTTGGTGAGGGTCGTCCCGGTCACGTAGGCATAGGCGCGCAGCAGCGCCGATGACGCCCCCGAGGCCACGGCGGTGCTAACGAAGCCGCTATAGACCACGGGCAGGGGCAAGCCGACATCCCCGAGGGCGGCCTCGGGCCCCTTCGCGTTCACGCTGGGCAAGACGAGCCAGGAGAACCCGGAGCCGGCCCCCGGGCGCACGGCGAGGTCGAACACTCCGCGATCGGCCACCACCGAGAAGCGCCCCTCCGCGTCCGTCACGGCGCCGTCCGCCATCGGCGCGTACGACGCCCGGCCGAGCACGCGCTCCAAGATCCCGGTGGCGGCGATCTCCGCCGACGCTGCGGTGGCCTGAACGGCGGCGCCGGAGATCACCCCCGACGCGGGCCCCAGCACGCGCGCGTGAATGTTGGCGTTCCACGCGAGCTCCACCACGCGCCCCGCCTGCACGTCCTGGTTGGCGCTGATCCGCCAGATCGCCTCCGTGGGCGACAGGCCAGAGCCCACTGGGGGGAAAGCGACGACGCGGTACGTCCCGGGCAGCAGGTCCACGGTGAACTGCCCCCCTTCATCGGTCTCCACCACGCGCTCGAAGGCGGCGATCGTCCCCGGACTGATCATCCGCAGCTCCGTGGCCGCCAAGCTGACCGTCGCCCGCACGAGCGTCGCGCTGTTCTCCGCGCTCACCTGCCCCATCACCTGAACCGGCGACGGCAAAAACTGGAACTGATCGATGGTCCCCACCCCCTGCTCGAACAGCTCGACCACGCTCCGGTCCACGATGACGCGCGGCGCGGTCACCCCCTCTGGAGGCGAGAGGCGGACGAGATCCGCTTCGCTGCCGGTCGGGTGCACGGGGACGTAAGCGAGCCGCACCCGATAGTCGATCCCTTCTGCGGCCGTGACGGGCTCCTCCAAGACTCCCTGGGTGGAGAGGAGGCGCCCGCTCTCGCCGTCGATCACGTCGAGGGTCCAACCATCCAGGAGAGGCTCGGAGTGCGGCCAACGCACGACGATGTCGAGCTGCTCGGGGGTGTTGAGCGTCAGGGTGATGCCCATGTCGCTGGCGCCCACGAGGATCTGCCGATAGAGCTGGGGCGGCGGCGTACACTCGCCGGTCACCCCTCGGGGTTCGACGTAGATGTCGTAGGTCCCCGGCGGCACCAGCGCGCGGAAGCGATAGCTACCGTCCGTGAAGGCGGCGTCGCTCGTGTAGCTCGGGACCGCGAGGCCTAGCTGGCGCTGCAAGGGGCGCAGGGTGACCCGTGCGGGCAAGGTGCCGTCCGTGCTCGGCGCGGCGCCGTCCCCGGTGACCGGCCGGGGGCAAGAGAACGAATCGGCTGCCGGGGAAATGGAGCCCGTCACCGTGGAGACGTGCGCGAGCTCTACCAAGAGGTCACCGCCGGTCGGATCGACCTCGGTGATGGACTCGACGAAGCGGACCCCAGCGATCTCCGGAGCGTCCGCTGGCGGGGTGATCTCCAGGAGGAGAGTCTCGATCTCCCCTCGCTCAGCGCGACATTGTCCTCCGACACACCTGCCCCCCCCGCAGTCTCGGTGCTCGGAGCACTCGTTGCGGGTGATGGAGCCTCCCCCAAACTCCAGCGCTTCGACCGAGCAGCCCAGCGCTCCGAACCCGGAGACGAAGCCGAGCCCCGCGAGAACCAGGCCACGGCCACTGCCCCGTGGAGAACTGACCCATGGAGAACTACCCCGTCGAAACGAGCTCCGGGCTGAGCGTCGCTCCTTCACGGCTCGCATGGCTCCGCGCAGTCTGGGCACGAACGGCACTTTAAGCAAACGGCGTGCCATATCCGAAACTAGTTCCCATAGGCCGCAGGTGCAACCGAATCGCGTCGGATCCGTGACAGCCCTGTCGCGACCTGGGGCGGGCGGCGGCCCTGGGTACGCGGCCACCCACGCCGGAGCTACGACGCATTCCAGCGGACCTCTGCGTACTCCGGGCTCAGGGCGAGGCGGACCAGATCCACCACCGCCGCGCTCTGCCGGCAACGCACCCCCAGCTCCGCCAAGGTGCGCGGCGGCGCCAGCCGCTCCTCTTCGCAAGCCGCCACCACCGCGGTCGCCAGATCCGCGCAGAGCACGAGCCCTGCGCGCCTCAAGACCTGCCGCGCCACGGCGGTCACCTTCTCGTAGGCGAGCTCCTCAGGGTCCGCGCAGAGCTGGGAGAGGCGGCGCTGCTTCCGAGGCGGGAGCGCCTCCCAGAGCGCGGTCGCCAGGCGCGTCACCTCCCCGCTCGGACGCTCCGCGGTGGGCGGGCCGAAGGCGGCACGGAGGGCCGCCAGCAACGTGCGGACGGTCGCTGGTGGAGCACCGAACAGCAGCGCGAGCTCCGGGGAGGTGGCCATGAGCATCGCACCGAAGTGGAAGGCCAGCTCGGCGCTCGACTCCTCGATTTCACCGGTCACGAGCAGCGCCGGAGGCACGAGCAACGCGACGGAGAGGGAGATCGAGTCCGTTCCTCGGCGCTGGAAGACCGGCGTCCGCGACGCTCCGAGGAGCCGCCCCGCGTCGGCGTAGAGTCGGGACAGGGGCGTCAGCGGTCCGGCCGCGACGCGCTCCAGCCCGGTGACCCCGTAGGTGCTGGGTTCCTGCTTGAAGAGGTTCGTGGCGTGCTCCCAGACCAACGCCGTGGCCTCGGTCCCGGCGCACTGGAGCCCGCTGGCGACGACACGACGGAGCAGATCCGGCTGCTCTCGTAGGCGCCCGCCCTCGGGCGCCACCTCGAAGGGGATCACGCCAAAGGTCCCCAGGACGTGTCGGATCGCGGCCGCCAGCGGGCCATTGCGCTCGACCTCCGCCGCCGCGGCGAACTGGCGGAGCGCCCACTCATCGCCAGGTTGGAGCAGGGTGAGCCGCTCCGCCACGAGGAGGCGATCCTGGGCGCGCGCAGGATCGGACCCGATGAGCTCGAGGAGCCCGCGCGCCGCTTCTGGGTCACCGTGCTCGAACGCAGCCCGGAGCTCCCGCTCCCGCGGGCTGGAAGGCGGGGCGACCAGGAGCTTCGAATTGGAGGAGCGCCTCCCTCCGCTCGACGGGGGTGAGGACGTGCTGATCGGGGGAGCGCCCACCGACTCCTCGCGCAGCCGCTCGGCGCGCGTCTTCGCTTCGCGCTCCGCAGCCTCGCGCTCCGCAGCCTCGCGCTCACGCGCCACACGCTCAGCGGCTTCATGCTCAGCGCGCGCCTTCGCCTCGCGCTCCGCAGCCTCGCGCTCCGCAGCCTCGCGCTCCGCAGCCTCGCGCTCACGCGCCACACGCTCAGCGGCTTCATGCTCAGCGGCTTCGCGCTCCCGCGCCACACGCTCAGCGGCTTCACGCTCAGCGCGCGCCTTCGCCTCGCGCTCAGCGGCTTCACGCTCGGCGCGCGTCTTCGCTTCGCGCTCCGCAGCCTCACGCTCACGCGTCACACGCTCAGCGGCTTCACGCTCAGCGCGCGCCTTCGCCTCACGCTCCACGCGGGCGTGACCCTCACGCTCGGCTCGCCCCCGCTCGGCCGCGATCTCCCGGAGCTCGGCGGCCGCCTCCACCTGACGCGGATCGTCGTGGGCCACCGCCGACAAATACGCCTGGGCGCGATCCAGCTCTCCCAGGGAACGGGCGACGCGCCCCGCGCGGATGAGCACCTGGCCCTCCCCTCGGAGTCCGTGCAGGTCGCTGCCCAGCGCCGCATCCAAGAGCTGGAGCGCGCGGCGTGGATCGTCGTCGAGCCGCTCCGCCAGCCCGACCGCGACCAGCGCTCGGCTCCCCACTCGATCAACGGCTCGGTCGAGCTCGCGCAAGCCCGCCGCTCCGCCCTCCGTCACGTCCAGCGCCTCCGCCAACAAGAACGCCCTGAGCTCGATCTGGCGATGGCTGAGCCGCTCCTGCAGGTCGCGTAGCTGCGCGACCGTGCGCTGCGCCTGCTCGAGGTTTCCGGCTCCACGCGCCAGGTACTCCAGGCGCCGCGCCAACAGCTGCGCCTCCGCCGCTTGGGGCGTGAGCTCCGCGGCCCGCGCTGCGAGGTCGAGGGCCTGTTCCGCGTCACCTGCGGCCTCGGCGGTGGTGGCGGCTTCGACGAGCAGCGCCGCGGCCCGCCCCGGCTCGGCGCTCTCCTCCGTGGCCAGCTCACGCAGCGCCTGCACCAACGCGCCGCGATCCCCGCTCTGGCGCGCCAACTTCACCCGCAGTTCCAGCACCCGACGGGGCGCTGGATCAAAGGTCGCTTGCTCGAGGGTGCGGCGCGCGCCGTCCACCTGCCCCGCCTCGAGGTGCGCCTCCGCCGCGAGCAAGGTGAGCTCCCGCTTCTGCTCCGGATCGGCGGACACCACCTGAGCCCGACCCCAGAGAGTCGCCGCCCGAGAGGGACTCCCGCTCCTGCGATGCAGATCCGCCAGGACGTGCAGCAGGTCGGGGTGTTCTCCCTCTTCGCTGAGCAGGCGCTCGAGCTCCTGCCGCGCCTCCTCGACACGACCGACGCTGCGCTCGAGGATCGTCGCTCGCCGGAGACGGAGCTTCAGCGCCTCAGCGCCGTCGGCGGCGCACTCCGCTCGACGGAGCAGCAAGCGCGCCTGCTCCTCATGGTCGCCGCGCCGCTCCGCGGCCCGCTCGAGCCCCTCCAGCGCGCCGCTGTTGCTCGGATCCCGCGCGAGGAGCGCCCGGTAGCTGTCCTCCGCGTCATCGAGCCTGCCGATCTCCTCCTGCCGCCGAGCGAGAGCTTCGTAGAGCTGACGCTGCACCTCCGGGCTCAATGGATCGAGCTCCACCTCGAGGAGGAGATCCAGCGCGACGTCCACGGAGCTGTCCGCCGCCTGCGCCAAGATCTGCCGAGCGCGATCGTCGGCGGGGAGGATCCCCTCGACGGCCGCGAGCAGCTCGGGATCGTCCAGCTCCCGCGCCAGCGTCTGCGCGAGCCCGACCAAGGTGGTGTCATGGGGGCTCTCCACCGCCGCGCGAACCAGGAGGCGCGCGTGGGCTTCCTTCTCCCCCAGCCCGTGCGCGATCGCCGCGGCGAGCTCCGCCAGCGCGCGGCCACAGGACGTGATCCGGCTGCTCGCCCGCTCGACGCACCAAGTCACGAACGCACGGGCTGGGGCGCCCAGAGCCGCCAACCGATCGGCGTAGGGGCCGAGCTCGGCGAACTGCTCGATGTCGCTGTCGCACTCTGCTGCCCGCTGCAGCGCCCGCAGCGCGAGCTGCTCGTCGCCGAACAGCTCGAAGGCCGCGACGGCCGCGCGCAGGGCGAAGGCGCTCCCTTCCATTCCCCCCGCTTTGGGCAGCAGCACCCCGAGGGCCCGCTCGAAGCGGAGGTGGACCACCTCTGCGTCCTCCGGACAAACCTCGAGGAGCTGCCGCATCGCCTCCGCCAGCGTCCCCAAGGTCGGCGCGTCGGGGCGGACGGCGACCGCCCGCAGGAGCACGTCGATGCGCTGCCTGCGCCCCGACTCGCTCGTGTCCGCTAGCGCCGCCGCGCGCGCCAGCCAGAGGACCCGCGCGCCGTCCTCGGGGGTGCGGCTCGCGACCCGCTCGAGGGCGCCGACGACTTGATCGGAGGCTCCCGCCCGATCCGCCAGGCGCGCCATCAGCACGAAGGCGACGCCCTCTCCGGGCACCGCTTCGAACGCCGCGACCGCGTGCTGGAGGGCGACGTCGTGACGCCCCCGCCGTTCGAGCTGCCGCGCGGCCCGGTAGTGGACCGCGCGCTCGCCGTAGCGGCCGAGGGTGGCCTGCGCCAAGGTGCGGTACAGGGCGACGAGTTCGTCGACGTCTTGGCTGGTCGCCGCGCTCTCCGCGATCGTCAACACGTCCGCGTTGGCGGGGTGCTTCGTGAGCGCCTCACGAGCGAGCCGGAAAGCATCCGCCGGGCGCTGCGCTTCGAGAGAGAACCGCGCGGCGAGCCCCAACAGGCGCCCTGCCGTCGGCGGCGACGCCATGTCTGCCGCAACACGCTCCAGCTCCCCAGCAGCCGTCTCGGGACCAGCGAACGTGTGGAGATCCCGGGCCAGCTCCTCCACCACCTCCGGGCCGCCCCACTCCAAGCGCCGCACCCAGGCGAGCACCGCTCCGCGAACATCGCCAGCGAGATCCCAACGGGCCGCCCCGAGCTCACGAACCGCTCGGAGCCAGCGCGCGCACGACGCCCCCGGGCGAGACCTGTCGCGCACCCCCGACGCGGGCTGCAACGCCTCGACCTGCGCCTCGAGCACGGCGAGCAGCGCGTCGCCTTCGTCCGCAGGGGGGAGCGCCT
>JAEWOQ010000325.1 GCA_023460875.1 Pseudomonadota bacterium
CCTTCTCCTGCCCCGCCGCCACGTTCAGGTTTTTCTCCTCCTCGAAGTACCCGAAGCTCGTGTCCCAGCACAGGACGGCGTCGAACATCTCGTCGAAGGCCATCTCCCGCGCGTCCCCCTGCAGGAAATTGATCTTTTGCTGCCGCGCCTGGGCGTTCTCGGCGGCCAAGGCCAGCTGAAACACCGAGAGATCGTAGCCAACCACCCCGTAACCCCTCGCCGCGAGCTCCACCGCCTGCTGCCCCTGGCCGCAGCATAGATCGAGCACCACCGCTCCGGTCTCGAGGCCCAGGGACTTCTCGATGAAATCCACCTGCTGCTTGACGTGCGCGTCGCTGAGGGGGCGGTATGCCCGCGCGAAGTCGTCGCCGAACAAGTGCTCCCACCAGGGGCGTCGTCGTGTCGCTGGGGGCTGCGGCACCTGGCTGCGCCCCTTGGGACGAGGCGGCAAGCTCTTGGTCGGGGACTTGGGGGGCGGCGGCTTGGGCGTCTCGACGGCGAGGTCGACGTCCTCGAGGGTCTCCACGTCGTCGTCGGTGACGAGGCTCGCGGCGATCTCAGGCTCTACTGCCCCGCTCGGCGCCGTCGTGGGAGCAGCCTCCTCGGCCACGCCAGGCCCCGCTGGCGTGGGCTCGTCGAACATCACCTCCTCTTCGAAGGTGATGGCCGGATCGGCGCCGGGGAAGTCGCCGCTGGGGGAGGCGATCTCCTCGATTTCGAAGGACTCCTCAGGGGCGGCGTCCGAGGCCCCCGCGGCGGGCACCTCGCTCCCATCGACCCCGCGGGCCCCCTCGAGGGCCGCAGCGTGAAGAGCCGCGGTCAGCTCGTCGCCTTCGTCCGCCTCGAAGATGTCGTCCTCGCGGATCTCCGGCTCGAGCTCGGGGTCGTCGTCACGACCGATCGCGATGACGCGCATCGCGTGGATCGGGATGAGGACCGCGGACGCATCGTCGTCGGGCTCCGTGGGCGGCGGACGTGTTCTCTCCTCACCGCTCGTCGCGGCGCCCCGTTCTTGCCCAGAGGGCTTGGACGACGCCGAGGGCGTGGGGCGCGGAGGTCGACTCGACAGCACCGGACGGAGCTCCCCGCCGGGGGAGCTCCCTGGACGAGGCGGCGGGCGATTCGAAGGTCGCGCGAGGGGCTCTGCCGTGAGGGGCCCTGCCGAGGGGGGCCCTGCCGAGGGGGGCTCTGCCGAGGGGGGCCCTGCCGAGGGGGGAGCGGAGCGCCGAACGAACGACGCCACTTCCCCAGGTGCTGGCTCCGAGGGGAGCCGCTCACGGGGCGCGGAGGCTGCTGGCGCCGGCGCCTCCGCAGCCTCGAGCGGCTCCTTCTCTCCCTCGGCTCGGTTCATGAGGACTTCAGGAGCGATTGACCGTAACGCACCACTCCCGGCTCGCGGGACAACGTGCTCCCTGGCTCCAACAGCATCACCACCGTCGAGCCCAAATGGAAAATCCCGATCTCGTCTCCGCGCTCCACCCGGTAAGGGGTCTCCAGTCGGTTCTCTCCAGGGGGGACCGCGGGCTGGGGGATCATCGAGACGCTGATTCTGCCAACGATGGTCGCTCCCACCATGATGACGCTCACCCGTCCCATGTCGGGGGTGTCGATGCAGATGTTCACGCGGTTGTTCCGGGCGAACAGGCGGGGAATGTGGCGCTCGCCGATGGAGTTGACCGGGTACAGATCGCCGGGGATGCCCCGGATCGAGGAGATCTCTCCGTCTACGGGGGCGTGCACGCGATGGTAATCGCTCGGGGCGAGATAGATGACGGCGAAATGCCCCCCACGATAGCGCGCTGCATCCCTGCCATCGCCCGCCAGCTCACCCACGTCGTAGGCCTGGCCTTTGACGAAGATCCGAGCGCCCGGATCGATGGGCCCATGGCACGATAACCTGCCGTCCGATGGACTCACGATCCCAGCATCGTCGATCGGGCGCACGCCCGGGCGGAGGCGACGGGTGAAGAACGCATCGAAGTTGACGTAGGGGCCAGGTTCCGGCGCGGCCTCCTCCAGATCGACGCGATAGGCAGCACAGTAGGCGCGCTCCACGAGCCGAGACAATGTCCCGGGCAATGGCGCCTCACAGAGGTTGCCTACGGCCCGACTGAGGCGGACCCGGGGGAGGGCGCGGATGAGCTGCGCAGCAGCGAACGTCGTTACACTCACGCGGAAACCCTAGCAAATTGCGTCGGTTCAGCATCGTAGGCATTTCGCGCCCAGTCGGTCAAATGGGGGGGCCCGGGGCGGCTCACTCGCTGCCCCGGGGGCGCAGCTGGCGGACGTGCTCGCACAGGGCGCGCCTGTCCGGATCCTCGGGCAGAGGGGGTTCTCGGCTCGGGCCCGAGAAGCGCAGGGGGTAGCCCTCACACGCCACGTCGACGGAGAGCGGATCCACCGCGAGGGCGTGCTCCCACAGCTGCTCGGCCGTCGGCGGGGGCGCTCCCCCCTTCCTCCCTGGCTCGGCCGGCTCCGGTCGTTCGTCGACCCAGCGCGCGCGCAGGGCGAGCCAGCCGCCGTGCGCCGTGTCGATGTCACGGAGGGTCCCCAGCACCTCCGGCGCGTCTCCCCGCCCAGACAGCCACGCCGCCTTCGCTCCTTCCCAACGTAGGGGCGCGACCATCGGAGCTCGAGGCAGCTCGGGGTCGAGGATGGCGAGGGATGCGCCGTGCTGACCGGCGTTGCCGAGGAGCTCACTGAGGCGCAGGAGCCGTGCGAGCTCCCGCGGTGACAGGGTGGGCCGCCCTTCGTGGGCGCCCGGCAGCAGCCCTTCGACCTCCTCGAACGAGGGCCCCTCCTCCGGCTCCCGCTCGCCGAGGGTCTCGGCCAGATGGTTCTGCCAGCGGAGCTTCCATTCATCGAGCCCGTAGCCGCTCACGCTGCGCATCGCCTGATCGGCGTCCTTGGCCACCTTCATGTCGGCCAAGAGCAGCGTGAGCGCCGCTGGACCGTTCTTCTCGACCCAGTAGCCCATGAAGCTCGAGACCTCCGCGAACGCGATGCTCGCGGCCTCCGGCGTCGGTAGCATCGCGATGGACGCCCCGAGCTGATCGATGCCCACCGCATTACCCTGTCGCAGCGCCTTCCAAGCCACCTCGCTCGGATCGGGTTTGCGGTCGAAGGGGCGCAGCTGGCGCCAGCGCGTCTCCTCCCGCTTCGCGATCCCCTCCTGCAACCACAGCGGCGCACGATCCCGCGAGGCGCGGCTGAGCAACAGGTGAGTGATCTCGTGGGCGAGCGTGTCTTGCCACGGGTAGCCGCGGGTCATCGCACGCGGTGAGATCATGGTGATGCGTCCCCACCGAGCGACCGCCACGGTCCCGGTCGTCTCCGCGGCTTGGAGGGGCAGCCCGGTGACGGCGGCGAGGGAGAACAGGTCGCGTACCAGATCGATCCGCATGGGCCGTGGCAGGTCGACCCCGAGGTGCGCCTCGATGGCGTCCCGCGCCCGCGCCCCAGAGCTCACGATCAACGGCACCAAGACCCGGTCCCGCTCATCCTGCAGGCGAATCCAGATGCCGTGCTCCTGGTCGTCGACGATGAGCCCCCCTGCGGTGGCCCCCGCGCAGCGCCGGGCCAGGTCGTAGAGGTGTGAGCCGTCCTCGCGCTCGCGCATCACGGGGGAGGTGAGCAGGGCGGCGGCACCGTCGCAGTCTGCCCGGTAGATGGCCAGCAGCGCCCGCAAGTACGTCGCGTCCTGACCCCGCGCCCCCTCGAGGAGCTTCGCCGCACCCGCGACGTCCAGCTCCTGGATGGCCTCGTGCGCAGCGCCGAGGTTCGGACGCGCCTCCGCGGTGCCCGACCAGCCCGCGAGGGAGCCACACAGGGTGAGCAGTCCGATCCACCTCTTCATTGCAACGACTCCGCGTAGCGACGTACGGCGGGGGCGAGGCGCCCGCTCGGCTGCCCGAGCCCGCGCTGCAGGCGCTCACGAAAATCCTCGGCCGCGTTGCGCTCTCGGGCTCCAGGCACGTCCCCCTCTCGCGCCATGACGCCGCGCTCGCCGCCGTGATCCCGCTGAGGTTCACCAGCCGGATCCCCCTGGCTCTCCTCGGCGCGCCCCGTGCGCGAGCGCTCCAGGTGACGTTGGGCGTCCTGCTCCAGAGCATGGGCGCGCTCGGCGTTCCCCTCGCCTAGCTGTCGCGCCGCCTCGCGCATCAAGCGCGCGGCCTCTTCGAGCCCCTGCACCACCTCCCCTGGCAGCGGCGCCTCCGCGTCTCGCCCCTTCCGGGCCAGGTCCTGGGCTCGCCCGGCCATCTCCGCCTCCCGCTCGGCGCGCTCTTGCAGCTTACCCCGCAGCTCGTCCCGAGCCCGCTCCCGAAGCTGACGGAGGTCCCGCTCCGCCTGGCCCAGCTCCTCGCGGACCCTCTGCCGCGCCTGCTCGAGATCCTCGGGGTTCAGCCAGGAGCCGCTCCCCTCTCCGCGGCGCCGCTCCGCTTCGTCGAGGCTCTCCAAGGCCCGGCGCCCGCTCTCCACGGCCTGCTCGAGGTCGAGGCGCTCGAGGCTATCTGCCATGGCCTCTCCGTGTGCGCGCCCCTCCGCGGCGACGGCCCGCGCGCTACCGCTGTCGGCGCCCACCTCGGGCAAGGGAGCCAGGGCCTCTCGGAGCTCCTCCGCCCGGCGGCGCGCGTCACGGCGCCGCTCGTCGCTCCGCGCCGCTTGCTCCGCGTCCCGCAGGAGACGATCGAGCTCACTGAGCTGCTGCGCATGATCCCCAGCGAGCTCATCGATCTGGTCGGCGAGCTGATCGAAGTCTCCCGGCGCGCCCGACGCCGCCTCCCCGGAGCGTTGCCCACGCCCGGGCATGCCGCTCTCCACCGCGCCGCCCCCCGCCGCGCCGAAGGAGGGCTCCGGCCGACGCAGCCGCGCCGCCAAGTGGACGGCCGCCAGCTCCGCGTGGCGCAGATCCCGCGCCTCGATGGACCGACGCACGCGCCCCAGATCCGCCTCCGCCACGCTGCCCAGATCCGCGCCCAGCATTCCCAACCTGCCGAGGGCCTCCGCTCCGGCGTCCGCGAAGTGGAGCACCGTGGTCACCCCCTGGGGGTCCTGCTCCGACACGTCTCGCAGCAGCCGGAGCCGCACGGCGAGCTCCTCGACCACGTCGCCCAGCCGCTTGGCCACCCGACGTGCCTCCTCCGCGGAGAGCCGCCCCAGGAGCACGTCCACGGCGAGCAGGACGTGCTCCGGCGTGGCGCGCTGCGCCCCGGAGGCCCGCAGCGCCTCCACCTGAGCCTCCAAGAAATGGCGCGGCCCGCGGGCGACCTCGAGCCCTCCCGGGCGCTGCTCCAAGCTGCGCTCCAGCGCCGCGGCGACGGCGGCGTGGGCCGCCTCGAGGGCCTTCGCCCGCTCGGCGAGCTCCCGATCCTTGGTGGTGCGATCGACCGCCACCAGATCGACCAGCGCCTCCCGGATCACCTTGAGCCCCTCGTAGCGGGCGGCCTCCCGGGCGCCCACCGGCGGGGGAGAGAGCGTGATCGCCGCGCTGCGCCCCCACTTCGGGCCGGTCGCCGTATCGTTGTCCTTGGCTTCGATCGTGATGACCACGGGCAAGAAGATGCGCGCGAGAAACGGATCGTCCGGCGTCAGCGCGTGCCCGGCCCGGTAGAGGCGCTCTTCGCCGGAGAGCTTCACCAGGGGGCGGCGCTCCTCGCGTCTCCCCGATCGAAACACGAGATCGATCTGATCGAGGCCGTGGTCGTCGCTCGCCACGAACCGGAGCTCCAGGCGCTCGAGCTCTCCGAGCTCCTCCGTCCGCGGCGCTCCCTCCAGCACCACCGTCGGCTCCCGATCGGGCAGCGCCGAGATGGTCCGCTCGAGAGGATCGAAGATCTTTACGTCTCCGAACTGCGCCGCCACCCTGAGCTCGACGGGATCGCGCAGGGTCCAGTGGGCCACGACGCCCCCCCGTCCGTCGCTCACCAACGGAACGTCATGCAGGCCGTCCGTGACGACCAGCTGCCGCCCCGTCACCCGCGGTGCCCCGCGTACGGTGATGATGCTGCCTTCGGGCAAGGTGCTGTTGCCCTCGGGCAGGAGCAGCGCGCGGCGCGTCTCCCGCAGGTACGCGGGGAGCTCCACGGTGACGAGGGGCTCCCCGAGATAGGAGAGCTCGAGGGGTGCCTTCCCACGCCGCGCCAGGAGGACATCGAGCCCCTCCACCACGTGCAGCGGTAGCGCGAGCGCCATCACCAGGCTTCCGAGCGCCGCGAGGATCCAACCTGCACGCCACGCGCGCGCGCGCCGCTGGGCTGCCCCGGCGACGGCTTCGAGGGACGCTCGCTCGAGCAGCCGCTCATAATGGACTCGGGCGAGCTCCTCCGACTCTCCCGAACCCGCCGCCGCGCGCGCCGCGAGCGACTGCGCCCGGAGTGTGCGCTCCCCCAGGGGGCGACTCACGGCGAACAGCACCCGCCGCACGATGCCTCGCGGGTCGCGCCAAATCCGCCCTTCGCGCCAGGCGACCCCCACGAGGGTCAGCATGCCCACGAGGAGGACCAACCCGCTGCTGCCGCGGGCCGCCACGGTGCCCAACCTCGCCAGCTGGGAGAGCAGGGCCACGCCCAAGACGACCCCCCACAAACAACACCAGAAGACCGGCGAGCGCAGCCGCCCCAACCAGGTCGCGCGAAGCTGTTCGAGGCGCTCGGGCACGGGCACCCGGCGAGCATAGCGCCCCGGGCGTGCGGGGACAGTCTCGACCTGGCGAACGGCGTCTGCCTGCGGCCACCCGCTCGGTGTCCTAGACTGGCGCGGTGGATTCGAACGCCGGCAAGGAGCGACTCCTGCGCACGGTCCTCGCCCTCCCGACGGTCGAGCTGCGGGTGCGCTCGCTCCGTGAGAGCCTCGCCGCTCCCCCCGAGCTCCACGGGGCTGCGTTGGATGAGATCTGCGCCGCCGCGTTGCAGGCGGACGCCCGCGCCCGGGAGGTGATGCTCCCCCTGGCCCTGTGCCTGGCCCAGCTCGCTGACTGGGATGGCGCGGGTGAGCACCCTCTCCGACGCCGGACGCGCCAGCTCGCGGAGCGCCGAGCGTGGTGGGCGCTCGAGCGAATCCTGCGCTCGGCGCCGCACGGCGCGCCCCTCCCCCCGCCTGAGCCAGCCGTCCCGGACTACGGCTCAGGCCGTGAGCTCACAGTGGGCGAGCGCCGCTCCCTCGCGCGGCGTCCGCCTCGGACGCAGATCGAACGTCTCCTCGCGGATCCCCATCCCCTCGTAGTGGAGCAGCTCCTGGCGGCTCCGCAGATCACGGAGGAGGACGTGCTGCGCCTCGCCAGCCGTCGTCCACCCCATCGGCAAGCGCTCCGCATCCTCAGCGGGACCTCGCGGTGGCTCACACGCTCGCGGGTCCGCCTCGCCCTGGTGCTTCAACCCAGCTGCCCGGTGGAGGTGACCATCCCCCTGTTGCACGTCTGCGGGCGGCGAGAGCTGAGCTCCGTCGTGCGGGATCCGGCGCTGCCGCCCCTGCTCCGCGGCACCGCAAGAGAGCTCTTGGAGCGCGGCCCGCCATGGGGCCCCCCGACCACGTCCCTCCACTGAAGGGCTCCGGCGAGCCCTCGGCGTCCCTCGCGCGCGTCCGTCGTCACGCGAGGGGCGCCGACCACGCGCTCACTCGGCGGCGCTCTGGCTCGGGACGGTGAGTTCGCACGCCTGAGCCAGGAGCTCGACGACGTCCAGGTTCTTCACCACGTCTTCCTTGGACTCCGCCTTCAGGCCGTCCGTCAGCATCGTCATGCAGAACGGGCAGGCGCTGGCGATCGTCTCCGCGCCGGTCTCGAGCAGCTGCTTCGTGCGCTTCACGTTCACGCGATCGTTATTCTGCTCCTCCATGAACATCTGCGCGCCGCCCGCGCCGCAGCAGAGGCCCTTGCTGCGGTTCCAGCCGTCGACCTCGACCAGCTCCACTCCCTGGATCTGCCGGAGGATCTCCCGAGGCGAGTCGTAGATGCCGTTGTAACGCCCGAGATAACAGGAGTCGTGATACGCGACGCGCGCCTTCACCGGCCGCGTCGGCTCGAGCTTCTTCTCCGCCACCAACCCCAACAAGAAATCCGTGTGGTTGATGACCTCGAGCTCGACGCCGAAGTCCGTGTACTCGTTCTTCAACGTGTTGAAGCAGTGCGGGCAGGTCGTGATGATGCGCTTCACGCCGCCCTGCTCCCGGTAGCCGGAGAGGGTGGCCACGTTCGTCTCCGCCAGCATGGAGAAGAGGTACTCGTTGCCGGCGCGACGCGCGGGATCTCCCGTGCAGGTCTCCTCCTCGCCGAGGATGGCGTAGTCCACCCCAGCGGCGGCCAAGAGCTGCGCGGTGGCCCGCGCGATCTTCTTCGCGCGGTCGTCATAGCTGGCGGCGCACCCCACCCAGAACAGCACCTCCGCGGTTGGGTGCTCGGCCGCCATACGCACCCCGAGCCCCTCCGCCCAGTTCGCCCGGTCCATGCGGGACAGGTTCCAGGGGTTGCCGTTCACCTCAATCCCCTCGAAGGGCTTGTTCAGCTCCGCGGGGAACTCGCCGCGGATCACCACCAGGTTGCGCCGCATCTGCACGATCTTGTCGACGTAGGTGATGTTCACCGGGCACTGCTCCTCGCAGGCGCGGCAAGAGGTGCAGGCCCACAGGACATCCGGATCGATGATGTCGGGCACCAAGTCGCGCTGCGCCGCGACCCCTCCTCCGCCCGGCGTCACCTCGGCGGGTTGCTGCGAGCCGTCGTCCGCCGCCGCCGTCAGCTCCACAGCCCTGGCCGCGGCGGGCTCCCCCGCCGCCTCGACGTTCACCGCCTTCTCTACCTTCTCCTGCAAGCTGTAGAGGTGATCGCGCAGATCCAGCGTGTAGTGCTTCGGGCTCAGCTTCTTACCAGTGAGGGTCGCGGGGCAGTTGTCGCTGCAGCGCCCGCACTCGGTGCAGGTATAGAAGTCGAGCATGTCCTTCCACGTGAAGTGCCCGATGCGCGCGTAGCCGATGCGTGCGGCGCCCATGTCTTCGCTCTCGCTCGCCGTCTCCACGAGCCCCATGAGCTCCTCCGTGTCCTTGGCGAGGGGACGCAGCCGCCCCGCGGGCTGGAGATCGGAGAGGAAGATGTTCGGCAGCGCCGTGATGATGTGGAAGTGCTTCGAGTAGGGGAGGATGTTCAGGAAGACGAGCACGAGGATCGAGTGCGTCCAGAAGCCGAGCTGGCCCAGCCCGGTCAGCGTCCCGAGCCCCGCGTCCGCCAGCAGCACCGCGAACAGCCCGCTCGCCGGCTCCGGGTACGCGTGCCAAGCCAGGGAACCTTCTGGCGCGCCGAGGGGCGCGATCATAGCGGCCGCGGTGTCGCAGCCCGGCGACGCGGCTCCGACGGCGCACAGCTCCGCGTAGCGATGATTCAGCACAGTGGCGGCGCCGTCGTAGACCAAATCGGCGATCATCATCGTGGCGATGATGCCGAGGATGAGCAGCCCCTCGAGCCCCAGCGCCATCCGCCGCTGCGGGCGGACCACCCGGTAGTAGACGAAGATGCTCGTCCCGACGAGCACGAGGGTCGCGAAGACGTCCTTGAGGAACGCATAGAAGCCCCCGAGGCCGCTGTCCGGCGCCAGGATCCACAGGTTGAACGACGGATCGAACCCGCGCCCCCAGAGCACCAGCGTGCGCAGCAACAGCACGATGAACCCCAAGAAGATCAGCTGGTGCCCGATCCCCGCCCAGAAGTAGTAGCGCATCTTCTTCTGGTAGAGACCGAACCTCCAGAGCGTGCGCAGTCGCTCCGAAATCCGATCCACCCGCGGCTCCCACGTGGGCGCGCCCAGCCGGAGCAACGCCCAACGTCGGCGCGCGCTCCACACGAACAGTCCAACGAGGCCGACCAGGACGCCAGCCATCACCCAGGGATTCATCGATTCGTGTTCCTTGACGAAGACCGGCTCGGGATCACAACCATCCTGCGAGCCAGAGCAGCAGTACGAACAACACGGTGAGGCCAACGGCCACGAGCACGCTGCGCCGTATCAGCTCACGCCGCTCCTCCGGCGAGATGGTCAGCGGGCGTTCGTGCTCGAGCGATCGTAGCACCCCCGCGCTGGGGGCGTCCGCGACCGAGACGCGCAACAGGAGGAGCCCTCGCCCATAGGAGCAATCTGGGGGCGGCAAGCCGCCGGCTTCGGGGATCCGCAGCACGATGTCCCCCGCCTCGACGCTGACCGGCAGGGTCACCGACACGACCCCGGGGAGCTCGTCCCGTTCGCGCAGGGTGAGCGCTCCAGAGCGCTGGCACGAATCACACCCGCCCCCCTCGCAGCGGGCGCAGCTCAGGTGACGGGGGAGCTCGACATCGATCGTCGCTCCCTCGGAGAGCCAGCCAGCCGGCACTGAGATCCGGTGCAGCACGTCCGGGCCACGCTCGACGTCGACCGCCTTCGTGACCTTACCGAGTACCTGTCCCACTAGGCGAAGAACCTACCCCCAAACCTTCCGCGCCGAAATCTCCGCCAAGCCGAAAGGTCAGCACACGCTCGTCCTCCTCGTGGGTCAGCTGCACGAGCCGATTGTAGGAAGTGCCCCCGAGCCGAGCCCCGATCCGCACGGTGATGGGGGGCTCCGCAGAGCCCAGCGCGTCGAGGCGCACCGCGACCCGATACTCACCGGCGACGGGCTCGTCGCCGTCGAGGTGGACGCTCTCGTAGTTCTGCCCGTAGCAGAGGTTCTGGTCCCCCGGGCAATCCTGCACCTTGGTCAGTCCACATTCACTCACATGCCCCACCTCGGCCACCTCACCCCCGGGATCGGTCACGTGGAGATCGACGTCGACCTCAGGCTCTGCCCACGCCGCCATGAAGTGCACGAGCCCCGATCGCACTCCGCAGCCCTCGTCCAGTAGGCCGTTGCAGTTGTCGTCGAGGGCGTTGAAGCACAGCTCCGGCCCCGTCGGGACACAAGGTCCGTCGAGCAGCGGCGCGCTCGGCTCCGTCCGCTCAGGCTGCGCGGCTTGCCCGCTCTGCTCAGGCGCAGCGCCGCTCGCCCCGCTCTGCGTCCCCCGCTTCGCGCCGAGGCAGGCGCTCCCCGCGGACAAGGCGATGAGGGCCGCCGCAGCGACCCTCATCCCTCCGATCGGTCTGCGGCGGGGCGTTCCGCGACAGCGGTCTGCCCCGTCGTCCGTCACTTGCCCGAGGCCTCCGGCACCTTCACGCCGCTCACGAGCTTGGGGTTCATGAGCTGGAAGTGAGCGTCACCCGCCAGCTTGCCGGTCTCGCCCTCCTCGTCCCGCAGCGCGAGCAGCGCGCCTTGCTCCTTCATGAACAGCAGGGTGCGGATGGCGCCCGCGCGCTTCTCGGCGTCGGAGCCCCGCGCCATGTCGTAGAGCCGCTTACGCAGCACCACACGAGTGAACGAGTGCGGCCCGTTGTCGAAGATCAGGTTGTCGAACTGCTTCTCCAGGAGGACCGGCGCCCACTCTTGGGGGGTCTGCTTGATCTCCACGCGGGAGATCGCCACGGCGTTGTCCACGTACTTGAACAGGATCCCGGTCTCCAGGTCCGCCTTCGACCAGTAGCCGAAGCTCTTGAACCACAGATCCTGCAGCTCCTCGAGGGCCACCTGAGGCTTGTCGGCATAGAAGGCCACGGCCCGCCCCGCCGCCGCGGGGCTGCCCCCCAGAATCAACGCCAGCGCGGCGTCGTTCAGCAGGTTCTCGTCCTTGGCGAGCTCGAAGAGCTTCGCCTCGCTGTCCGCGTCGATCCCGCTCTTGGCGATGGCGCGGGCTACCTGGTTGCGGGTCTCGAGCGCTTGATCCCGGTTCAACAGGGTGAGGAGCGCCGAGGCGGTGCCCGGCACGGGGCGCTGGATCAACGCCTCGAGGAGGCACTTGCGCCGGAACGCATCAGGGGGGTTTTGCCCCTCGTAGTGCTGGATCTTTTCGGCGATCGTCAGGAAGTTTTCGGGCGTCGCCACCCAGGCCAGGCCGGCGCAGGCGCTCTCCCGCGCGTTCTCGTTCTGCGAGGCGTCCTCGATGAACTCGAGCAAGGGCCCGAAGGCCTTCGCATCACCCCACTCGGACAGGCCGTCCGCCGCCCCCTTGCCCATGGCGTTCAAGGACATGCCGAGGATCGCGAGCCCACCCTGATACATGGCATCCTTGGAGATGTTCAGGTTGCTCGGCTTCTTCTTCAGCATGTCGAGCAGCACGGGCCAGGACCTCTGGTCCTTCATCATGCCAACGTAGCGCAGCGCGCTCTGGGCGATGACCCACTCCTCGGGCATGGGCGGCTGCTGCCCCTCCTTGGGGAGCGGGACCTGCGGGTTGGCCCACTTGCGTAGGGCATCGATGTCCTTCTGGGACCCCATCGCCGCAAGGGCGCGCAGGCCGTTGGCGTGGGGGCTCGGCATCTCGTGGATCCAGAAGATGACCGCGTCCTCGGCCTGCTCGGCGATCTGGGCGCGCTTGTCCGGGTGGAGCACCGCCAGATCTGCGATCATGCGCGCGGCCTCGCGCCGCTCGGCGTCGTCGCGCTTGAGGGCCATCTCCCAGTCGTACTGGTCGCTATAGATCTTCAGCGGATCCATGCGCAGGCGCTTGGCGAGCATCGGCACAGCGCGCAGGTCGCCGATCGCGGCCAGGGCCGACGCGGCGCGCGTCTGATAGTGGATGTGCTTCTCGACCTGGAGGTACTCGTACAGCGCGTTGCCCGCCCGGGGGTCGTTCAGCTCGTCGATGAGCCCGAAGATCTGCTTCTTGCGGTACCAGTTGGTCTGCGGCTCCGACTCGTCCACCGCGTACAAGGCCAGCACGAGGCCGATGCCGCCCACCCCGTCGCGGAGCGCCTCGAGGTACTTCTCGCGCGAGTCCTTGTCCGCGTCCCTGAGCTTCGTGATCAGGGGCTCACGGGCGGCCTTGTCGCCGATCTTCCCGAGCCCCGGCGCCGCCTGCCGCGCGACGTCGTGCTCCGGATCGTCGAGGAGCTTGATGAGCGTCTCCGTCCACCTCGGCTCGGCGTTGCGCGATAGCACCGTGGCCACCAGCTGGCGCACCGAGGGGCTCTCGTCGCCGGCGAGCTCCGCGAGCCGCTCGAGGGGGACCATCTCCGTCAGCTTGTTGGGATCGAAGGCGACGCCGCCGCCGAGCCGCTGCACCGTCGACAGCTCTCCCCTGCGATAGATGGCTAGGATCTCGTCGAAGGCGGCCTGCTCGCCGAGGATGGCGAGGGCCCAGGCGATCTGCGGCTTCGCGCCGGCGCCCGCCCCCTTCAGCGCCTCGAGCAGCGCAGGCCTGGCGCTGTCCGCCGCCGGAGAGCCGTAGTGAGCGAGGGCGGTCGCGGCCATGCCCTGCAGCTTCGGCTCCGGGGATTTCAGGGCCTGGATGGCGAGGGCCACCCCCTGCTCGTCCCGCGCCCAAGCCAGCTGCTTGAGGGCCTCCTGCTTGATCTCCGTGATCCCGCCCGTGTCGCCTGGCTTGCTCGCCCAGGTGCGCCACTGGTCGACCTGCTCGTTCTTCGGGAGCACGAAGATGTTCTTCATGTGCTCGGCGGCCTGGTCGATCGTGATGAGTTCCTCATCGCCCGAGCCGCTCAGGGCGAACACCGCGCCCGCTCCCAAAGCCACCACGAGCGCGGCGATGGCGACGAGCTTCGCCTTGCTGCCTTTCTTGAAGTCCCCATCACCCGGATCGAAGCCGCCGCCGCCCGGGATGCCGCCGGCGAGGCCGCCGCCGAGGCTGGAGGGCCCGTCGTCGGGAGGGGGCCACTGCGCCGCGAGCACCTGCTCGTGCGGACGCTGCCCGAGGTGGGGCCCAGACGTGGGGGGTGCCGGGGGGCGGGGTTCAGGGTTCGGTCGATTCGCCTCGAGCATGAGTCCTCCGTGGAAAGACCCCGCTGTCTCGCTCGTGCCCGCAGCCCTTGGGTCGGGCCAGCTTCAACACGATGCGCCAAACGGGGTCCACTTCCGCTAACTTCGCGCCGCGAGACATTACCTAGTCCCCGCCGGGCTCGAAAGCTCGATTTCTTCCAGGGATGGAATGCGGGATGACCTCGAGCGTCGCGCTCACGGAGGCCACCACGACAGGGCCATGACCACATTTGGAAAGTTCCGTTTGCGAGAGAACCCCTGGGTGGTGTCCCTCGTGGTCTCGTGCTGCGCGGCCGCCCTGTCCTACTTGCTCCCTCCGGCGTACTCCGCCACCGCGGTGGGTCTCTGGTTCCTCATCGCCACGTACGCCCTTACCCTCCGCGAGTCGAACCCGTCCGCCGGCGCTCTGACCGGCACCTCGGCCGACATCCCCAATCCAGCTGCGTCGCCCTCCTCGACGACCCCCTCGACAGACAGCGCGGCGCGCTGGGGGCTCTCCCTGGGAGGGCTCCTGGATCGAGAGCCCCTGAGCGGCCGGCGCCTGACGCGCGCGACGCTCCGCGCCGTGGGCTACGCCGCCGGCCTCGCCCTGCTCACCTTGCCTCCGTTCTGGCTCGGGTTCGTGGTCTGGTACGGAGCCGAAGGCACCTTCACGCTGGACGTCGACTGGCACCTCCTCGACGAGGCCCTCGGGCAGCTGCTGGTGATCGCCTTGCCCGAGGAGGCCTTCTTCCGCGGCTACCTCCAGACGTCCCTCGAGGACCGTTGGCCCCCGCGGCGCCGCGTCCTCGGAGCTCCGATGGGCTGGGCCGTCGTCGCGGCGAGCGCGGTGTTCGCCCTCGGCCACCTGGCGACCGTCCCCGACCCCGCTCGCCTCGCCGTCTTCTTCCCGTCCCTCGCCTTCGGCTGGCTGCGAGCGCGCACCGGGGGCATCGGGGCGGGGGTGCTCTACCACGCGAGCTGCAACCTCTTTGCGTCGTTTCTGGGGCGTGGCTACGGTCTCCTGCCGTGATCCCCAGCCATCTGCTCGACGAGGCCGTGCGCCAGGCCCTCGACGAGGACCTCGCCAGCGGTGACGTGACGACGGACTCCGTCGTGCCCCCAGACGCCGCGGCGGTGGGGCGCGCCATCGCCAAATCTCCTCTGGTCGCGTGCGGCGGCGACGTCTTCGCGCGCGCGTTCTACGCGGTCGATCCCGGGGTCCGCGTCGAACGGCTCGTGGAGGAGGGCGCGCGGGTCGACGCGGGCACCGTCCTGTGGCGCGTCGAGGGCAACGCCCGCTCGCTGCTGCTGGCCGAGCGCACCGCCCTCAACTTCGTGCAACGCCTCAGCGGCGTCGCCAGCCTGACCCGACGCTTCGTGGACGCGCTCCCGTCCGGCGCGCGAGCCCGCGTGACCGACACCCGCAAGACGACCCCCGGCCTGCGCGCCTTCGAGCGCTACGCCGTGCGCATGGGCGGCGGGCACAACCACCGCGACAACCTCGGCTCGGCGGTGATGATCAAGGACAACCACATCGCCGCGGCCGGGGGGATCACCCAGGCGGTGGAGCGCGCCCGCTCACGAGCACCTCACACCAGCCGCATCGAGGTCGAGGTGTCGGACCTCGAGCAGCTCGACGAGGCTCTGCAGCTCGGCGTCGAGATCATCATGCTCGACAACTTCGACGACGCTCGCACCGGCGCGGCGGTGCAGCGCGCGGCAGAGCAACGGTCCGTGGGGCAGCAGGCGGTGGGGCGCGCCCTCCTCGAGGTCTCCGGAAACATCGGGCTCGAGCGCGTCACCCGGCTCGCCGAGCTGGGCGTGGACGTGATCAGCGTGGGGGCGCTCACCCACTCGGCGCCCGCGGCGGACATCTCCCTCGCCCTCGAGCTCATCGGGGTCGCTAGGTGACCCCCGGGGCGCCGTGGCTCGATCCAGCGCGCTGTCGCCGGGCCCTCGACGCCCAAGACTGCCGCTGGGGTGAGCCCCTCGTCGCCGTCCCGACGACGACCTCCACGAACGACCTCGCCCTCGCGGCGGAGCGCGAAGGAGCTCCCGAGGGCGCCACCTACGTGGCGCGGGAGCAGACCCGAGGGCGCGGCAGGCGCGGCAACCCGTGGTGGGCAGCCGCCGGCGACAACCTCACCTTCTCCGTGCTCCTCCGGCCCCAGGTGCCCGCCGCGCAGGCCCACGCTCTGCCCCTCATCGTCGGGCTCGCGGTGCGGGAGATGGTCTCGCGACGGCTCGGGGTGTCCCTCCACGTGCCGCCCGTGCTCCTCAAGTGGCCCAACGACGTCTGGGTGGGCTCCCGCAAGATCGCCGGGGTGCTCGTGGAGAGCCGGCTCCGCGGCGACCAGGTGAGCGCCGCGATCGTGGGCATCGGCCTCAACGTGCACACCCTGGTGTTCCCGGAGGACCTCCTGGGGCAGGCGACCTCCTTGGCCCGAGAGCTACGCCCACGCCGCGCCTCCTCGAGGGCGCCCGTCGGCCCGCGCGAGGTACCCCGCGGGGCAGACCTCGAAACGGACCGAAGGACGAGCCCGGAGCCGGACGACACGCCAGCGCTCCTCCCTCTCGCGGAGTTCCTGGCTTTCGAGGACCTCCTGGCGGAGCTCCTGGGCCGTCTCCAGGCGCGTTACGAACGCTTCCTCCGAGACGGGCTCGAGTCGTTCCTCCCCGAGCTGAGCGAGGCGGACGCCCTCCGTGGGCGCGCCGTGCGCATCGACGAGCTCGAGGGGATCGCCGCGGGCATCACTGGGGAGGGAGCTCTACGGCTCTGCGATCTCTCGGGCCAGGAGCACGCGATCCACGCGGGGCACGTCACCCTCCTCGATCGCTGAGGCGCACCGCGCCGAGGGGCGCCGTGCTCACCGCGCCAGCTCACGGCGCTCGTTCAATGTGCCGTGCAGGACCGCGCCGAGACAGGCGCCTCCCCCTCTCGCACGAACACTCAGGCGGCGCAGGCGACGGCGCCCTCTCCCCGCCCCTGCGGCGCCTCCGCCAGGCTGCTCGCCAGACGCTTGCGCCCCCGATGAAGCCGGCTCATCACGGTCCCCACGGGCACATCGAGCACCCCCGCCGCTTCTCCGTAGGTCAGGTCGTGGAGATCCACGAGCCGCACGACGCTGCCGATCTTCTCGGGGAGCGCGTCCAGCGCCCGCTCCAGCTTCGGAGAGAGCCACGGCTGCAGAGGCTTTTGTCGATCGTCACGCTCCGCCAGGGCCACCCGCTGCAGCACCCGTCGCTCGATGCCGCGTCGCCGACACTGGCTCATGAACGCGTTGTGGAGGATGCGCGTCAGCCAAGCGGCGAAGTTCGAGCCCGGCTCGTAGGAGCCCTCGAAGCGCAGAGCTCGCTCCATCGTGTCCTGCACGAGATCGTCGACCTGCTGGGTGCTGCGAGTGAGGGCGAGCGCGCGGCGGCGCAACATCTGACCGCTGGCGGCTAGGTCCCGACGAAACGTGTGCTGTGACGAGGTGAGGGAGGACATTGGCTGGCTCCTGAGGGGATGTCCGAGGACTCCCTCCTCCATCGCAAGCTTCGTGCCAGCGCTCGCAGAGGCACCGTCACCGCCAAATCCGCCGGGAAAGCCTCGTTCGGCGCCGCGCGGGGCGAGTCATCGAGCGGGGCCGCGTGTCAATCTGGCAACCGCCCCGGAGTTCGCCGAGCCAGAAAGGCAACGTCGTCCGACTTCCGCTTGCCATTTCGACGAGCCTCCCGGGAGCCGCTCCGCGAGGAACACGCCGAGGGCGCGGGACACCCCGTCCGCGACCTCCCGCGCCAGCACCCCGCGATCGAGCCCTCTCCGAGCAGCCTGCAGCTCGCCCGCCCGCCCGTGCAACGCGACGCCGAGGCAAGCCGCCTCGAGGGGCGCGTGGTGCACCAGGAGGGCCGCCACGACGCCGGTCAAGACGTCACCGGTTCCTCCCGTCGCCAGCACCGGGCTACCCCAAGGGGAGATCCGCGTCACCTCGTCGGGAGCAGCGATCAGGGTCCGCGATCCCTTGAGCACCACGATCGCCCTGAGCCGAGAGCACAACGCACGCGCGGCGCCAAAGCGGTCCGCCTCGACGTCCGCGGGGCTGACGCCGAGCAAGCGCGCCGCTTCTCCCGGATGGGGCGTGAGGACGCGCGGCCCCGGTCCCAGGCTCCCTTCTCCCCCTCGCGGCCCGCGCAGGGCCAGCAGCTGCAGGGCGTCCGCGTCGACCACGACGGGCTCACTTCGCGCGAGGACAGCTTCGACCACGCGCCAGGCATCGTCGTCGAGGCCGAGCCCCGGTCCCACCGCGATGACGTCGGGGCTCATCTGGTCGAACACGGCGGCAGGCGTCGCGGGATCGAGCCGCACCGTCATCTCTTCGTGAGCGCCCCCCTCGAGCTGCGCCGCCGCCTCCGGCCACGTCGCCACCGTGACCAACCCGGCTCCGGCGCGGAGGGCGCCGCGGACGGCCAGCCGCGCCGCGCCGATCTTCCCCGGGCTCCCGGCGACAAGCACCACCCGCCCCGCCCGGCCTTTGTGCGCCGACACCGCGCGGGGCCTGAGCGCACCGCTCACGTCGACGCTCTCCAGGAGGAAGGCCGCCGGTGGCTCCGCGCCGTCTCCACCTCGAAAGGCCTCCGGGGGCACGCCGATGTCGGCCACGAACACCTCCCCTGCGTGCTCCTGCCCCGCGGAGCTGCAGAGGCCCCGCTTGGGGTAGGCGAACGTCACTGTAGCGTCGGCGCGCACCGCGACGCCGAGCACGGCGCCGGTGTCCGCGTCGAGCCCCGAAGGCACGTCCAGCGCCAAGACCCGACGCTGGGCGCCGTTCAGGGCGTCGATCCAAGTCGCCAAGGGTTCGCTCACAGGTCGATTGGCGCCGGTGCCGAACAGGGCGTCGATCACGAGGTCCGCATCGACGAGCGCGTCACGCAGGGCGGAGAGCTCCGGCACCGGGAGGAGCCCGCCGGGGCTCACCGCCGCCCAGGCGCGCGCCTGGATCAACGCGTCGCCCCGCAAGCTCTCCGGCGCCACGGCGCTCAGCACCTGGACGCTGACGCCCACGGTCCGTAGCCGGCGCGCGACCACGTAGCCATCGCCCCCGTTGTTGCCGCCCCCGCACAGCACCACGACCCGGCGCGGCGACGTCCCATCCGCGTCGAGCAGCGCCAGCGCCACCTCGGCGGCGCCTCGCCCGGCGTTCTCCATGAGGACGACGCCGGGCACCCCCGCCTCGATGGCGCGCCGATCGAACGACCGCACCTGCTCCCGGGACAGCACGGGCTGCATGCAGGGGACGGTAGCACTCGGTCGCCGCCCTCACGACTGGCAGCCCATCCGTCCCCGAGCCTGCCCGCCTGCGCGCCAACCCCCGGCCTCGCCCCAGCGGGCGTCGAGCGTCGATCCCAGAGCCGGACCTCACGACGAGCTCCGCCAGCTCGAGCACGCACCTCGAGCACGCACTTCGAGCACGCACGGCGACCAGAAGGCTCGGGTCGGACGCGGCTCCGCCGCACCCTCTGAGCTAGCCGCGGAGTCCGCTCACCTCAGGCTGTAGTCCCGATAGGTGCCGTCCATCATCAGCAGGGAGAGCACGCGCCATGACGTATTGTAATAGATGCTCCCGTCGTTGACGTGGTTGGCGTCTCCGACGATGAGCCGTTCCGGCGTGTGCAGGTCCTCGTAGACGCCGTCGACGAACTCCTGGTGGGCTGCGTCGTACATCGCGCCGACGCCCGCAGGCCCGACGAACGCCGCCGCCCGGGTCCCGTCGACCGAGAACTCCGGCCGCGGCGTGCCGTCGAGATCGTAGCCGTCGATGATGTTCTCGAGCCCCACCCCCTTGTAGAAGGAGGTGATCTTCGCGAGGTAGTCCCTGGCTCGCGGCTCGCCGTGCCAGCACCAGTCCTGACCGATACGGAACGGGGTGCGGCACGAGTCGAACTGGAAGTGCGTCGGGTGACCGCTCGACTGGCTCGTGGGATTGCCGTAGCCGTCGGACCACGCGGGCACGAGCCCGTTCTCGGCGTTGCCCTGCTCCTCGTTGAGGGACGCCTCGAGGATTTCGTAGGACATATCGACGACCTTGTACCAACGGTCATCGCCGGTCACCGCGGCGAAGGTGCGATAGAACGCAGGCGCGAAGTAGGAGATGTTGGTGACGTCGGAGCCACCCCAGCGACCGGGCCGTACGATATGGGTGACCGGCTCGATCTCGTGCTCCATCACCAGATCGATCTGGCGCTTCGCCAGCGCCTCGTAGCTCTGATCGAGGCTGCCGCTGCCGCCCCATTTCTCGGCCGCCATCACGAGGGCGAAGGCGATGTCCTCGTCTGAGTCCGTCGCGGGGCCGTCCCCGAGGGGCTCACCATCCGGGCCGATGTACCAAATCATCAACCCCGAGTCGTCGACGTGCAGCTGGCTGTACTTCCACAGCTCGTCGAAGGTGTGCTGGTCGTCCATGTACACCGCCAGCAACATGCCGTAGGCGATCCCCTCGGACACCGTGGAGTCCACCACGGCCCCCGCCGAGTTGGGCCGCCTTACGCGCAGGTGTCCGCCCGCTCCCTCGGAGATGAGGAGGGTCTCCTTCCAGTGCTCGTAGGCGGCCTCCGCGTGAGCGTGGCTCACCTCCGACGGCAACGTACAGAAGGAGGGGCCGCTCTCTTCGCCCGTCCCGTCGTCACCCGAACAGGCGGCGAGAGCGAGACTGAGTCCCAGGAGCAGCGAAGAGCGAAGCAGCGGGGTAGAAAGCATGGAAAAACGCTATCATCCCCCTGGGCGGCACGCCTAGAGCGACGAACGACAGGCCGTTCGTCGCGACTCCAGCGGCTCCCAGTTGCGTCGACCGTGCCCTCCGCCGGTCGGCCTCCAAGCGCGGGGTCCGGATTGATGGGTCGGGGCTGATCGGGCTGGGCGCTGCACAGTCGCCACCGACACGGGCCGCCACCGACACGGGCCGCCGGCGACTGGGCCGCCGGCGACTGGGCCGCCCGCTCAGTTCTCCCGATGGGACCGGCCTCGGTCGATCGCGGCGCGTAGGTCGCGCACGGCCCGATCGAGGCCGACCAGGACGGCGTCGGCGATGACGGAGTGGCCGATGTTCAGCTCCGCCACGTGCGGCAGCGCCGCGACGTCCAGCACGTTCGCTCGGGTCAGCCCGTGCCCCGCCGCGACCTCCAAGCCGAGCTCGTTGGCCAGCGCCGCGGCGCCGCGAAGACGCTCGAGCCATGCCGCTCGCTCCGCGCCCTGCACTTCGCAGTAGTGTCCGGTGTGCAGCTCCACCTGCTGGGCGCCCGCGTCCCGGCTCGCCCGCACCTGCGCCTCGTCGGCCTCGATGAAGAGGCTGAGCTTGATGTTCCGCCGCGCGCACATCGCCGCGATCGGCTCGATGTGAGCCCGCACCCGCGCCACGTCGAGCCCGCCCTCCGTGGTGCGCTCCTCACGTCGCTCGGGCACGAGGGTCACCACGTCGGGGTGCACGCGCTCCGCGACGGCGCCCATCTCCTCCGTCGCCGCCATCTCCAGGTTCAGGATCGTCGTCACCGCGGCGCGGAGATCCTCCACGTCCCTATCTCGGATGTGCCGGCGGTCCTCCCGCAGGTGAGCCGTGATGCCATCTGCGCCCGCCAGCTCACACAGTTGGGCGGCCAGCACCGGGCTCGGATAGCTGGCGTCGCGTTGGTTACGGAGCGTGGCGACGTGGTCGATGTTGATGTGCAATCGGATCACGATTCGTCCTCTGCCGGGCCGAGCCCGCGGTGCGCTGACATGAGCGCGCGATGTAGGGCGCGCGATGTAGGGCGCGCCAGCTGGGATGTGCCAAGCGGCGCGCGCGAACTCGGGAGCGCGAGGAGACCTGGGGCCCGACGCCCGTCCTCCGCCGTCCCCGATCGTCCTCATAACAAAGAGGCGCCCGCTCCAGCAAGGAGCGCCCCCCTCAGGGCTCCCCGTCCGTGAACTCCCAATCGGCGCCGAAAAGCTCCGTCTTCGGAGTGGGCAGGACCTCTCCGTTGGGGCCGTCCCGACGCACGATCATCGTGTGGCGGGTCGCCGTGTCCTCGCTCTCCCGGGCCACGACAGTGATCACGTTGACCCCAGGGTTGAGGTTCGCGTCCAGGGCGAAGTTCATCGACGACTTGTCCGACCCACCGTTGTTCGACTCGTAGAACACCTTCCGGGCCCCAACGAAGATGTAGGCGTCGAGCACCCCGCCGTCGTTGTCCGTGGCGCGCCCCTCGATGCGCACGCGAGGCTCACGGGTGGCCAGGGTCGCCGGCGCCACCTCGAGCAACGGCGGCGAACGGGTGAGCTCGACCTCGAACGCTGGTGGCCCTTGGAGCGCCGTCTTCGTCGGGCCCGTCGCCGCTGCCTCCAGGAACGCGAAGCGGTTGCCCGCGAGCCCCACCTTGAGGAAATCCCCGTAGGCGCCGAGCTGCTCCAGCACTTGGCCTTGGGCGACGCGGCCCACCACCAGGGCGCCCGCCACCGGCTGATCCCGGAGCGCCGCCTGGCGCACCACCTCCACGGCGCCGGCGGCCTTCTTCAGCTCGACGCCCCGCTTCGCCACCGGCAGCACGAGCTTCTCGCTCGACACTACCTTCAGATCTCGATCCACGACGCTGAGATCCATCGTCAACTCGGACTCCTGCAGCCCGTCGAGGACGTCGAAGGTGAACACCACCTCCCGCGTCTCCCCCGGCTGCATGTTCGAGAGATCGAAGCGACCAGCCCGCAGCAGCAGACCGTCTCCCGTGAGGTTGCGGAGGTTCGCCTGGGTCTCGTAGGACGGCCCCTTCCCCACGTTCTTCACCCGCAGGTAGACGCTCGCACCCTCGCCCCGCTCCAGCTGACCGTTGCCGTTGGCGTTGCGGTTGTCCACGACCTGATAGGCGTACGCGAACACCGGGCGCGGCAAGCTCTGGATCGTCGGGCGAAACTCCGCGACCTCCGGCGGATCGGCCCCCTCTGCGGAGAAGCGCAGCCGCACCACGTCCTGGCGCATGAGGGCGTCCTTCGGGATCGAGCACGCCCGCTTGGCGTCCTCCGGCAGCGGCCGCGTCGAGCCCACCTTGCGCCCCTCGATGACGCACCAGCCCATCGGCGCCGTCGCCACCTTGCTCTGCCCCGGCTCGATCTTGCCGAAGACGAGCTCCTTGTCCTCGTAGTACCCAGCGTCGCTCTTGGTGATGGCGCGGAGCTGATAGACGGGCACCTTGTCTTCGTTGCGCACCGTCACCTCGAGGGTCATCGGCTCCCCCGCCCGCACGATGTCGTCGGGTCGATCGGTGCTGACCTCGATCTTCAGGTTCTTCGGGTCCGGACCTACATAGCCCGCTGGCGGCGCGCTCCAGTCGATGTCCAGCTTCTTCAGCTCCGCGGTGATGGCCGTCATCTCCTTACGCTGCAGGCGATCCACCACCTCCCGCGCGCTCTCGAGCTGCTTGGTGCGCGGTTGACCGGCCTCCACGTGGGACACCAGCTCCCGCGCCACCCGGATCGGGGTGTCCACGCGGAACTCGTCCTCCACGTCCCCGCCCCGCTCCCGGATCTCCGCGCGCTCCGACTCCGGCAGATTGAAGCGCAGTCGGTACATCGCTCGCTCTTGGCTGCGGTTGAACTGCGCGGTGAGGCTCTTCGAGAGATCCCGCTCCCGGAGGGCGCTCTCGTTCTTGAACAGATCCATCTCCAAGGGGTCCGCCGTCATCGGGTCGAGCTCGATGTCGGGCGCCACCCCCACTCCCTGGATCGACATGTCCCCCGGCGTCAGATACTGGGCGATCGTCAGCTTGAGGGCGGCCTGCTCCGGCGTGATGTTCGGGAAGACCAGCTGGACCGTGCCTTTACCGAAGCTCGTCTGACCGACGACGATGGCGCGGTCGTGGTTCTTCAAGGCCCCCGCCACGATCTCGCTCGCGCTCGCGGAGTTCCCGTTCACCAGCACGACGATCGGGTAGTTCGGCTGCGTGCCCACGGGGCGAGCCCGCTGCTCCTCGCGCCCCTCGCTGTAGCCCGCGGTGGTCACGATGACGCCGTCGGAGAGGAACATGTCCGCGACCTTCGTGGCCTGGTCCAGGAGCCCGCCCGGGTTGTCGCGCAGATCCATCACGAGCCCCTTGAGAGAGCTCGCCTGGCGCAGCTCCGCGAGCGCCTGAGCCAGCTCCGTCGCGGTGGTGGACTGGAACTGCTTGAGCCGCACGTAGCCGACGCCACTCCCTAGCTTGTGGGCCTCCACGGAGCGGATCCGGATCTCTTCACGCACCAGCTCGAAGGGGCGCTCCCCCTTCCAGCCGTCGGGCCCCTCCCGATGGACCCAGATCGTGACCTTCGAGCCCGGCTTGCCGCGGAGCCGCTTGACCGCGTCGTCCAGCGGCATGTTGAGCGTGGACTCGTTGTTGATCTTGGTGATGCGGTCGAGGCGCTTGAGACCGGAGCGGCCCGCAGGCGTCTCGGGCATGGGGCGCATCACGGTGAGCATCTGATCGCGGATGCTGATCACGATACCGAGCCCGCCGAAGTGACCGGACGTCGAGAGGTTCATCTCCCGATACGCCTCCGGGCTCATGAACACGCTGTGGGGGTCGAGGGTGCGCAGCATCCCGTTGCACGCCGCGTACTCCACCGACGCCAAGTCGACCTCCGTGCCCTGCAGGTTCTTCTGCAAGAACGCGAACACGTCCCGCAAGCGCGCCGCGACGTCCCAGGGCCCCTGCACGTTGTCCACGCGAAACTTGCTCTCGGCCGTGTCCACGCGCACGGTCACCGTGGGAGCCCTCTCTTCGTGCAAGACGATGACCTGCGCGACCTCCTTCTGCACCTGGTCGAGGGCGCTGAGGAACATCTGACGAGGCTGCACCCGATCGGGGTCCACGTACTTCTTGCGGATGGTCTCGAGCGTCTCGTTCACCGCGGTCAGCTGCGTGAGATCGTAGGGCGCCTGTGTCTTGCCCGTCGTGACGACGGCGTGGGCTGCCCGCATCCCTCGCCACAGTCCGCCCGTTCCGAAGCGGAGCGCGAAATAGGAGGCCATCGCGAACGCACCCAGGAGGATGAGGGTGCGCCCGACTCGCTCGAAGAAACGCATGCGGCCCAGTATACGGCCCAGGGCGCAGGGTGTCAGTTCAGGTCGCCTGGAAGCGCGAGGAGGGCTTCACTGACCTGGCGCTGACCTGATAGGGCTCACTGACCGGCGGACTCGGAGGTGGCCGTGGCGGAGCCCGGAGCAGCCGACGTCGTGGCGCTCGGCTGCGGGGGGCTCCCCTCGTCCTGCTGGATCGAGTAGCGCACCAGCGCGCGCAGGGAGCGATTGCGCCCCACGTTGCCGAGCAGCATCTTCACGTCCTCGTAGACCGACGGATCGGACAAAAGCGCCCCGAGGGTGCCCTTGCCGCCCTTCAGATCGGCCACGATGTCCCGTAGATCGGCGCTCATCTGGTTCAGGTTGCCCATCAGCTGATCGGAGCCCTCGTCGCCGTATAGAAGACCGCGGGCCAGGCCATGGCCCTCGCGGACGCCCCGCAGGGTCAGGCCCAGCTCCTCCGCGGCGCCCCCCACTTGAGCCAACGCCTTGGCGCCGTCCCCACCATAGACGACCTCGTGAGCGAAGCCGGGCCCGGTCCTGACTCGATCCGCGACGGCCTGGGCGCTCCCCAGCAGACCATCGAGGCGCGCCGACGCCCGCTCCAGGTTCACGATGATTCGCGACAGCCGCTCGGCCTCCTCGCCATCGCGCAGCAGCCGCGGCAAGTAGCCATCTCCCTTTTCCATCGAGCGCAGCACCCCGCTCAGGTGCGCGACGGAGTCCTTGATGTCCTTGTGGAAGTCGTCCTCCGCCAGCGCGGCCGTGGTCCGCTCGAGGTTGCTGATCACCTTCTCGGCGCCCGCGGCCACCTGGGCCACGTCGCCGACGATCGCGGTCATGTCCCGCGGGGACTCGCTCGGGATCAGCGCGCCGGGCTCGAGGGCTGGTCGTTCGGGGCTGCCGACGCTCACGACGAGCATTTTGTCGCCGAGGAGGCCCTTGGCTTCGATGGTGGCGACGCTGTCGGCCCGGATGCGCCGCGCCTCGGTCTCCACGATGGAGAACTCCACGTAGATCGTCGGATCCGACGCCTCGCGGCCGTAGCCGATCGAGTCCACCTTGCCGACCCCGACGCCGCCCATCCGCACGGGCGAGCCGCGGGTCAGGCCCTGCACGTCGGCGAAGGACGTGCGGAAGGTCGAGTGCCGCTGGAACATGGCGCTCTCGTCGCCGATGAGGAACACCACCAGCCCGACGACCATCAAGCCGACCAGGACGAAGGCCCCCACCTTGATTTCTCGGGACGTTCCCATCGATGCCTCAGGCTTGCTGCGACCCAGCACCATACCAAACCAAGCACGCGCGCCGCTGTCGAGGTGGCGTGTTGGTGAGGCATCGTGGAGCTGTCCGGCGACGCTGGCCGCGCCCTGACTCAAGCATTGAGCAGCGTCTCCACGTCTTCATCGCGGGCCGCCCGCCCCTCGATGAAATCCGCGACCCGGGGGTCCTTCGATGCCCGGAACTCCTCGGGGTCACCGTAGGCAATGATGCGACCCGAGTGCACCATGGCCATGCGGTCGCTGATGGTGAACGCGCTGCCCATGTCGTGGGTCACCACGACGCTGGTGATGTTCAGCTTCTCTTGCAGCCCCATGATCATGTGGTTCACACGGGCCGTGTTGATGGGATCGAGCCCGGTGGTGGGCTCGTCGTAGAGCACGACCTCCGGCCGCACCGCAATGGCGCGCGCGAGCCCGACGCGCTTGCGCATACCCCCCGACAGATCCGCCGGGCGCATCTCTTCGATGCCGGGCAGCCCCACGAGGCCTAGGGCCCAGGCGACCCGGTCGCACACCTCGGCGGCGGTCATCTGATATCGAAAATGCTCGTCGAGCCCGTAGGCGACGTTCTCGGCCACGCTGAGGGAGTCGAAGAGCGCGCCGCTCTGGAACAGCATCGCGATGCGCTGGCGGACCCGAGCGAGCTCGCTCTCGCCCATGATGCTCACCTCGGCCCCATCGAACGAGATGCTGCCCGCGTCCGGGCGCAGCAGCCCGATCAGCATCTTCAGCATCACGCTCTTGCCGACGCCGGAGCCGCCGATCACCGTGAGCACCTCACCGCGGTGCACGGTCAGGTCGAGGCCGCGGTACACCACCTTCGAGCCGAAGGCCTTCTTCACGCCGGAGAACTGGATGAGGGTGTCCGCCATGTCCCTTCGCCGAGAGGAGTCAGCCCCGCTGGGACGCCGCGGGCTGCGTCAGGGGGCTGACGCTGCGCACGAGCATCTCCACCGCGTCGCCGCCGCGCCAACGGTCGGGGCGCAGAGTGCCTATCACCCGGACCAACCCCCGCAAGGTGCCCGCTTGGTCGCCCAGGTTGGCCCCAAAGCCTCCCAGTCGTCGCCCACCGGGCAGCTCGACCTCCAGCTTCAGGTGTCCGCCCCGCACCTCTCGCGCCACCCGCACCTCTCCATCGACGGACAAGACGGGCAGGGGGTTGCGCTCCCCGCACGGCTCGAGGCGATACAAGTCCCGCAGCACGAGGCTCGGATCTTCTCCCGGGGCCAAGGGCAAGGGGGGCAGCTCTTCCCGCGCAGGGTCGTAGCTGATCTCGCTGCAGGACTGCTCGAAGCGAGCCCGGAACTCCCCGAGCCTCTCCTGGCGCACCTCGAAGCCCGCCGCCGCCTGGTGCCCGCCGAAGCGCACGAGCACGTCGCCCGCCCGGGCCAGGGCGTCGAAGAGGCGCGCTCCCGCGGGCCCGCGGAGTGAGCCTCGCCCCGTCTCCTCGTCGAATCCGATCACGGCCACCGGTCGTCGCAGCTCGCTGGCAAGCCGCCCCGCGACGATGCCAACGATGCCGTGGTTCCACCCACGCCGCCCCACGACGATCCCTGGACGCTCCTCCCAGCCCTCCCGCTTCACCTCCTCCATGGCCTGCTCCACCATCTGCCCCTGGAGCTCGCGCCTGGTCATCGAGAGCTGCTCCACCTGGGCGGCGAGAGCCCGCGCCCGATCGGCCGTCTTCGCGCGCAGCAGCTCGAGGGCGAGATCCGGCGCTTGCAGCCGCCCTGGCGCGTTGATCCGCGGCGCGAGGCGGAACGCCACGTCCTCCGCGGTGATGGCGGTGGAGCCGTCCATGTTCGCGAGCTCGAGCAGCGCGCGCACGCCGGGGCGCTCTGCGCGACGCAGCGCCTTGAGCCCCGCCTGCACGAGGGCCCGGTTGTCACCGTCGAGCGGGGCCACGTCCGCGACGGAGCCGATGGCCACCAAGTCGAGCCAGCGCCGCACATCGAGCTCCACCCCGAGCTCTTGGCGGAGCGCAGCAGCCACGGACAGCACGAGCCCACAGGAAGCCAGACCCTTGTAGGGGAACCCACACTCGGGGCGGTGGGGATTCAGGAAGGCCAGCGCGGGCAGGGGCTGCTGGGGCACGAGGTGATGATCGATGACGACCACGTCGACGCCCTGCGCCACGGCCTCCGCGAGGGTCTCGTGGTCGGAGCTCCCGCAGTCGCAGGTGACGAGCAGCTGGGGCTCGCTCGCGAGGATGCGCTGGAGCGCCGACGGAGAGACCCCGTAACCGCCATCGAAGCGGCTGGCGAGGCACGACGTCACCCGCCCCCCGAGCTCCTCCAGCACGTCGGACAGGATCGCGGTCGCCGTAATGCCGTCGCAGTCGTAGTCCCCGAACACGCAGATGCGCTCTCCGTCGCGGATGGCGCGAGCCAAGCGCGCGGCGGCCACCCCGCGGTCCAACATGGCATCCGGCGGCGTCAGGTCCCGCAGACGAGGCTCCAGGAAGCGCTCCACCTGAGAGAGCTGCTCTCCCGTCGCGCCGTAACCCAGGCGCAGCAGGTGTTCGGCGACGGTCGAGGTCACGGCCAGCCGGCGCGCGAGCTCTCCAGCCGCGGCGCTCGGTGACGCATTTTCCCCGGAGAGGCGGGCACCAGAGCTGGGCGCGGTCGATCCGGGCACGGCGGAACCGGGCACTGCGGATCCGGGCGCGCTGGAACCGCTGGAGATCGAAGCGTCATCGCGCTTCGGAGCCCGAGGGTCACCAAGGAGTCCGAAAGAGGACGACACGTCGAGCGTTCGACCACGTGGCCCGCCGGAGTGTCAACAGGAGCTCACCGGCCTTTCGTCCCCCGTCGGCCTTCGGTCCTGGAGCCAGGGGGAGCTGCCCCTAGAGGGAGGCGGTCGGGAAGGTTTCGCGCTAGGGTGAAGTTCGACTGTCATGACTGGATTCAATCAAGCCCTACCCCACGTCTACGCGGGTGCCGTGGAGGAGCGCGCGCGTTTCATCGTGCGCACCTACAACACCCTGTTCCTCTCGATCGCCGCGTTCGCCGGCATCCAGATCGCGCTCTTCCAGGCGAACATCGCCCAGTCGATCGCCGGCACCCTCTCGGGCAATTGGCTGCTCGTCCTCGGCGCCTTCATGCTCGTGAGCTGGATGGCGAGCCGTGTCGCCCACACCGCCGCTTCGAAGGGCGCTCAGTACGCAGCCCTGGCGGGCTTCGTGGTGATGGAGTCGATCATCTTCGTGCCCATCCTCGCGATGGCGAACGCCTTCGCCCCGGGCGCGATCCAGAGCGCCGCCCTCGTGACCTTCCTCGGCTTCGGCGGACTCACGGCGGTGGCGTGGACCACCCGCAAGGATTTCTCCTTCCTGGGCGGGCTGCTGCGCTGGGGCGGCGTGATGGCGCTGGTGCTCATCGGGGCGTCGCTGCTCTTCGGCTTGCACCTCGGCACGTTCTTCAGCGTCGCCATGGTGGGCTTCGCGGGCGCGGCCATCCTCTACGACACGTCCAACGTGCTGCATCACTACCCGGAGGATCGCTACGTGGCGGCGGCTCTGCAGCTCTTCGCCTCCGTGGCTCTCATGTTCTTCTACGTGCTGCGGCTGTTCATGGCGGCCCGCGACTGAGCGAGAGGCTGATCTGGCCATGGTGAGCACGAGCTCGACCTGGCCCGCTCGAGTGCATCGAGCGGAGGAGGCGCTGCGGAGGTTCGGAGACCTGCCGCTGCGCCTCCTCTCGTACTTGGACCAGGGCGATGCCCTCGCCGACGCGGCAGTCGAAGCCCTCGCGGAGCTCCCGAGGGCCGAGCGACGCGCCCTGATCCGAGAGGCCCTCGCGACGATCCCCGCGGGCGAGCCCCCTCCATCCCTGCCCGCGCCGCTCGCCGAGCTGATCGCCGGCGCGTGCCGGGTGCCCCCTTGGGTCGATTGGGCCCGGATCGAGCGCGCCGGCGCCGTGTTCCGGCGCGCCGGGCTCCTCGGCGGAGCGACCCTGGGCCTGGGCAGCCTCGTCTACGGCTACGCGGCCCCCGCGGGCAACAAGCCTCTCGCCTTCTCCGGGCGGCTCACAGAGCGCGCGGACCGGCGGCTCGCGGAGACGGGGCACTTCGTGACCGCCGTGTGTGCCCCTGGTGGCACGGCGCCCGGCGCCCCTGGCTGGGAGATCTCCCTGCAGGTCCGCCTCATGCATGCTCAGGTGCGGCGCCTGCTTCTGCGAGACGAGCGCTGGTCCAGGGAGCTGTGGGCCCTACCCATCAACCAGCACGACATGATGGCCACCGTGCTGCTCTTCTCGATGGTGTTCATCGACGGCGTGCGCAAGCTGGGCCTCCACGTGAGCGGCGCCGAGGCGGACGACTACCAGCACCTGTGGCGCTGGGTGGGCACCCTGCTCGGCGTGGCGCCGGAGCTCTTGCCCGCCACCTACGGGGAGGCCGCCCGGCTCGGGGACTTCGTCCACCTCACCCAAGGCCCGCCGGACGCGGACTCCCGGGCCCTCGTGCGGGCCTTGCTCGATGGCCCCCGCCGCCGCGTCGGTCTGCGGGCGCCGGACGACGCCGATCGCCAGGCCCTGCGGCGCTGGCGCGCATCCCGGCGCCTGGCCGAGGCGCACGTCGGAGCCGCGAGCGCGCTCTCGCGGTTCCTCATCGGCGACGACCTCGCCGCCGCCCTCGGGCTGGAGCGCACCCAGCGCCCCCTCCCCCGAGGCGTTCGTTCGGTGGTGCGGCTGCTCGACGGCGCCCGCCGCTCCAGCCCGCGCCTGGACCGGACCGCGCAGCGGCTCGGTGAGCGCTACTGGGACTTCAGCATCGCCCAGGGGCTCGGTGGCCTGCCCGCCAGCTATGGCCTCCCGGAGCGTCTGTTCCGGTCGAGGTAGACCACACCCGACGGACGCAGGCGCTCGTCGTTGGAGGCTCACGCTCCACGTAGCGGCAGTCGTCCCTCTCAGGCCTCGCGCGCCGCGGCGCTGGACGACTCCAGGGCCCGGACGATGAGGATCGAGCAGGGCGCCTGGAGCGCCAACGCCAGGGAGACGGAGCCCAGGAGTACGCTCTCGATCGCCCCCCGTCCGTGAGAGCCGACCACGATCAGATCGGCGCCCCACTCCCGGGCCTCTTCGACGATCCGCTCTCTGGGCGAGCCCTCGAGGAGGGCAGCCGTACGGAGGACGTCCGGGAGCAAGCTCCCGAGCTGATCGACGGCGCGATCCAGAATGTCCTGGGCGTCACGCCGCGCGAGCTCGAGGAGCTCCTCGTAGGCGGTCTTCGTCGCGTCCCGGGAGGACCTGGACCGCTCGGCGGGAGCGTCGACGGTGATGACCCGGAACTCCGTGTCCGCGGGCCACGGTCGTGCCCCCACCTCCCGAATCGCCGCCTCGCTACACCAGGAGCCGTCCACCGCCACCAGGACCTTCATCCTCCGGTGCTAGTGCCGGCCGCGCGGCTCCACAAGCCTCCCCGCCACGTGCGTCGTCTCAGATCCCTCGGGGGGAGCACCGAAGGGAGCCCGCCGCCGCAACGCGGACGACGGGCGCGGTTCGAGCGGCGTCAGGCGGCGGCGGTGCTGCGCTTCCCGACGCTCGGGCGCGCGGTCTTCCGGCCCTTGAAGAGCCGGCGATCGATGATCTCCGTCAAGGGCATCGCGATGAAGATCGACGAGTAGGTCCCCAGGGCGAGGCCCACGATGAGGGTGAAGGCGAAGTCCTTCAGCATGCCCGTCCCCCAGATGAAGAAGCACACGATGCTGAACATGGTCGTGCAGCTGGTCAGCACCGTCCGGCTCATCGTCTCCGACAAGCTGATATTCGCGAGGCGCAAGAAGGACGCCCCGCGCGACAACCCCATGTTCTCGCGCATTCGATCGAACACCACCACCGTGTCGTTGATCGAGTAGCCGATGATGAACAGGATCGACGCGACGGTGATGAGGTTGAGCTCCTTCTGCAGGACCACCAGGACCCCGACCGTCACCAGCGCGTCGTGCGCCAGCCCGATGACGGCGCCGGGCGCGTAGCGCAGGTCGAAGCGCAGCGCGATGTACGCCATCACGAAGATCAGGGTGAGCCCGATGCTCTTGATCGCCGAGTTCCTGAGCTGCTCGCCTGCCTTCGGGCCGATCCACTCGCTGCGCAGCGGCGAGGCTGGCACTACCTCGGCGCCGAACTGCTGACGGAGCGCGTCCATGAGCTGGTCACCCCGGCTCATGAGCTGCACCTCCACCCGGTTGTCCCGCACATTCTGGAGGTTCGGGTTGTTCTCCCCAGGTCGGAGGCGGATCCCTTCGATGCCCGCCATGCGCTCGCGGATCCATTCGAGATCTGGCGCCTCGTCGAAGCGGGCGAGGAGCTTCTCACCGCCCGGGCTGAACTTCACCTCGGTCGCCCGCCGCTCGGGGGGGCACTCCGCGCTCTCGTGGTTGAAGCACAGCCGGCGCTCGATGGCCTCCTGCTGCCCCTCATCGATGATCGACACCTCCTGAACTCGAATGAGCCAGCGGTGCGGGTTGGCCGGATCTTCGACACGGATGACGTCGGGCCGCGAAAAGCCCGTCGACTCGATGGTGTCGCTCACCTGCTCGGGGGTGATGGGCCCTCCGAAGGCGACCTCGATCTCGGTGCCGCCCATGAAGTCGGTGCCGAAGTTGGGCCCTGGGTAGATGAACGCGACGAGGGTGGCGACCACCGCCAAGGCGCTCAGGCTCATGCAGAGCCGGCTGTACCTCATGAAGTCGTAAACTTTGCCGGGAGGGAATAGCTGCATGACTCAGCCCATGTTGAAGGACGACTTCTTGCCGAGGTTGCGGACCCACAGGTCGAACAGGAGCCGGCTGACCACGACGCCGGTGAAGATGCTGCACACGACGCCGACCATCAGCGTGACGGCGAAGCCTTTGATCGGGCCCGTGCCGTACTGCGCCAGGACGACGCCCGCGATGAACGTGGTCAGCTGACCGTCCACGATCGCGCTCAGCGCCTTGCCGAAGCCGAGCTCCACCGCCCGTCTCGGGCTCTTGCCGTCTCGGAGCTCCTCTCGGATGCGCTCGTTGATGAGCACGTTCGCGTCCACCCCCATGCCCATGGTGAGGGCGAGACCAGCGATGCCCGGCAGCGTCATCGACGCCCCGAAGGAGGCGAGGATGGCGAGCTGGAGCACCAGGTTGAGCACCACGGCGGTGTCGGCGATGAGCCCGCCGCGACGGTAGTAGACGATCATGAAGAAGAGCACGAGCACAGCGCCCGCGCTGGCCCCCTCGACGGCGAGTCGGATCGAATCACGCCCGAGGGAGGGCCCGATCCGCTGCTCGTTCGAGGGAGAGATGGGCGCCGGCAGAGCACCCGAGCGGAGGACGAGCTCGAGCTGCCGCGAGTCCCTCAGCTGCGATTTCGGGTCCCGCGACCCCATGGTGATGGTGGCCTGCCCCGCGATCCGATCCCGAATCTCGGGCGCGCTCTCGACCCGGCCATCGAGGATGATGGCGAAGCGCCGGTTGATGTTGGCCCCCGTGATCCGTTCGAAGATACGACCGCCCTGATCCGTGAAGGTGAGCACCACGTGCCACCCCCCCAAGCTCTGGGTGCTCTGATCGGGGACCGCGGCGGCGTCGCGGATCATGTCGCCGGTGATGTCCGCCCGGCTGCGCAGCAGATAGGTGCGCCAGCCGACCTCACGCTCTTGGAGCGTGGTCTCGTCGACCAGCTCCTTGACGACCTCGAAGCCGATCTCTCGATCCGGTGGCGGGTCGATCGTCGCCGCCCACTCGCGGATGCGCTGGAAAGACGCCTGGGTCGACTCGCCCTCCTGGCTCCGGAGATAGGCGTAGGTGGTGGGCTGCGTGACCCGCTCGCCGTCGGCGTCGCGACCGACCGGCGCGATCTCCTGACGGAACTCGAGGCCGTCCGGCAACGTGTCCGGCGACGCGGTCTGGCTCAGCTGGGCGAAGAAGTTCGAGTCGTCGTCGAGGAGCTTAAAGTCGAGGCGCGCCGTCCGGCTGATGATCTCGCGGATGGTCTCGAAGCTCGCTTCGTCCTCGCCGGGGACCTCGACGATGATGTCTTCGTCCCGAGTGGACACCGCGGCCTCCCGCAAGCCGAGCTCATCGACGCGGCGCAGGATGATGTCTCGCGCCTGACTGACCGCCCGCTCGCGGATCTGGCTCTCCGCCTGCTGGCGGATGGTGAACTCGAAGGTGCGCTCGTCGATGACGCGCGTCTCCACGTCCGGCTTGAAGAGATCTCGGAAGCGCGCGTCGATCTTGCCAGGATCGGCCCCCTCCTTCACGTGAAGGCGAATGATGTGCGCGGGCCGCCGCGGGGCGGAGACGTCAACCTTCTCCCGGAGTTGCTGGAGGATCTCCTCGCTCGGCGCGTCGTCGCCCGAGTGCCCCACGTAGAGCTTCGCCAGCTCGTGGCGCATGTCCTCGTAGTAGCGATCGCGCTTGTCCTTGATCGCCTCCTCCACGTCGACCGTGTACATGAGGCGCAGACCACCGCGCAGATCGAGGCCCGCGACGAGGCGAGCGCCCACCCGCTCCTTCACCCACTCGGGCGCCGGCACCAACCCGGCCGACATCGTCGACAGGGAGGGCCAGAGCACCAGCAGGGACAACAGCACGACGGACGCGACCACACCGGCCCGCGCGCGCCATCCCAGATCCATGGCGGGCAGCGACAAGATCAGGAAAAAGAGAGCGAACAGTCCGAACGCCACCAGCGCCCCGAAGCCGTCCGCGTAGGCGAACCACGCGGCCGTGCCCGAGCTAGCCGCGCCCAACCACAAAAATACGCGTTCCTGGCGCCGCACCAAGCCGGCGATCGCCATTAGAAACGCGAGCCCACCAAAGACGTAGAGAAGATAGGTATTCGCCACAGAGAGGCCTCGTCCTTACTTCTTCTCGAGCTGGGCGGCCGTCTCGACGGTGTCTTTCCCTAGCAACGAGCTCTTGAGCACGTCGACCTTGACCCCTGGCGCCAACTCCACCTTCGCGAAGCGATCGCCAAGCTCGACGAGCTTGCCGCGCAGGCCCGACTGGGTAAGCACCGCGTCGCCCTTCTTGAGCTCCGCTAGTGCCTTCTGGTGTCGCTTCTGCTGGGAGCGCGACGACCAAAACATGAGGAGAATCATGGGGAGGAATATCAGCAGAGGGAGCCAAATTCCCAAGCCGGAACCGGGGCCGACCGGAGGGCCTCCTTCCGGGGCCGGAGCAGGTGCCGTCGTACCCTGCCCTGGGGCGGGCGGGAGCTGTTGCAGGGCTAACGCCAAGGTGTCCTCCGAAGGTTCTCGCCACCACCCCACGCCGAACGGCGGTACGCCGGGCGCCGAGTGGGCGCCCCTAATACCCGCAAACCCTAGTGTCAGCAAGCCGAGGTGACGCCAGGTGTTGCAGGGTGCTTGACACACCCCGGCGTCAGAGCTAGTTGGTGGCCCCTGCCAGAACGACGTCCGCAAAATGTTCACGGTCCGAGACGCGCAGTGATTTCCGCCGTGGCTCACAGAACCTCCATCGAGGGGAAGGTGCAGCGGAGATCGTGTGCTGCTCTGCAGCGATCTATTTCCAGGAGGGTTTCCTCCCGGAAGAGGCTGGCCTCCTGCAAGAGGCTGGAAGCGACCAAGAACTTCGCGGCGTTCTCCTCGGCAGATTCGAGTCCAGCAGACCCGAAGGCGCGTAGCTCAGTGGTAGAGCACTACCTTGACACGGTAGGGGTCGGCAGTTCAATCCTGCCCGCGCCTACCCCCGCATGCCCATGGCGCGTGGGGGTTCTGATCGCAGACTCGACGAGAGCCGGCTCCAGTGACGCTCGCTCGCGCGGAACGTCCAGGCGCCCCCTCCCGCTCCTGACCATGGCGCTGGCGTGACCGTCTCGGCGGCTCGGGTCTCAGGGCAAGAGGGCCAGTGGGGTGCTGGTGGCGCGCGAAGGTGCGCGCAGCTTTCGCGACCTACCCCTCGCACAGGACTGCGTCGGCTGGAGGGACACCGTGGCCGAAGCGATGCTCATCGCGGGCCAGTCGCCCCGCCGCAGGCCCTCGCACCGGATGCCCCTGTGCCGGGAGCCTCCGAGCCAAAAGCACGCCTACTTCACCTATCATCGGTCGGCCGAGCCTTGAACGGCGACGCGGCGACCGTTCAGTTCAGGCCCTAGACGTTGTGGACGGGGTCTTCGCCCCGGGAAGGAATAGAGAAGTCTCCTGTTATGGCAATGCGCCGCCGTTTTCGAGCTGAGCCCCGCGGACCCCAGATCCGCGTCAATCACCGCATCCGCGTGCCCGAGGTGCGCGTCGTCGCCGAAGACGGCTCGAACCTGGGAGTGCTGCCGACCCAAGAGGCGCTCCGCAGGGCCCGGGATGTCGGACTAGATCTTGTCGAGATCAACCCGAAGGGCTCGCCCCCGGTTTGCAAGATCCTCGACTACGGAAAGTTCAAGTACGAGGAGAGCCGCAAGAAGCGCGAGGCGAAGCGCAAGCAGACCGTCGTCGAGGTCAAGGAGATCAAGCTCCGCCCGAAGACGGATGACCACGATCTGGAGGTCAAGGTCCGGAACGCGCGCCGGTTCCTCGAACAGGGCAACAAGGTGAAGGTGGTATGCCGGTTCCGGGGACGCGAGATCGCGCACCCGGAGCGCGCCCGCATGCAGCTCAGTCACATCGTGAGCCACGCGGAGGATCTGGCGATCATCGAGCTGAACCCCACCATGGAAGGCCGCACCATGGCGATCATGCTCGCTCCCAAGGCCGCCATCCTGCAGAAGCTCGCGCAGGAGAAGGCGAACCGAGAGACGGAGCGGGCGCGCGAGCGGGAGTTGGATCGGCTGCGCAGCGACGAGGAGCGTGAGGCTCGACGTCAACGACAGGAAGCCGCCGAAGCCGCCAAGGCCGCCAACACGGCGTCCGTCGAGGAC
>JAEWOQ010000326.1 GCA_023460875.1 Pseudomonadota bacterium
TCGCCGGACTACCCGACCGTGATCCAGGACGAGCTCGGCACACCTTGCGTGCCCCAGTGCACCCTGTGCCACACGACCAACCCAGGGCGAGCCGGCACCGCGTCGCAGCCGTTCGTCGACACGCTGAAGGTCCCGGGGATGAACCCCGCCGCTCTACGTACGGCGATCGGCGCTCTCGCCGCCGATCAGTCCGCCGAGGCGCCGGACACGGACGGCGATGGGGTGAGCGATCGGGACGAGCTGCTCCAGGGGCACGATCCCAACGTGGAGGGGGCAGGGGACATCTGCGCCCTCGACGTGCGCTATGGCTGTGGAGCTCGGGTGGAGCCGCGAGGGGCGGTGACGCCTTTGGGGCCCATCGCCGCGGTGCTCACGGTCTTGGGGCTCGGCCTTCTCGTGAGGCGCCGCCCCGCCGCGGGACGCTGAGCGCCTTGTCGGGACGCTGGGCGGGCGTCGGGACGCTGGGCGCCTTGTCGGGACGCTGGGCGGGCGTCGGGGGGAGGGCGGCGCGGGGCGTTCAGCGACGACCTCAGCTCCCGCTGATGCCGCCTAGCCCGCCTTCTCCGGCGGCGCCGCCCTCGTTGGTGCTCCCGCCGGTCCCCCCGGTGGCCCCCACGCCACCTTCGCCTCCGCTGGCCGGAGCGCGACCGCCCGTGCCGGCGCCCGCGCTGCCGCCCGTCGCGTCGTCGGGGATTCGGCTGCGGTCGACGTCCGTGATGAGGGTGCAGCTAGCGATGGTGACGGCGACGCCGAGGGCGCCGAGGGCGAACGGAAGACGAGGAGAGCGCATCGTAGGGTCCAGAGAGAGGCGGAGGGGCTCATTGTTCCTCCCCGTTCCGCGCGGGCGCAAGCCCCGCCGAGCGGTTTGCCGGCTCTGCGGGGCCGTCCTGGGTGACGGCAGCGGCTGACGGCGCTGGGTGACGGCAGCTGGGGTGACGGCAGCGGGTGACGGCGCTGTTGTTTCGAGTGAGGGGCTGAGCTCCGCGTCCGTCGAGAGGCTTGGTGGGCCCAGAGGAGCGGGCTTGCGGAGTGAGCGGCGGAGTGAGCGGCGGAGTGAGCGGCAGAGTGGAGCAGCAGTGAGCAGCAGAGTGGCGCACCGGAGACGTCAGAGGAGCTGGCTCACGGACAGCCCGAAGCCGTGCGCGGGGCTGTCGTTCCAGGGGCTCTCGTACCAGGCGCGGAGCGACAGCCCTGCGTCCGCGAGCATCCGCGCCACGGTGGTTCGGTCGAACTTGCGGCTGATCTCGGTGCGCAGCCGCTCGCCGGCTTCGAAGTGGACGTCCAGGGCGAGCGCCTCGATGCGGACCCTGTGCGCCCTCACTGCTTCGAGGTGCATCTCGATCTGCCGTCGCTTGGCGTCGAAGAACGCGATGTGACGGAACGCGTCCGGGTCGAAGCTCGCGTCCAGCTCACGGTTGATGACGGTGAGCACGTTCTTGTTGAAGGCCTCCGTGTAGCCTGCTGCGTCGTTGTAGGCGCGGTGGAGCACCTCCGTGTCCTTGACGAGATCGGTGCCCAACAAGAGGTGATCACCCGGTGACATAGCGCGCCGGACGGTGCTCAGGAACGAGAGCGCGGCGTCGGCTTCAAAGTTGCCGATCGTGCCTCCGAGGAACGCGAAGAGCCGGCGTCGCCCTCGGGGCAGAGCGTGCAGGTGGTGGTCGTAGTCGCCGAGGGTGCCGTGGACCTCGAGCCAGGGAAACTCTCGGAGCAGCACCTCGGCGCTCTTCCTGAGCGCCCCCTCGCTCACGTCGAAGGGCACGTAGCGAGGGTGGGCTCCCCGCTGCTCCGCGGCGCGGAGCAGGATGCGAGCTTTGCGGGGGCCGCCGCTGCCGAGCTCGATGAGATCAGCGGGGTCGCTCTCCGCGAGCAGCATCGGCGCGGCTCGTTCGAGCAACGCGAGCTCGGCGCGCGTCTGATAGTACTCGTCCGTCTCGCAGATCCGCTCGAAGAGCTCGGAGCCTCGCTCGTCGTAGAAGTACTTGGGCGGCAGGTGTTTGGGCGTAGCGCGCAGCCCGTGGAGCACGTCGACGGCGAGGTCGGAGGTCGGCCGTCCCAAGACCTCGAGGCGGAATCGCGGATCCACCCGATGCGCGCTGCTCGGTCCTGTCACGGTGTGCCTCGCCCCCGGCCGAGCTGTCTAGATGTCCCGCGCCGTTGCGACGGGCGCTGCGACGGGCGGGCCGCCGGCCTGCGCAGCGTCCGCGGGCCACAGGTCCCGGGAGCGGAGGCGCGGACACGCCAGGACGCTATGCTGGGTCTCATGTGTCGGATGGCGGGGTACGTGGGGACCGGCTCGAGACTTCGCGCGCTCATCGATGGCGCGCCCCATGGTCTGGAGCGCCAGAGCTGGGCGCCCCGGGAGATGCAGGGCGCGGTGGTCAACGCCGATGGCTGGGGGTGCGCCTGGTATCTGGGAGACGAGCTCGAGCCCTGCGTGTACCGCAGCGCGCTACCCATCTGGGCCGACGCGAACCGCTTCGGATTGGGGCGGACGATCTCTTCTCCTTGCCTGATGGCCGCCGTTCGTAGTGCCACCGATCCCCTCAGCCATGCTCTCGCGAACACTCAGCCCTTCGTCCACGGTCCACTTTGCTTTCTGCACAACGGCTACGTGAAGCCCTTTCGTGAGTCCATCCAGCGTCGCTTGCGACGGTCTCTCGCAGACGAGGCCTACGCATGTGTCCGAGGCGAGACGGACTCGGAGCACTACTTCGCTCTGATCGTGGATGAGTGGCTGCGCGCGGAGCCGGGTGATCGTCGCGTGGCCGTGGCTCTCGAGAGGGCCACGCGGCGCCTTTTGGCCTTCACCGAGGAGGCGGGCGGGGTCGCGTTGGTCGCGGCTGCGCTCGTGGAGCGGGCAGCTCCAGAGCAGCTGGCCGTTCATCAGGCCGAGGGCGCGGCGCGGGGGGCGCCGACGGCTGGTGGTTCGGCGGGCGACAAGGCGTGTGGCGGCTCGCGGATGAGCCTCGTCCTGCAGCGGGTAGCGGTCGGTGGAGTCCCGCCTTCCCTCTACGTTCGCGCCTCGCGGGACGGGTGGACCTTCGCCTCGGAGCCGCTGGATCTCGAGGCAGGGTGGACGCCCCTGGAGCCCGGCGCTCCGCGCGTCGTCCACGCGGAGGCGGGATGAGCGATCGGATCGCACCGGTGGTGGCGGACCTCGACGACGGGGCGCTGCGCCTGCAGTTCCACGTCGACTTCTCCCCGATCGGTTGGCACCTGGGGCACGCTGCCTGGCAGCGGGAGCGCTGGGTGCTCCGGGAGCTGGACGGGCTTCCTCCCCTGGCGGCAGATCTCGACTCGGTGTTCGACACCTTCAGGGGCGAGAAGGGCGCGCGGGGAGCGAGGCTGCCGGAGGCGCGGCGCCTGCGCTCCTATGTCGAGCAGGTGGACGCCGCGGTGGAGCTCGCTCGCGCGCGTCGCGGTGGAGAGCCGCGCTTCGAACGGGCGGTGCGGCTCGCAGACAACCACGAGCGGCAACACGTCGAGATCGCTTTGTGTGTGCGCCTGCTCGGTCGGCTCTACGTCGAGCCTGGCAGCGCGCGGCCGGCGGGGCCGCCCATCGAGGGGTTAGGCGAGCCTCGCTGCCCGCCGCTGGATGACTCGTGGCTCCCGGTGGACGGCGGGAGCTTCAGCCAGGGCGCGCCGCGCGGCGCCGCCGGCGACCATGGCGTCGGAGGCAGCGCCGAAGGTGACGTCGACGAGGACGCTTGGGACAACGAGCACGAGGCTCACGAGGTGCACATCGCTCCCTTCGTGATGCAGCGGGTTCCGGTCAGCGAAGCGGAGTGGCTCGCCTGGATGCGCGCTGGGGGCTACGAGCGCCCGGAGTGGTGGTCTCTGGAGGGCTGGAGGTGGCGGACGCAGCAGGGCGTCGTCGCCCCAGGGCACTGGGAGCGCTCCGCCGACGGCTGCTGGTATCGGCGCGCCCTCAGCGGGCCGACCTTGGTCGGGGGCGCGCGGCCCGTCGCGCACGTGAGCTGGTACGAAGCGGACGCCTACGCTCGGAGTCGGCGAGCGCGGCTGCCCACGGAGGCAGAGTGGGAGCGGGCGGCGTGCGACGGCCGCGACAAACGGCGTTACCCGTGGGGATCCGCCTTCGAGGCGGGGAGGGCGGATCTGGGGTGCTGCTCGGGGGACTGCGCAGCGTTGGGCACGCACCCGCGGGGCGCGTCGCCGAGCGGGATCGAAGACATGTGCGGTGGCGTCTGGGAGTGGGTCGCCGATCACTTCGCCCCCTATCCGGGCTTCGCCCCCGGGCGTTACGCGGAATACAGCGCGCCCTGGTTCGGCGCGCGACATCGGGTGGCCCGCGGCGGCTCGTGGCTCACGGCGCCCAGCAACGCTCGCGTCACGTTCCGCAATTGGTACGAGCCACACATTCGACAGCCCTGCCTCGGGGTGCGGCTCGTCCGAAACGCTTGACCGGTCGACGACGGCGCCGCAGGGTGGATCCCGATGCAGAGCGGGCCCCAAGTGCACCTGGTGGATGGCACCTACGAGCTCTTTCGGGCTTTCTACGGCGCCCCGGCGCGTCAGGCGCCCGACGGGCGCGAGGTCGGGGCTGCTCTCGGGGTCGCTGCGAGCTTGCTGCGATTGGTGGAGGTCGAAGGGGCGACGCACGTCGGGATCGCCTTCGACACGGTGATCGAGTCGTTCCGCAACGAGCTGTTCCCCGGTTACAAGACAGGGGAGGGGATCGATCCGCTGCTCTGGGCGCAGTTCCCGATCGTGGAGCAGCTGAGCGAAGCGCTGGGCTTCGTCACCTGGCGCATGCTCGAGTTCGAAGCGGACGACGCCCTGGCGACGGGCGCGTTTCGCTTCGCGGAGCCCGCCTCGCGGGTCGTGATCTGCTCACCGGACAAGGACCTGCTCCAGTGCGTGCGCGGGGAGCGGATCGTCACTTGGGACCGCATGCGCGATCGCATCTACGACGAGGAGGGCGTTCGAGAGAAGCTCGGCGTGCCGCCGGAGTCCGTGCCCGACTACCTCGCCCTCGTGGGTGACACGGCGGACGGGATCCCCGGCGTGCCGCGCTGGGGCGCGCGGTCCGCCAGCTTGGTGCTCGCGCGCTATGGACACCTCGAGGTCATCCCTCGAGACCCCGCTCAGTGGGACATCTCCGTTCGGGGCGCGGCGAGCCTGGTCAGTGAGCTCGTCCAGCGTGAGGAGGAGGTGCTCCTGTATCGCCGCCTGGCGACGCTCCGCCGGGACGCGCCGCAGCCGGAGGAGCTAGCCGCGCTGAGGTGGGTGGGGCCTCGCAGGGAGCCTTTGGAGGCCTTGTGCGGGGAGCTCGGCGCCGACCGGCTCTTGGGGCGTGCCACCGAGGTGGCCGCCAAGCGCGTCGCCGCGGCCACCGTGTAACAGTGGCTTCCAGCGGGCCGGACAAGGTATCGTGCCGGCCATGCGCAGCCCAGCCGCGAGAGGCCTGCTGTTCGGAGTCTTCGGGCTCTCCGCCTGCCCGACGCTGGCCTGGGCGCAGGCGTCTCAGGTCCCCGGGGCGCCCGCCACCGCGCCGTCGTACGGTCCTCCGCTCCAAGCGGGGCCGCACCACGCAGCGCCACACCATGGACATCCCCCTCCACCGGGAGCGCACCCACCGCACACGTCACCTCCCCCCTCGAGCCTCGAAGCCGGAGGCCTGCGCCCACCCGGCGCGCTGCAGGAAGAACAGGCTGGCCCCACGGAGGTGGAGCAGGATCTCGCGCGCGCGGACGAAGAGGACTCAGGTCGTGGTTTGCAGTTCGTGTGGCTCAACGCCGAGGTCGGCTACCAGTACGTCGATCTCGGCGCGTTGAGCGGCAGCGGGCTCCTGCCCTCGCCGGAGGCCGTCGACGCGCTCGCGCTGGATCCGACGCAGAGTGGCTTGAGCTTCGGGGGAGGCGCGGGGGTGCGGCTGCTCTACTTCACCTTTGGCGCGCGCTTCCGTTACGGAGCCTTCAGTCAGTTCGATCTCTGGTCACTGCTCGGGGAGGCGGGTTTTCGCATCCCCTATGGCAACTTCGAGCCCTATGTGAACGTTGGAGCGGGCTACGTGACCCTCACCTCGATCGACGCAGCGCGCCAGGAGGCCACCGCGGGGGCGGGCTCCCTCCAGATCCGAGGCGTGGACGTGCGGATGGCGCTCGGGTTCGATTACCACCTCAGCGACACCTTCTCCGTGGGGCCGCAGCTGGGCGCCGACCTGCTCCTCCTCTCGCGCCCCGGAGTCGCTGGAGCGCCTGGCGGCGCCGCCTACGCCGCAGATGGCTCGAGCGTCGGCTTGAGCCTCCAGGCCTCCCTGGTGCTCGGCCTGCACTTCTGAGGATCGACCGTCGTGGATTGGTTGCGCGCCGCCATTGCCTGCACGAGCGCCGCGGTCCCGGTGCTGCTGACCTGGTGGTTGTTTCGGAGGATCGCGGAGACGCGCCACGTCTCCGGGCGCGTCGTCTTGCTCACCTGTGGCTTCGGGGGCCTAGCCGCGGTGGTGGCGGCCGTCCTCGAGGCGCGCTTGGTGGCGTGGACGGGGGTGCCTCTGCGGGGCTCCTTGGGGAACCCTCTCGGAGCGGCGTTGATTATGCTGCTGGTGGTCGGCCCCCTCGAGGAGGCGTTGAAGATCGCGGTCGTGTGGCCGTAGTTCTTGCAGCGGCGCCACACGAGCGGTCGCGGGGG
>JAEWOQ010000327.1 GCA_023460875.1 Pseudomonadota bacterium
CGAAGACGTCGACGTCGATGTGCAGGCGCGGATCCGGGTCGGCTTCGAAGCCCACGCTGCCTTGCACCGTGCGCTCGGGGGCGACGCGCGGATTGCCGATCTCCGGCAGCAACAAGTAGTAATCGACCGGGCGCGTGAACGCGCCGACGGCGGCCTTCGCGACGAACTGGGGCGTCGCTTGCCAGCGCGCCGCGAGCCGCGGATCGACGCTCCAGCGCTCGGCTTCGTACTGGAAGTCCGTGCGCACCCCGGGCACGAGCAGGACGTCGTCGTGAGGCCGGTAGGACAGCTCCACGTAGCCGCCCGGGCGGACGAGCTCGAGGCTCCCGGTGACGGTCGCCATCTCGAGGGTGCCCAGGGGTCCTTCGTTGTCGAGATCGCCGTCGACGCTGGGCATCGGGCCGCTGTACGTGCCCGAGAAGAACTCCGTCTCCACGTCGAGCCCGATGTCGACCCTCAGCCGCTCGTGGGTGTGGACCGACCAATCGGCGCGACCGTACAGATCCACGGAGTCCATACGGGCCCGCAGATCGCCGAGCTTCTGCAGCAAGACCCGCGGTCCGCCGGACACGGTCAGGCGCTGCTGCACGTCGGCGCCGAGGTCGCTGTCCACGTGCGCTTGGAGTCGGTGGAACTCGAGCCGCCCTTCCATCGCGCCGTGGAGCGCGGGATCGTCCTGGTTCGGATCCGCGAACAACAGCTTCATGTGATCACGGCTGCCGTAGCCGAGGACGCGGACCTGCGTGCTGCGTGACCAGCGATGACGGACGAGGGCCTGATAATCGTAGTAGACGGGGGCCGCGGTCGCGGAGAGGGTGTCCTCCGGGACCAGGGACGAGAAGACGAGATCGATGTTGCTGCGCCGGGCCGCCAACGCGATGCTCGTCTCCGACCCGAGCGGGGCCTCTATCCACGCCTGGTTGTCGAGCAGGCTGAGCTCGAGGGCGGCGCGCAGCTCGTCGGGGTGCTCCGAGCGGACGTGGGCGTCGACGATGCCCGCGGAGGAGCGGCCGAAGCGGCTCGAGTGGTTGCCCGGGCGCAGCTCCACGCTCTCGAGCAGGTGGGAGTTGAAGAAGCTCGTGAGCCCCCCGAAGTGATAGAGGAGGGGGACGGGCACGCCGTCGAGGAGCACGCGGCTATCGGAGCCCGCGCTCCCGCGCAGGGGGGGAGGTCCGTCGCTGCTCGCGAAGGGCACGCGCGCCACGCCCGGGAGGACCTCGATGGCGCGCAGGGCGTCGCCCCGGGTGCCCGGCATGGTCGTGAGCTCTTCCTCTTCGAGCTCGCGCCGGGTGGCCTCCACGGGCGGACGCTCGACCTCCGCGGTGGCGGCCTCCACGGGGCCATCGAACAGCGCCTCCAGGTCGACGTCGTCGAGGCTGGAGTCGTCTGCCGCCGCGGGCGGTGACCACAGGTGAAGACTGCCGGACAAGAGCCCGACGAAGAACGGTGCTCGACTCGAGACGCGCACGTGACCTCCTGCGTCCGCCCACGACAGGAGACGCCGCAACTCGGGTGAGGAGCTCACCCGTCCCAGGACCAGCGAGGCGCAAAGTCGCTGCTGGTCTGGACTCCGTGCCCGCTCGAGCGAGAGGCGTTCACGGATTTTGGACTCGCGAGTGGGGCTGGCTCGACGAAGCCTGTACCCTCGCGCCCATGGCGACGCGCGGGGAACACGGGACGAGGCGCGGTGACGTCGGGCGCAGCTTCGTCGTCACCGCGCGCGAGCGTCGGGTCCTCGATCAATACCTCGAGCGCTACGCGGAGCCCGAGGCCGCCTACGCGGGCGAGCTCACCGATCGCTATCGAGCGGCGATCGTCGCGCCCCTCTGCGGGGAGTCGCCCGAGGCCCTCGAGGCCTGGGAGCGCGCGGTCCTCGCGGGCGAGCGCGCTGCCACGGAGCCCGTCCTGTGGATCGCGGTGGTCAACGGACGAGAGGGCTCCGCCGACGACGTGCTTCGGGTCAACCAGGAGCTGTTGGAGAGCTGGAGGCGATCGAGCCGCGTCGTGAGGCGGCTCTCGCTCTCAGGCGGGAGTTCGACGCGGGTGCGCGCTCCGGCGGCGGCGGAGCTCCTGGTGCGCGGGGATGGCGCTCACCACGTCTTGCTCATCGACGCGTCGAGCGCCGGGCATCGCTTTCCCCGCAAGCAGGGCGTGGGGTTGGCGCGTCGCATCGGCTGCGACGTGGCGGTGGCGCTGGCCCGTCGGGGGCTCCTGCTGGCCCGCTACGTGGGCGCCGCGGATGGGGACGCCCGCCTCCCTCCCGGGTACGTACGAGCCCTCGAGCGCGCGCCGGGGGTGACCGCGCTGCTGTTCCCCTTCGAGCACGTGAGCGACGGTGACGCGCGGGTGCTCGCGGCGACGCGCCTGGTGGAGTGCTCCTGGCGCTATTACGTCTTGGGCCTCGCGTGGGCGGGATCGCCCTTCGCCTTCCAGACGGTGGGGAGCTGCATCGCCCCCGAGATCGTCGCCTACGCGCAGGCGCGCGGGTTCCCGCGGCGTGAGGCGGGCGAGGACTTTCATCTCCTCGCCAAGCTGGCGAAGCTCGGTGAGGTAGAGTGCTTGGCTGAGCCCGTCGTCGGCCTCACCGCGCGGATCTCCTCACGGGTGCCCTTCGGAACTGGCCCGGCGGTGCAGCGAGCGCTCAGTCAACCCGGCGCCGCGCTGCCCGACACCGCGCCGCCCGACGCCGCGCCGCCCGACACCGCCAGCCCGGGCGCGGCTGACCGAAACCCGATGGCCGGCGGAGGCGGTGGGCACCAGAGCGGAGACGCGTCGCCCTGGGAGCACGTTCGATGGCACGACCCCCGAGTGTTCGAGGCGCTCCGACGCCTGCTCGAGTCCCTCGTCGCGCTCGCTGACGACGCGGCTTCTGCCCTCACGCCGCCCAGTGACGACCCGGAGCTGCCGGACGCGGTGGTCGTCGCGCTTCAGGAGCGCATCCTTTCATGGTCCCAGCGCCTCGCCCCCCGCTTGGCGGCCTGCCCGACCGCCGGACACCGCCGACGCCGCGTGTTCGAAGCCTTCGACGCCCTGGCGACGCTCCAGGCGATCCATGCGCTTCGTGACGCGGGGCTGCCGCCGATCCCCTGGCGTGACGCGCTGCGGGACGCTCCCTTTTTGGAGGCTCCCCTCGACGGATCCGTGACGCAGGTCCTCGAGTCGATGCGCGCATCGGAGTCCCGTCTGCGGGCGCGTCGTGGCCTCGCACCTCCCCGCACTTCGAGCTCCGATCTGGACGATTGTCGCCTGCCGTAGTTCCAGGCTTGTGAAAATGCCGGAGAGCGTGTTTCACTGTCCTTGGACCGCAAACGTGGTCGCCCGCGATGCGAAAGCTGCAGTTTTACGGCCTCCCGCGATCTCTCCAGGACCGCTTCATCGAGTCGTCCTTGGGGGCGGCTGCGCCGGTCCCCCTGCTGGTGCGGAGGTCCCGGAGCCAGGCCCACGCCCGCTGGTTCGCGGGGGGAGCGCTCGCGCTAGTGGGCTGGGGGGCCTTCGTCGCTCACGGCTTCGGTGAGCTGAATCACCCCTTGGCCCTCGTGGGGCCGCAGGTGCTGGCGGTCCATGGAGCCTTCGCTGCGGTGGCGATCGTGTGCTTCCTGCGGGGTCAGGCGCTGCGCTGGGAAGCCCAGCGGGTCCCCTATCCCCAGGGCACGTACCTCTTCCCGGCGGGCGTGATCGAGGCTCGGCGAGGCTATTTGGTCGAGCACGACGTCGGGGGCCTCCGGGCCGTGACATCGAGCGGCGACCGCGTGCAGGTGGAGTTCGACGGCAAGGGGCGCTTCAGTTTCGACGCGGGCAGCGCAGATCTCGCGGAGCAAGCCAAGGCGACCCTCGAGGCCACCCGCGAGCAGTGGAGCCGTCTCCAGGCGGAGGAGGCGCAACTGGAGAGGGCTCGGCTGAGTCCCCTCGTGGAGAGCGGGGTCCCCAACCCGTTGGCGTCGACGATCCCGCTGGCGGGTCAACGCTTCCTCAAGCCAGCGAGCTACGTGCTCCTCACCGTGATCAGCGCGGCGATGCTCGGCTGGGCCGTCTGGTGGTGGCGCAACACCTTGAGCGAGAAGGCGCTCTACGCGAGCGCGACGGCGCAGAACGACGTCGAGGCCTATGACGCTTATCTCACGCGAGGGGGGCGACGGGCGGACGTGGTGGAGGTGCTGCTCCCTAGGGCGCGCCTGAACGCCGCCCGCGCCGCGGGGAGCGTCGACGCGATCCGCCAGTACATCGCCGCCAATCCCGAGACGCGGATCGCGGCGGAGGTCCAGGACGCCCTGCGCGTGGCGCTGTTGGAGGCCCTCGAGGGGGCTCGAACGGCCGGGACCATCACGGCTCTGCTGGAGTACCAGAAGAAGCACCCGGAGCATTCCCTCGTGGCCGCCGAGCTCGCCGCCGCGCGCAGCGCCGTGTATCGGGACGTGGCGACCGCCTTCGCGAAGGAGGCGGCGCCGGAGACGTCTCAGCTCGTCCCGTTCGTCGAGCGGCTCGTGAAGTACGTCGAGAAGCACGGGCCTCGCGTCGACGTGCGCATGGTTCACCAGTTCCCGCAGAGGACCGAGACCCTCGACGACATCCTGTCGAAATCCAGGAAGTACTACATGGGCCAGCGCAGCTTGCCGACCCAGTACTTCCTCGGAGAGCACGCGGCCCGCAGGCAAACGGCCTTGGCGGAGCGCTTGATCGAGCGGCTGCAGCGGAGCTTCCCCCAGGACGTGCTCGAGTTTCGGTTCTTGGGCCCCACCGAGGACGTCAACGAGACGCTCCCCGACATCGAGGTGCCCACCCTCACCCTGAGCCACGCCGAGCGCTTGTCGGGCGGCTTCGTCGGCGGGAAGCCGAAGACGATGTTCCTCGGCGCCAGCATCAGCGTCAGCGGGACCTTCGAGATCCCCGGGCAAGGGGAGCCCTTCGTGTTCAAGTGGGGCAAGTGGACCCCCCCGAACGTGCGCAAGGCGGACGAGGCGGAGAAGAGCGTCCCCGCGGTCATCCCGGACGTGTATGAGGACATGGTGGGCGGCGCCTTCGAGACCTTCGGGACGCAGTTCCTGAAGGCCTGGTACGCCGAGCCCTGAACCTGCTCGCGACGTCGTAGCCTGCTGGCTGCGCGCCTCGTCTCAGAGCAGATCGCGCTGGGCGCCGCTCGCGACGCCCCAGTGCTTGATCCAATAACGTCGCTTCGGGATCTCCGCGCGCAGGAGCAGGTGCAGCTGACCGGACATGGCCGGCACCTGCCTCTCGTCGAGATCGAACAGATCGAGGCCCTCTACCTCTTCATGGGTGAGCAGAGACCAGCGGGGACGGAAGGAGATCGGCACGTGGCCAATCCAGGCGCCGCTCTGCGCGTCGAAGACCGCGATCCCCGTCTTCGTGTGGTTGGTCGCCAGATAGAGCTTTCCGCTCTCGGAGATGGCTCCCCCTTGGATCTGGGGGACGTCTCCCCGCAGACCGTCGAGCTTGGCGTCGTTGGAGTAGCGGAGGGCCAGATCCCGCTCGTGGACGAGGGCGAACCGACTGGACGTGATCTCGACGCGGAACACGTGCACGCGGTTCGCGTGGAAGTTCGAGGTGTACAGGCGCCCGGTGACGGGATGCACCGCGCACCAGGAGGCGTGCACGAGCCCGTGGAGCACCTGCACGCCGATGGGGGTCAGGTCGGGGCGCAGGGCGCCGATGGCCGGAGGGCCTCCGAGCCGATCGCCCTCGAGGGGCACGAAGAGCGTCCCGTCGGAGAAATCTCCGTCACCCAGGTGCGTGTAGCGGCCCTCGAACGGGACGACGGACGGCGTCTGGACGGCGCGCGCCAAGGGCACTTCGAGTGGGACCTTCCAGATGCGGTGGGTCGAGATCAGGTACCAGTGGCTATCGTCATGGGCGAGCCCCTGCATGCCGTCGCTCGCCCAGGGGCTCGACGCGTACCGCGGGTAGTCGGGGCGTCCGCGCAGGTCGGCCATGACTCCGTCACAGCCTCCGGGGGCCAGCGCGCAGTGGTCACCCGGCATGTGGAACGTCAGGGTCGCACAGCCCGCGAGAGCGACACACGCGAGGAGCAGCGCGCGCGCCCAAGATGGGGAACGTCTTGCGGGGGGGGCCGAGCCCATCGTGGGCGAGCCTAGCCCAGGACGCCGGGAGGCGCCTCAGGTGCGATGAGCGGGTCGCGGACGTGGTCGCCCAGAGCGCGTGCGCGGGCTATGTGGGTGTTCATGGAGACGCGAGCCGCCGAAACGAGCGGGGACACCAGCTGGAGCTGGAGTGACGTCGAGAGCGAGGTCGAGGCCGTGATCTTCGACATGGACGGCGTCCTGCTGGACACGGAGAAGCTCTACACCGAGGCGACGCGCCGGGTCCTCGAGCCGCACGGGAAGCAGTTCGACTGGACCATCAAGTCGCGCATGATGGGGCGCGCGCCGCTGGTGAGCGCGCAGGTGCTGATCGAGGCGCTCGATCTGCCCATGACCCCCGAGGAGCTCATCGAGGCCAAGCGCCCATGGCTCGAGCTCTTGTTTCCTACCTGTGAACCCATGGCGGGCGCAGTGGACCTCGTGGAGAGCTTGTTCGCGCGAGGTGTCCCCCTGGCGGTGGCGACGAGCTCGGAGCGCGAACACTTCGAGCGCAAGACCCAGAATCACCCCTGGTTCGCGCGGTTTCGGGCGGTGATCTGCGGAAGCGATCCCGAGGTCGAGCGCCACAAACCTGCGCCGGACATCTTCCTGGCCGCGGCGCGCCGCTTGGGGGTGGCGCCCCAGGCCTGCCTCGTCTTCGAAGATTCCATGGCGGGCGTCGAGGGCGCCCTCGCGGCGGGCGCGAAGGTCGTCGCCATCCCGGCGCCCCAGGCCGACCGCGCGCTGTTTCGGGGGGCGCACTGGGTGGTCGAGAGCCTGCGCGACGTGGTGCTCTGAGAGGCTCGGCGGGCTCCGCGCCGCACTCCTCCCTCCGCGCGCTCTGCTCCGCGCGCTCTGCTCCGCGCGCTCTGCTCCGCCCCGCCCCGCCCTCGTCAAGGGATCGCGGCTTGACGTGATGGCGGCGCCTCGTCGGTGAGGCCAAGCCAATCAAAGAACTCGGGCAAGCACTCCCGCTGCGGGGCAGGCATGAACTCGAAGTTCCTGCCGCGATCGACGATCTCCCAGAAGTCTTTGCTCCGCACCTGCATGAGCGCTTCGCGGATCGCCCACAGGCGCTCCCGAGGCTCATGGCTCATGTCCTGGGCGATGCGCTCCGCCTTGTCGCGCTGCCCTTGGGACAGGTAGTAGGCGGCGAGCTTGACCTGAGCCTTGCGCACGCCGATGAGGGCGCTCTCCTGGCTGCGGGTGCGGAGCGGTCGATCGAGCTTCAGGAAGCTGTCGAGCATGGCGGACTCCTGGACGAGCCCGCGCTCATTGGCCACCTGACACAGGGTCGAGACGTCGTAGGCGACCGTCTCCGTCACGAAGGTGAGCTTCATGTCGAAGCTGACGTGACCGTAGTAGATCATGTAGCGGAGCCCCTCGAGCGCCTCGACTCCGCGCTCCGGGCGCAGCATCGCCTCGACGAGCAGCCGGTACTGGTTGAGGACATTGTAAGCCGTGCGCACGTCGCGGGCGTTGAGGGTCGCGCGCAGGTAGGAGTTCATGTAGCGGAACACGAGCTCGATCAGCGCCTTGTCCCCGGCCTGCGCGGCCGCCTCGCCGATGTAGCGGGTGTCGATGGCGACGAGGTAGTTGATGTCGCGCATGCCGACGAGCGCCTCGTTGTAGATGCCGAGGTATTGCCGCATCACCTTCCACTCGAACCACGCTTGGTGCCGCTCGAGGTCCGTCAGGCTCTCGGCGTCCATGGCGACGAAGTCGGGGTTCTGTCGGATGCCGGGGTGGACGGAGAACCACTGCTCCGCGGCGCGCGGCTTCACCTCCAGGTAGCTCAGCGTGAGGTCCTTGAGCGCGTCGACCGCGCCGCTCGCGATGATCTTGTCCTTCCCGGAGATCGAGGCGCTGGTGATGTCCGTGAGCTGTTCCATGGCGCTCAGGGCGATGACCTGCGCCTGCGATGCGGCGGACGCGTCGCGCGCGGCGCACCCCTCGCTCACGGCCGCCTGCGCGCCCTGCCGGATGCGCGCGACGATGTTCATCGGCTCGAGGAACCAGAAGACGTAGCCGAAGTAGGGCACCATCAGCACGACGGCGCCGGTGGTGGCGACGAGCATCGTGACGAGGGCGATCCGCGGCACGTAGTCGTCCTGGAGGGCGACGCTCAACCAGACCGCGCTCACGCAGACCACGACGTAGTACGTCATCACGCCGATGGTGACGCGGTCCCGTAGAAACATGCGCGTCACCCCCGCGTAGCGGCCCGCGGACAGCTGCACCACGATGCTCACGACGGTGATGACGATGCCGAGCACCGCGGCGACGACCCCCGCGAGCTGGCTGATGGCGTCCGAGATCCCGTCCGGCTGAAACTCCAGGTAGCGCTGGAGGGGGCTGCCGGGGCCCCCCGCTTCCGTCGGGCTGAGGAAGTGATCGAGGGAGTACAGGCCCCAGAACAGCAGCAGCGGGACGCCCGCGAGCAGGGCCACCGGGCGGGCCCAACGTCGGGAAAAGCTCACGGGGCGCTCTCGCATCGACGGTACTTTACAGAAATGCGCGTCGGGGGACGATACGAGGGTGATCACCGACGCCGACGTCCGCGCCGCCGCCGAGAGGATCGCGGGGCGTGTTCGGAAGACGCCCTGCGCGCCAGCCCCCGTCTTGAGCGAGATGGTCGGGACCCACGTCGTCTGCAAGCAGGAGCACCTCCAGGCAGCGGGCAGCTTCAAGGAGCGGGGCGCCTGCAACCGGCTGCTCACCTTGAGCCAGGAGCAGCGCAGCCGAGGTGTGGTGGCCGCCTCTGCGGGCAATCACGCGCTCGGTCTGTCTTTCCACGGTCAGCGGCTGGGGGTGAAGGTCACCGTGGTCATGCCCCGGCTGGCGCCGCTGGTGAAGGTGGTACGGTGCCGAGCTCTCGGCGCTGAGGTCGTGCTCTGGGGTGACAGCTACGCCGATTGTGAGGGCCACGCCCTCGAGCTCGCCGCGCGGGACGGCCTCACCTTCGTGCATGGCTTCGACGATCCCGACGTGATCGCCGGGCAGGGCACCTTGGCGCTGGAGCTCCTCGAGCAGGCTCCGGAGGTGGACACGGTGATGGTGCCCGTCGGAGGCGGCGGGCTCCTGGCGGGTCTCGTAGCGGCGCTCCGGGCGCAAGCCCCGGGGGTGCAGCTGATCGGGGTCGAGCCAGAGCACGCGCCGACGCTGACCCGGGCGCTGGCCTCCGGGCGCGTCGCGCGGGTGGAGACGGAGCCCACCCTGGCGGACGGCCTCCAGGTGGCCCAGCTCGGGCCGCGGTGCTTCGAGCTGATTCAGGGCAACATCGAGCGCGTGGAGCTCGTCAGCGAGGCCGCGATCGCGGCGGCGATCGTGCGGCTCATGGAGTCCGAGAAGACGGTGGTGGAGGGCGCCGGCGCGGTTGGGTTGGCGGCGCTGTTGCAGCACCCTGAGCGGTATGCGGGGCGTAACGTGGCCTTGCTCCTGAGCGGCGGGAACATCGATCTGAGCACGATCTCCCGGATCATCGAGCGGGGCCTCGCGGCGCAGGGGCGGCTGTGTCGACTCACCGTCGAGCTCCAGGATCACCCGGGCACCCTGGCGCAGCTGACGAAGCTCGTCGCTCGGACGGGGGCGAACGTGCAGCAAATCGACCATGACCGGAACTTCGGCCCGGCGGATGTCTCCCTCGTGCGTGTGGCCCTCGTGCTCGAGACCCGAGACCGGGAGCACATCCGCGAGGTCGAGGCGGCCCTCGACGCGGCGGGGATCCGCTGGTCCTGAGGAGCCATTGCAGGCGCGCTGGATCAGGAGGCTCCTGGGGAGCGGCACGCGGGCCGGACACTCTCCGTTGCGCTAAATTGGGAGGAGAGGGGAGGGCGGGAGGCTTGCCACGGTCGGGGTGCCTCCCTATGGTCAGCCCGGATTTCGGCCAAAGGGCCTTCACCTGTTCGAAGAGGCAACGTGCTCAGAGCGACACCCGAATCTCCGCGCATGTTCGAGAACGACTTCGTCGATCTCTTCTCTCGAACCCATTGGGCCGTAGTGCCCATCCTGTTCGTGCCGCCGAGCGTGGCGATGGTGTGGTACGGCGTCGCGAAGGCCGACGTCGGGCTCCTCGCGTCCGCGGGTTTGTTCGTGGCGGGCTTCGTCGCCTGGACGCTCAGCGAATACTGGCTGCACCGGACGTTCTTCCACTGGCAGCCGCCCGGGAAATGGGGCGAGCGGATGCACTTCCTGGTCCACGGGGTGCACCACACTTGGCCCAAGGACAAGTACCGCCTCGTCATGCCCCCGGCCGTCAGCATCACGCTGTTCTTCGCCTTCCTGGGGATCTGGTGGGCCGTCTTCGGGCCGCGCTACGTGTGGGCCTGGCACGCCGGGTACGTCATCGGGTACGTCTACTACGACGTCACGCACTACTATATCCATCACAATAACCCGAAGACGGTGTACGGGCGGCGGCTCAAGAAGAACCACATGCTCCACCACTTCAAGGATCCCGACAGCCGCTACTGCGTGTCGAACATGTTCTGGGATCGGATCTTCGGGACGGTCGGAGACCGGGCCCTACGCTGAGAGCCGTGCGCCGAGAACGGGTGTGCTGGGGCGGCGTGCCAGGACGCCGTGATCCGCGAGCGCCGCGGGGCGACCGAATCTCAGAGGGAGATTTCCCGCGCTGCGCGGCCCACTGAGGTCGTTCGTGGACGTCGTGGGGACCACCGTGTGGCTGGTGACCAATGGCAGGCGGGTGCTGGGTCCCGTCTCCACCGGGGCAATCCTGCGCGCCCTCGGGCGCGGACTGCTCGGGGTAGACTCTCTGGTGCGGCAGCCCACCTGGGCCGCGTGGCGCCCGCTGTCGCAGATCCGCGAGGCTGAAGCTTGGTTCGATGGCGGCGCGAGCCGGCCCCCCGTGGAGGAGTGGCTGGACCGAGCCAGTGATCGTGGGGAGCTCGTCCATTTCGCGCTGCTCGCGGCGCTCCTCGCGACCGAAGCCCCCTGGGGTGCAGCGCACGTGCGTCGCGGTGGTTCGTTCGTGACCTCCTGCATCGCCGGCGAGCTCTCCGAGACGCACCTGGGGAGGCTCGTGGAGCCGCGGGACCCCCTGGTGCAGCTCGCGCGTGCCGGAGAGGTGTATGTCGGAGAGGTGCAGCAGGGAGCCCCGGAGGCGCTGGCGGTGGCCCAGCGCCTGGGGGGGCACCTCGAGCCCAGCGCCGTCGCCATGTTCCCGCTGTTGGGCCACAGGCGCTTGTTGGGCCTAGTCGAGCTGGGGCGCCGTGATCATCCCTTCCGCCGCGCGGACCAGGCGCTGCTCGAGCGCCTCGCCTGGGGAGTGCGCCTTCGGACCCGTTGACGTCTTCCCTGCCGTCGTAGGGATTCACTCTCTTGGCGGCGGCGCGCTCTCGAGGTGACGTTCGAGGAAGCTCTGGATGCTCGACAGGGCGGCGCGATCCGACTCGTCCTGGGTGATCCCTAGCGTGGCCAGGTGCGTCTTGGTGGCGATCAATGAGTGATCACCCGTCGGGACGACGTGCAGCTCGTGGGGAGCGCTCATCCGCGCTCTCGTCTCCGCGAGCAGGTCGAGGGGGCAGAGGGGGTCGCGGGTCCCCTGGATGAACAGGGTCGGCGTCGCGAGCTGGAGGAGCACCTGATCACGCAGCGGGGGCGGCGTGCGTCCCGCGGCTTGGGCGCGGCGCGCCGACGGAGAGACGAGCGGATACCCCAAGCACACGATGGCCGCCGCGGGGCGCTCGAGGGCGAGGTGGCAGCCCACGCGCCCGCCCAGGCTCTTGCCCACGAAGACCGGGAGACCTCCTCGGGTCGCCTGAGCTTCCTCGAGGGCGCGCGCGTGCGCCTCGATGAGGCGCGGCAATGGATCGGGGCGACGTCGGCCGGCTTGCACGTAGGGGTAATCGAAGGTCACCACCTCGCCCAAGGTCTCCAGGTACCCGCGCCAGCGCAGCATCCAGGCAGAGCTGGAGCCCGCGCCCGCGCCGTGAGCCAGCAGGAACCAAGGGGCAGTCGACGTCACCTGATGAGCCCAGCCCGTCACCTGGCGAGTCTAGCGCAGGCCACAAAAGGTGGGCCGCCGGCCTCGGCGGAGGGGGGGGAGCCGCCGAGCCCAGGCCCGTAGGGGGGCAGCG
>JAEWOQ010000328.1 GCA_023460875.1 Pseudomonadota bacterium
GGGTCGGGCGGGGAGGGGCGCGTTCGGGTCACCCTCCGCGACGAGCGTGCCGCCGGCGGCGGCGCCGAGGGGAGGTCCACCGGGGTCGGCGGCGACGAGCGTTCCCCCGGCGGGTGAGATCTGCTGGAGCCTCCGCGGCAGGGCGGGGGCGCCGCGCGGCCGCGCCTCGGAGATGGGACGTTCCGCGGCCAGGGCGACGGCATCCTCGGGGGACTCCCGCAAGGGTCGGAGCCCGGAGTTCGCGTCCTCGAGCGCGGGCGGCGCGGACCCCTCCACGTGCCGCGCTCGTGCGCCCTCTTCGTGTCCGCGCTCCGCCGCGGGCGGCGCGGCGCGGTGCCCCTGGGGGCGCTCCGGGGGTTGATCCGTCCGATCCGTCATGAAGCCATGAGTGCGCGTGCTCGCGCCGCAAAGCCCTCCCCCGAGCACGCGCAGTGGGCACGCGCGAGGGGCGCGGCGCACCCGAGAGTATGCGGAGATGAGTCATCCGCAAATGTTTGTGTCTCGTCACTGCGCGGCGGGGCGGCCGGGCGGTGACGAGGCGCCCCCGCGGCGCCGCGCTCGGCTGTCCGGCCAAACGACCCCGGCGCTGCGTCATCGACGACGGCGCCGTTCGTCGCTGGTCGCTGGCGTGAGCTTCTGCGCTCGTCGGTGGAGCCCCGGTCACCAGGGCTTGAAGATGAAGCCGGCGCCCAATGAGATGAAGATGAAGCCGACGACCTGGTTCCAGGTGACGGGCTGTCCGAAGTAGAGCGCGGAGAAGGCGACGAAGACGCTCAGGGTGATGACCTCCTGGATCGTCTTGAGCTGAGCGAGGGAGAAGCCCGCGTCGATTCCGATGCGGTTCGCGGGGACCTGCAGCGAGTACTCGAAGAAGGCGATGCCCCAGCTCACGAGCACGACGAGCCAGAGCGCCGTGCTGCGGTGATTCTTCAAGTGCCCGTACCAGGCGAACGTCATGAACACGTTCGAAGCCACGAGGAGGAGGATGGTCGCGAGGCGCAACATCGAGGTGGCGGGATCAGAGGTCGCGCCCCGGAACCGGTCAAGCTGGACACACCTCCGCGCGTCTTCCCGAGGCCGGCCGCGACAGAGAAGGATTGCCGTTCCCCGACCTCGTCGGCTGGTGTAGAATTCTCCGTCTATGCAGCTTTCGCGGCGGGCAACCGCAGAGGTTTTTGGTACTTTCTGGCTCGTCTTCGGCGGCTGCGGCAGCGCCGTGCTGGCGGCGGGCTTCCCCGAGGTCGGCATCGGCCTGCTGGGCGTCTCCTTGGCCTTCGGCTTGACGGTGCTGACCATGGCCTACGCCATCGGTCACATCTCGGGGTGCCACCTCAACCCCGCCGTCTCCATCGGCTTGGCGATCGGCAAGCGGTTCCCCGCGCGGGAGCTGCCGGCCTACATCGGCGCGCAGCTGGTGGGCGCGATCGCAGCGGCGGGCGTGCTCTACGTCATCGCGAGCGGCGCCCCCGGATTCAGCACGGAGAGCGGCTTCGCCTCCAACGGCTACGCGGACCACTCGCCGGGTGGTTACTCGCTAATCGCCGCTCTCGTGGCCGAGGTCGTCCTCACGTTCTTTTTCCTGATCGTCATCCTGGGTGCCACCGACAGCCGCGCGCCGGCGGGCTTCGCGCCGCTCCCCATCGGGCTGGCCCTGACGCTGATCCACCTCGTCGGCATCCCGGTGACCAACCTCTCGGTGAACCCGGCGCGCAGCACGGGCCCGGCGGTCTTCGTGGGAGGCTGGGCGATCGAGCAGCTGTGGCTCTTCTGGCTCGCACCCATCGTCGGCGCCGCCATCGCCGGAGTGGTCTATCCCGCGTTGTTCGGCAGCGGCGAGGCGCCCAGCGTCGAAGGCGTGAAGAAGGGCGAGGTCGGCACCGTGACGCCCGGCGCCTGACGGAGCAGGGGGATCTGGGGCGGCGCAGCTGGCTCCCGACGCGGCGGACCCGCGCCGGAACGCCGGCGACGGCGCCCAATCATGCGCGCTGTGCATGAATCTGGAGCCATACATGCAGTGAACGCATGAATGCGCCGCGGGCGGGGATCTGGGGCGCCTGCGTGGGCTGGGTGGATCCAGGGACGTGCGGGGGGTAGCCGTGGCCCCCTCGCGGAGGTGGAGCGCGTCGGTGCCTGAGTGAGGGTCAGGGGTCGATGACGAGCTCGCAGGTCGTGTCGGGGGCGAGGGAGTCTGGGAGCGCGACGGCGCGGAGGAGCTCGGCGGTCCTGTCGACGAGGACGCCGAGCATCGCGCCGCCGGTGACCTCCGCGGTGCGGGAGCCCCCTGGGGGGACGAGGGCGACCGTGCCCCCGACGCACTGGGCTGCGTCGAAGCCGATGGGGTAGTACTGCACCACGTTGAGCGTGTCGTCCGTGCGGTTGTGGACCTGGATCGTGAAGGACTCGGTGTCCTGGGGGTTCAGGCAGATGGGGGCGGGTTCGTCCACGGCGCCGGGGCAGGCGTCGACCAGCTCCTCCTCTTCTTCGTCGGGATCGGGTTGGGCGGGGGGTGGGTCGACCTCGTCCTCGAAGGGACGCCCGGCGACCCGCAGCTCCCGGAAGTCGTAGCCCACCGCCACGGCTTCGGGGGTCTCGTCGGAGACGGCCGTCACCTGGCGCGTGACACCTTTGCTCAGATCGACGCCGAGGAACGTGGCGAGCCGCGTGTCTCCCTGCAGCACGTCGACGGGACCGACGTTGTCGGCGCGCACCGCGACCCAGATGTCTTCGCCCGGCGCGGGCGGTAGAGGTCCGACGTACAGCTCGAGGCTGCTCTCTCGGCGCCGCCACTCCGCCACGTCGCCGCAGGAGAGCAGCAGGGCCGCGAGGGCCAGCCAAGCGCCGCCGCGGAGCGCACGAGGTTCAGCGGGCCGCGATCGGAACGTCATCTTCCTCCTCCCGGATGCGCGTTGGATCTGGCGGCAGGGGCGCGAAGGCCGAGCGCATCTTGGCGTGGATGCAGCAGCGGAAGCCCAGCAGGGGGTGGCGAAAGGACGGGTCGAGCACCGGTGAGGTCGTCAGCACGCCGGAGATCGCCTCGTCGCCGTCGAGCTGCCCGAGCACGAGGGGGATGGAGGGATCCTGCTCCTTGTCCTGGCGCACGGGGGAGGCCGTCCAATATGCAGGGCCGCCGATGGTCTCGGGGAAGGGAGGTTTGCCCGTCTCTTCCCGGATGAGCATGTCGTTGGGGTTCAGGCGATCGAAGCGGGGAGGCACGGAGGTGACGGCGCTGGTGGGCTCGAGCTCGCTGATGGCCGTGCGATCGAACTCTACCCTCGCGCCGGAGCCGGCGATGGGCGCGATGCCTTGGAGCTCCTCGGAGTTGCACAGGAACTTGCCGGCGCGCCCGCAGGCTTCGATCGCCTCGCCGAACGTCAGGTTGGTCCAGGGGATGGCGTTTGGGCGGCTCGTGGCGAACGACTCGTCGCGCCCCGCGGACGTCTCCGTCGCGTCGCGCCGCGAGGCGGCGTGGATGTCGACGCAGATGCGGAGCTCCTCCTCCGGGCGCATGTTCTTGCCCTCGAAGGTCACGATGGACATCGACTCGTCGCCGCAGTCGGTGGGCTGGGGCTCCTCGCCGCAGCCGCTCGTCGCGAGCCAGACCAGAGCGGCCCAGGCGATGTGTAAGCTCATGGTGAACGTCCGCCTCGTCATGCTCAGAACCTCAAACGATAGTCGATGGACACACCGCGGTTGTCCACGCCGCTGCCGAAGTCGTTCTCGTAGCTGATGAGCTGGCCACCCAGGGAGAGCCCGCCCGCCCGTGAGTAGTTGAGGGGCAGCTCCAGCTCGAGCTTCAGGCGCTGCCACGTGTAGGTGCTGCCCGCGCGCAGATCGTCGAAGCCGATCAGGGCGACGAAGGCGCCTTGGCGCGGATCCAGCGCGGGGAAGGAGAGGCTCGGGTAGGTGCCGCGCTCGACCTGGAAGTGGACGCCGCCCATGGACCAGCCGCCGATGGCCGGGAACCGGAAGTCGAGCTCGGCGGCCACCTCGTAGCCCACGCCGGTGACCAGGGGGATGGAGTTGTTCAGGGGGTTGTCGATCGCCGCCCCAGCGCCTGGTGTCCCGTCGTCGCGGGACATGACCCAGTTGTGGAACAGGCTCGGACCGACCCGGAAGAAGGCCGTGTGCTGAGACCAGTAGCCGGGCTTGCCGCCGGTGGCGAAGCGGATCAGATCCCAGCCCGCCTGCACGTCCGCCTTGAAGAACGAGCTGGACACCTGGAGGTAGCGGGTCGACGAGATGCTCGTCTGCTGCAGCGTGACGTGGCCGTAGCCGACGAAGCCCAGCTTGGGATGCACGTAGGTGTACCCCATGTCGTAGCCGAGATTGTTGCCGGCGAAGCCGCCGGAGGGCTCTCGGTGGTAGGTGCCCGTGAGCGCGGATTTCTTCTGGTAGTCGAGGGCGTAGATCGACGCCGTGACGTGGTGCACGCTCGCGTCGGTCTTCTCCTCCACGTCATCGCCGGTGAAGGGCGCGAGCACCAAGAGGCCAGCGCTGACCGGGACCAGGAGGTACTTGCAGGTCCCCCCGAAGAGCCCGTTGCCGTCGAAGCGCCCCAGGGTGCCCTTGGACATCTCGAAGCAGAAGGGCAGCATCATCATGGGGCCTGCGACCAGCGCGGGCATGGGCGCACCGCGCTTGAGGCCGAGCCTCTCTGCGAGGTCCTGCGCCGACTGGATCGAACCCACGAGCTGGGCTCCGTCGTCCGCGGCGAACAAGCCGACGAGGGCCTCGGAGGCGCGCTTGCCGTCCCCGTGGAGCCGCCGGACGCTCTCCGGCGTGAACCCAGGGGGGATCAGGCTCGCGGCGCCCGGTGGGGGCACGGGGGGCGGGGGCTCGCCGTCGATGCGCAGGATGCGTCCCCACTCGGCGGCCTCCCGCTGACCGTCGGCGCGCTCGACGATGACGTAAGCGCCGGGCCGCTGCTCCACGACACGACCGGCGATGTGGGTGCCGTCCGTGAGCTCGACGCCGTGAAAGGGCGTGGTGTGCTCCGACGGGGGCGGTGTCGTGTTCGTGGGCGCAGCTGGCGTCGTGGGCGCAGCTGGCGCTGCTGGCGCCGTCGACTCCTCGCCGCCCGGGGTGGTCGGCGCCGTAGCGTCTCCCGTGGTCGCGGAGCTCCCTGGCGCCGGCTCCGTTGGCTCGGCGTCGGGGGCTGCGGCTTCCTCCGGACGCTGCTGTGCCGTCGCGTCGACCACCGGGTCCGCTGGTGGTCCCACCTGTGCGAGGGTGGGATGGGGAATGAGTAAACATTCCAGGAGCAGGGCTGCCGCGAAGGCGGAATGGCGGGTCATCGAGCGGAGAATGCTGCTGACTTATCCTCCTAGGGGGCGGCCTAGAACTTGTAAACTACCCATCCGGGTACTTCTGGTGCGATGCCGCGTGTGGTTAGAATCGAGCCCACATGCACGGTTGGGTTGGACGCGCCGGCACGTGGCTTGGCCCCCTCATGCTCGGGATCACGCTCGGGGCGTGTCGCGCGCACCCGCCGCCCGAGAGCGCCTCGAGCTCGTCCAGTGCGAAGACCACCGAGCGCCCCGCGTCGATCCTCTGCCCCACCGCGGACGCAGAGGCGGCGCCTCTCGATCTGGCCGCCGCCTTTGGCGTGGACCGCGCGCTGTCCGCCCGGGTGGAGCGCATGTTGCGGCTCGCGCGGGAGCTGGAGACCTCCGCGACCAAGCTCCGCGAAGAGACCGAGCGCGTCTGCGTCGAGCTCGCGCGGGGGCTGTCGAGCGACGCGTTGCCCGCGGATCGTCCCCCCTGCGACGTCGCCGTCGAGCGCTTCCGCGGCTTCGAGAGCTCGTTGACGAGGAGCGGGACGTCGCTGTCCTTGTCCGTGCAATCCGTGAGTTGTTCTCTCGATCCTGGTGAACTCCAGGCGTGTGCAGGGGAGTGTCTCACGGGACAGGTGGGGGTCGTGAGCCAGGTGGAGTGCGCGGCCGTGGAGCGAGGCTGTGGTCTCGACTTCGCCCTGCCCAACGCATCCTCTGCTTGCGCCACCCAGTGCGCCGTGCGCTCGCTCGGCCTGGCCCAGTGCAGCGCTCGCGTCGACGTGCAGCTCGATGGTGGTGGAGCTGAGTTGGTAGCCGCCGTCGCGGCGCTGAAGACTCAGTTGCCGCGCCTCGTGGTGCTCGGGGGTGAGCTGTCCGTCCGCGCGCTCGAGGCGCTCGCCAGCGTGCGCGGCCTCGTGGACGAGCTGGCGGTGGCCATCGACGAGCTGAACCAAGCTGGTCGCCAAGCGAAGACCTCCTTCGTCGGTGGGGCGGTGCTGGCGGGCTGCGTCGGTCCACGCCTGGCGGACGCGCTGCGGGCGGGCATCGACCTCGAGACCTCGCTGACCGCCGCCGCCCGCCTGCAGCACGCGCTGTTGGAGCGCTCGGCGGGCGCTGCGGGGCTCTGAGCTGCGGGCTCAGCGGGCTACTTCCGTGAACTGGTGCCAGGGCAAGCGACGTCAGCGCGCGAGCTCGGCGAGTAGCTTGGATCCGCTCGCTACGTGGGTGATCGTGGTATCGCGAGTCTCCAGCGCGTGCAGCGGAGCCCTGTCCAGAAGACGACCGCTTGCATCGCCGCTACCGCAGTAGGGCTGCGTCCAGATGGGCAGCGACACGCCCCCGGACCATCTCCGGCGCGTCCGCTGCCACCTTCGGCCAAGTCGCTCTCACCTTCTGGGTA
>JAEWOQ010000329.1 GCA_023460875.1 Pseudomonadota bacterium
GCGCCGCCCAGAGCAGCGTCGCCGCGAGACCCAGGGCGCCCGCCCAGGTCCTCCAGCGCGAGGGGTCCTCCGGGATCGGCGGGGCGGGGAGACTCGAGTCCATGAGCCCCGATGGACTACCACGCGCCGCCGCCGTGGGGCGGGAAAAGGTCGGCCCAGGCGGGCGGGCGAAGATGGAGCGGTGGCGCCGAGCCGGTCCCGTCCCTAGGCTTTCGCATCCCGATGCGCTTCCTCTTCGTCATGGATCCCGCAGCGACCATGCTGCCGGACAAGGACACCACCTTCGCTTTCCTGCGCAGCGCCCAAAGCCGTGGGCACACGAGCCTGCACTGCGAGCCTCCGGACGTGAGCCTCGTGGAGGAGCGCGTGGTCGCCCGGGCCCGGCCGGTCACGGTGAGCTCGAAGGAGCCCTTCGTCACCCTCGGGAGCCCGGAGGTCATCGACCTGACGGAGCTCGACGCGATCTTCATCCGCAAGGATCCGCCCTTCGATACCGCCTACCTGCACCTCACGCAGGAGCTCGATCTCGTCAAGCACCGGACGCTCGTCGTCAACGACCCAGCGGGGTTGCGGGACGCCAACGAGAAGCTCTTCGCCTTCCGCTTCGCCCGCTGGATGCCTCGCAGCCGGGTGAGCCGGAGCTCCGAGGAGCTCCTCAGCTTCGTGGAGGAGGTGGGCGGCCGAGCCGTGCTCAAGCCTCTGGATGGCGCTGGCGGCAGCGGCGTCGTCGCCCTCACCACCGGCGATCGTAACAACCGCGCGCTCGTGGATCTCCTCACCCGCGAGGGGCGCGAGCAGGCCCTCGTGCAGGAGTACCAGCCGGAGGTCCGCCAGGGCGACAAGCGGGTGCTACTGCTCGATGGTGAGCCCCTCGGCGCGATCTTGCGCGTGCCCCGTGAAGACGACATCCGCGCCAACATCCACGTGGGCGGCCGCGTAGAGGCGACGAAGCTCACCCCGGGCGAGGCAGCGCTCGTCGCCGATCTCGCGCCGACCTTGCGTCAGCACGGGCTCTGGTTCGTCGGCCTCGATCTGATCGGCGGTCGGCTCATCGAGGTCAACGTGACGAGCCCCACGGGGATCCAAGAGCTCGGACGGTTCGACGGCGGCGCGCCCGAGGACCGCGTGATCGCCTGGGTCGAGGAGAAGGCGGCGACCTTCGGGACTTCGGGCTGAAGCCCCGGGCCAGGATCGAGCCGGTGGCGAGACGGGTACACGGGGGGAACGGCTTCGCGCGGCGGCTCGTGGTAGCTGCGCTCGTCGTCGCTTGCCTCGTCACGGCGCTCATCCTCTTCGGTCGAGCCGACGACCGCGGCGGCGCGCCGGGGACGTCGCTGGCGCCCGCGAGACCCGCGGCACCGATTGACGGCTCTCGCGCCGAGAGCACCCCCCGCGACGCGCTCCCCGCGGAGGCGTGGGCGATCCTCGATCTCGATCTGGGCCACCTCGTGCAGCTCGGGGCTCCGCTCTCCGGACGCCTCGACGCCCTCGACTGCGACCAGATCCCCCCGCCCCGCCGCATCTCCGTCGCGCTGCTCGCTCCCCCGGTCCGCGCCGATGTGGGCGACGAGCTCGAGTTCCTCGTCACCTCGACGGACGCCACCGCCGCGTTCCGAGCCTGCGCCCGTGATCGCATGCGCGACGGCGGCGCGGTCGCGGAGCCCTGGCCCGGCGGCATCGAGGTCGCGCGCCGTCCTGGTGGGTTGCGCCTCCTGCTGTCTCCCGGCGAGGGCCCGATGATGTTCGCCAGCGCGCCCTCTTGGGGCACGGACGCGCTCGTGGAGGTGCTCGCGGGCGCGCGGCCGAGCGCCGCTCGACACGGGCATCACGCGGAGCTGCTGGCCTCGATGAGCGCCGCGCTTATGCCGGGTAGCCCCGGGGAGCCCGCACTGGACGCCACCACCCCCCACGCCGACGTCCCCCGCGCCAACACGAACGAGTCGAGCGCCGTGATCCTCACGCTTGCCCTCCCGAGCGGCTGGGTCGACGGCCTCGTGTCCCCGGAAGAGGCGTCACGGACGCCCTTGCGGTTCTTGCGCGCGGCAGCCTGGGCGCTGCGAGACGACAGCCTCTTCGGGCTGATCGACTGTCAGGTGACCCAGGACGGCTCCGGCTGCGATGCCCTAGGGCGGTTCTTGGTGGACGCCCGCGGCGATCTCCTCTCCCACGCCCCTCGAGACCAGCACCGCGCCCTGCTCGACGGCTGGTCCCTCCGCGCGATCGCACCCCATCGACTCGAGCTCCGCTGGCGCATCCCCGCCGAAGCCCGCGGAAAGCTGCTGGCTCAGCTCCTCGCCGGAGCGCTCTAAGCGCGGCTCACGGCCCCGTACCGACGGTGATGTACTCCGTCGGCGCGTTCAACAGGGGACGCTCTCGCTCCTCGCCCTGGGTCGGCACCGGGCTGCCGGAGCCCGAGCGCACGAGCTCCACCACCACCTCGAGGGCCACGTTGGCAGGCTCGAAGGTGCGCAGGCCCACGTCGACGCCCGTGAGGCCGGCGATGACCGAGGGGACGTAGGGATCCACGAGGGGCGACGCCCCCGACCGGTTCTGTTCGTGGAAGGCGTGATTGGCGTGGATCGCCAGCAGCTCCGCGTCACCGAAGCCCTCGCCCTCGCTAGGCGGGGTCTCGATCAACTGCATCACCGTCGCGAGATCCACCGCCATCTCCCTCAGATCGTCGTAGGTGGCCGTCCCGGCTCTGCGCGACCTCGTCCCCGCCTCCGTACCTGGCAGCTCGATGAGGAGATCGTAGCCCGAGAGGTTCGGCAGGTACTCCCCGTTGTCCGCGTCCACCAGGGAGAGCCCCGGCCAGTAGCGCCCAAACTCGTTCCACGGATCGATCAGGATCCCCACCACGTGGCTCTCGGGATCGAGGTTCGTTACCACCCAGGACACCTGCACCTCGAGATCGTCCCCCTCGATCCAGGGATGACTGGGATACGGCGCGGGAGCCTCGAGTCGCCCCAGGGCGCGGCGCTGCTCCCGCGTGGGCGCGAGCAGTGGGAAGTGGATACCGATCTTGGACTCGAAGATCGTGAGCTCTCCGTCATCGTAGATAGGGGTGTCCGCGTGACTGATCGCCACCTGACGGAGCGCCAAGGTGCGGGTCTCCTCGACGTCGGAGCACCCCAGCGCGCCCGTGGCCGCCAGCGCCGCGAGGGCCGCGACGAGGACCCGCGAAGCGTCGCGGGTCTCCGCCCCCACACCTCGGGGGCCAGCGGGGACGGCGCCGTCGAAAGAAGCCCTCGATTCCAGCAGAAGAGACCTCATGGGGGACGCTCACTATGCCACGCGCGTGCCAGCGTCAGCGCTTGCTCGGTTTGAAGGCGAAGGGGAAGGTGGCGCTCGACCCTTTGTCGGCGGCCGGAAACCGCAGGCGCTTGATCTGACGGAGCACACACCCCTCCACCCGCGCATTACCCAAGGACGAGCCGCTGATGCTCGCCGACTGCACGCTCCCCCCCGGCGCGATCCGAAACGAGACGCTGACGGTCCCGGTCAGGGTTGGCTGGCTCGCGGCCGCCGAGTCGTAACAAGCGCGGAAGGCGCCGTAGCGCGAGCTCACCACTCGCTGGATCGCGTCCGGAGAGAGCCCTTGCCCAGACGCCGTCGCCTTCGTCGTCGTGCGCGGTCGCGCCCCGGGGGCGCGGCCGGGTCCCCTGCCGGTGCCCGCGCC